>NZ_JAHCLR010000040.1 GCF_018455725.1 Mycolicibacter acidiphilus
GGTGCCACCCGCGCCGCCGGCGCTGTGCGCGCCCTCGGCCGCGCCGCCGGCCCCGCCGATCCCGCCGTTGCCCGCGGTGCCGCCGAACAGTGACACGGTCGATCCGCCGTCGCCGCCGGCGCCACCGGCGCCACCGACACTGCTCACGCCGTCCGCGGCGCCGCCTTCGCCGCCGGCCCCGCCGGTGCCGCCGTCGATACCGCCGAACCGGGCGACGCTCACCCCGCCGGTGCCGCCGTCTCCGCCGGCGCCGGCGGTCAGACCGGCTCCACCGTCCCCGCCCGCGCCGCCGTTGCCGCCGACGCTGAACAGGTCACCGCTCTTGGCCAGGCTCGTTGAGGTCGACCCGGTACCGGCCGGGATGTGCGCACCACCGCCGGCGCCGCCGTTGCCGCCCGCACCGGCCGTGCCCGAGGCGTCGGCGCCGCCCGCCCCGCCGTTCCCGCCGTCGCCCGCGATGCCGAACACCTGCCCGGCCTGGCCGCCGGCACCGCCGTCACCGCCGTTGCCGGCGGCCAGGCCGTCGCCACCGTTCCCGCCGTCGCCGCCGACGCCGATCGAGGTCCCGCCGTTGCCGCCGAGACCGCCGGCCGCACCGGCGCCGCCGTCGCCGCCGGCCCCGCCGTTGCCGAACAGGCCGGCGTCGCCGCCGTTGCCACCGGCCACCCCGGCGGCATCCGTGCTGTAGCCGTTGCCGCCGTCACCGAAGAGCAGGCCGCCGTCGCCACCATTGACGTCGGTTGCGGTGCCGTCCGCGCCGTTGCAGATCAGCCCGCACACGTCGCCGGTGGCGAACATCGGGTTGATCGCCTTGTCGAACTCGGCGCCGAACGAACTGGTCATCCAGTCCTGCATGTCGGTGTGCAGTTGCATGTAGAGCATTCCCGCACCGAAGTCGACCAGGGCGGAGCCCGGGTCCGCCCCGGCCGATCCGGCGGTCAGCGCGGTGTCCAGGCCGCCGGTCGGGTCGGCCAGGTTCAGCGCGGCCGGGTCGAACGCGGCGCTGCCGGCGTCGGCGACCTGACCGGGGTCCAGCCACAGGCTCGGGTCGAACAGGTCGTCCAGCCCGAATTCGGCATTGGCCGAAGGCATTCCGAGCCCGAAGGTCAGGGCCGCGCCGGCCGCGGTGCCCAGTGTCAGTGCGCGACGGCGCTTCTCACGGGATCGTGCGGCTTTGCGGTGAGCTGACATGTGTGCACCTTTCGACGGTGAAATCGCCACGGCCGCCTCGCGATCTGCGAAGCGGCCGTAGTCGGGCCGAAAATATCGTAAAACGATCTACCGGCTTTCCAGCTGGATTACGACTGTGGAATCGCTGCGCTGGGCGAACCGGCGGCGCCGACGGTGCCGTCCGCGCCGCCGTTGCCCCCGGCGCCGCCGGCCACACCGTCGACGCCGTTGGCCGTGCTTGTGCCGTTGGTGCCGGCGCTGCCGTTGCCACCGTTGCCGCCGGCGCCATTGCCGTTCGCGCCGATCTGACCGCCGTTGCCGCCCGCCCCGCCATTGCCGCCGTTGCCGCCGTTGGTGTCGGCGTTGGTGGTGGAGTTCAGGCCCTGCTGGCCGCCGTTGCCGCCGGCCCCGCCGTCGCCACCGTTGCCGCCGTTCGCCGCCGCCGTGCCGTCGCCGCCGTTGCCACCCGCCCCACCGGTGCCGCCGGTGCCGTCATGCGTGAAGCCACTGGTGGTGCCGCCGTTGCCGCCGTCGCCGCCGTTGCCGCCGTCGCCGCCGTTGCCGCCGACGCCCGCGTCGCCGTTACCGCCGGTGCCGCCGACGCCGCCGTTGATCCCGGCGCCGCCCGCGCCGCCGTTGCCGCCGGTGCCGCCGTTGCTGCCGTCGCCGCCGTTCCCGCCGGCGGCGTCGTGGGCGCTGGTGTTCGGCGGCATGGCGTTGCTACTGCCCGTCCCGCCGGCGCCGCCGTTGCCGCCCGTGCCGCCGCTGCTGCCGGTGCCGCCGTTGCCTCCGGCGCCGGCGGTTCCCGCGTCGCCGCCGAACCCGCCGTTGCCGCCGTGGCCGCCGGTCCCGCCGTGACCGGCATCGCCGATGCCTCCGGTCCCGCCGTTGCCGCCGTTTTCACCGTCACCGGTTCCGCCGGCCCCGCCGTCGCCTCCGGTGCCGCCGTTGACCCCGGTACCGCCGGTGCCGCCCTGGCCGCCTTCGCCCAAGAGTCCGTTGGACTGCCCGCCGGCACCGCCGGCCCCGCCGTTGCCACCCGTGCTGCCGGTGCCGTCACCGGCGCCGCCGCCCCCGCCGCCGCCACCACCCGCGGCGTCGACCGGGCCCGACGGGCCGTGCAGGTCGGCCGGGTTGAGTCCGGAGAACGCACCGGCGTGGCCGGCGCCGCCGGTGCCGGCCACGCCGCCGCCACTGGTTCCGCCCGCGCCGCCGTCGCCGCCGGTGCCGCTGTTGCCGTAGTGGAGAGCCGGGTTGTCGACGGCGCCGCCGCTGCCGCCGGAGCCGCCGTGGCCGGCCAGCGCCCCGTCGACGCCGTTGCCGCCCACGCCGCCGTCGCCGCCGTTGCCGCCGTTGACGTTGCTGGACTGGGAGAAGCCGTCGCCGCCGCCCCCGCCGTCACCGCCGTTGCCCGCGTGCGCGCCGGCGCCGGAGGCGGTGCCGCCGTCGCCGCCGTTGCCGCCGGTGCCGCCGTTCGCGCTGATGCCCATCATGCCGAGGCCGCCACCGGCTCCGCCTGTGCCGCCGTCACCGGCCGTGGCGTCGATTCCGGTGGCGTTGCCGCCGGTGCCGCCGTCGCCGCCGGTGGCGGTGTTGCCACCGAACACTGCCCCGCCGGCGTTGTTGGGGTTCATGCCGCTGAGGAAGTCGTAGCTGCCGCCGGTGCCGCCGTTACCGGCAGTGGCGCCGTCGCCGGTGGCGTCGCCGCCGGTGCCGCCGTTGCCGTCGGTGGCGTTGAAGCCGGCGACGAACGTCTTGCCGAAGTCGGTGCCGGTGATGCCGCCGGTGCCGCCGTTGCCGCCGACGCTGCCTGTGCCGGTGGCCGCGCCGCCGTTGCCGCCGGCCCCGCCGGTGCCGGAGAACAGTGCGCCGAGGCCGCCGTCGCCGCCGTCGCCGGCGGTGCCACCATCAGTGGTGGCCCCGCCGGTGCCGCCGGCCCCGCCGGTGCTGAAGAGGAAGCCGCCGTTGCCGCCGTTGCCGCCGTCAGCACCCTCGCCGCCGGTGCCGCCGACGCCGCCGTTGCCCCAGCCCTCGGCGTTGCCGCCGTTGCCGCCGACCGTCCCGGCCGCATCCGAGCTGTACCCGGCGCCGCCGTCGCCGAAGAGCCAGCCGCCGTTGCCGCCGGTCGGGTCGGCGGCGGTGCCGGTGTCACCGTTGCAGATCAGGCCGCAGGAGCCGTCGAAGGCGAACAGCGGGTTGACGGCCTTCTCGAAGTCCTGGCCGGCGGCGGTGCTCATCCACGTCTCGACGGCGGTGTGCACCTGCAGGTAGATGCTCTGCCCGAAGTCCTCGGTCGGGTCCACCGGTGCGACGGCGGCGGAACCGGCGCCGTCCAGCCACTGCGCCAGATCCCCGGCGGGAGTCGCGCTCAGCCCCAGGGTGTCCGGGTCGAACGACACACCGCTCAGGTCGGCGGCCGAACCGGCGTCGAACCAGGAACTCGGGTCGAACAGGTCGTCCAGCCCGAATTCGGCGGTGGCCGCCGGGGCGGCGGCCAGCGGACCCAGTGCGAGGGCCAGGGCGGCACCGACCGAGGTGCTGAGCGCGAACGTGCGGTGCAGACGGGGCACAGGGGCTCCTAACGGAAAGTGACAATCCGGCTTGTTCAAAGGTTGAGCTTAGGTGCCGCTCACTTGCCGTTCACTGGACCATTTCTGAAAAATCGCTGGTCGAGATTGTGAAAAGTCAGAGCGCCGACGGGCCCGTGAGCAGGTCCAGGAGCTGGTACTTCACGACCTTGCCGGACTGGGTACGCGGCAGCGCGTCGACGAACTCCAGTCGCAGCGGGATCTTGAACGCCGCCAGCTTGTCGCGGGCGTACTCGCGCAGCTCATCCAGGGTCAGCGTCGCGCCGGGGCGCAGCACCACCACCGCCGTGACGGCCTCGCCCCAGCGCGGGTGCGGGGTGCCCAGCACCGCGACCTCGGCGATCGCCGGATGCCCGTACAGCACGTCCGTAGCGGCAGCGCGCCTGAAAGATGTGCAACTCGTCGCCGACGACGCGGTAGCTGCTCACTCGACGAGTTCGCCGCGGATTCCCTGCCCGGCGTCCAGGGTGTCGCCGGACACCAGCACGGCGCGATCCGCCCTGTAGGAGTTGCGAGTGTCGGCGGTCACACCGAACCGAATGTCCCCGCTTTATGTCGCAGCGTGATTTTTTGTGTGACTGCGCACAAATGGCGGAGAGAAACTGTGAAATGCAGCCGTCTGCACGGTGATAACTGAAAGACGGCGAAGTGACGCGCGTCTCAAAATCATCGCTGACCAGGTGAAACATCGGATACGAGTGAGTTTTTCGCACCCGGTTCGAAGAGTTCGGTTTCCCCGGGCCAATCCGTGAAGTTCACCTTCCGTGTGGCCGGATGTCATTTCCTGCGGTTACGTTCGTCGCCGCCGGGTGGTGGTCATCCGGCGGTTATCGAGGAGAGGTTCGACGATGGGCGATCGCCGGCGTGGCGGCTTGGGCAGTGCAGCGGTACGACACCGGGTGGCCGGCGTCTGCTGCGCGGCCGGGGCGCTGCTGGGGGTCGCGGCGGGCTCACCGGCCCACGCCGACATCGACGACCTGATCGACACGGTCCTCAACGCGGCGACGGCCGGCGTCGACCACGCCGGTGGGGCGCTGGCCGGGTTCTCCCCGGACGCCTTCGTGCCGGGCGACTTCGACCCGGCCGCGTTCATCCCGGGGGACATCGCGGCTCCGGAGGACCTCGCGACGGCACTGGCCGGTGCGGCGGAGCCCGGCGCGTTCACCGACCCGCTCAGCCAACTCGACCAGGCGTTCAGCGGCGGCGACGCGCAACTCAGCGCCGCCATGCACCAGTTGGACGAATCCTGGATCAACGCCGACCCGACCGGTGCCGCCGACAACCCGGCCGAGTCGCACGGCGAGAGCTTCCTCTACGGCGGCAGTGATGACCACGGGGACGGCGACACCAGCGCTTCGGCGGCCTCCGTCGACGGGACCGGCCACAGCGCCGACAGTCCGAGCGCCGACGGCCACAGCACCGACGCCCAGGCTCACGACGGCCAGACCAGCGACCAGACCAGCGGTCAGACCAGCGACCAGAACGGCAACCACAACGACGGCAACAGCAGCGGCAGCAGCAGCAACTCAAGCATGCCGAAGCTCAGCGCCCCCAGCATCCCCAAGGGCGGCAGCGGCGGAAGCGGTGGTGGCGGCAACGGTGGTGGCGGCAACGGCGGCGGCGGGAACAACAGCGGTCCGAAGAACAACCGCAGCGCGGCGCGGGTTCCGGGCAGCACCCTGCCGGGCGACCCGTACGGACCGTGACCGGCGGTGGGCCCGGCGTGACAGGCTGGGCTGATGCCGAGGTCGATCTGCGACATCCTGCCGTCCGCCGCCGCCCTGCTGGGGGTGCCCGGCGCCGAGGATGTCCTCGGGCTGGCTGACCGGGTCGGCGACGTCAACCGGGTGGTGCTGGTGCTGGTCGACGGGCTGGGCTATCACCTGCTGCCGCAGCTGGTCGAGGACGCCTCGCTGCTGGCGTCGGTGCTGGCCGGCCGGCAGACAGAACGAGCCGGGCGGCTGACGGAACTGGCCTGCACATTCCCGTCGACCACACCGACCTCGCTGACCTCGCTGGGAACCGGGGTGCCGCCCGGTCAGCACGGGATCCTCGGCTTCACCGTCAACGTCCCGGGCACCGAGCGGGTGCTCAACCACATCTTCTGGCGGGACGACCCGGCGCCGGCGGACTGGCAGCCGGTGCCGACCTGGTTCGAGCGGCTGCGCGACGCCGGTATCGACGCACGGGCGGTGCTGCCGGACCTGTTCATCGGCAGCGGGCTGACCGAATCCGCCTACCGGGGGGCGCAGTTCATCCCGACGGCGAAGGGTGAGCGCTACGCGCAGCGAGTGAGTGCGGAGCTGGCCGCCGGCCCCGGCCTGGTCTACGGCTACACCGCCGCACTGGACCATGCGGCGCACCTCTCCGGCATCGGCTCGTCGCACTGGCACACCGCCGCCGCCCGCGTCGATGCGCTGCTGCGCCACCTGGTGGCGACCCTGCCCGGCGACGCCGCCCTGCTGGTCACCGCCGACCACGGCGGCCTCAACGTGCCGCCGCAGGCGCGCATCGACCTCGACGCCGACCCGCGGCTGGCCGCCGGGGTGCGGGTGGTCGCCGGTGAACCGCGGGTGCGCTACCTGCACACCGAACCGGGTGCCGCGCCGGACGTGCAGGCCGCCTGGTCGGGGCTACTGGAAGGCCGGGCACAGGTGCACAGCCGCGACGAGGCGGTGGCAGCCGGGCTGTTCGGGCCGGTGCGCGACGAGCATCTGGCCCGCATCGGCGACGTCGTCGTCGTCTGTACCGGTGACACCGCGGTGCTGGCCAGCGCACACGAGCCGAAGGAGGTGGCCGGCCTCGTAGGTTTTCATGGCGGGCTCACCCCGGCCGAGACGGCGATCCCGCTGATCACCTTCCGTTGACTCTGCGTCCAGGGCGCGGTGCAGTCGTACTTTTCCGCCGTCAGCGCAGAGTCAACGCCTAATCGGCGTCGCCGTACTCGTCGAACCAGTAGGCGAGCTTGCCGCGCCGGCTGACCGCGCGCAGTCGGCGCTCGGCGGCGGTGCGGGTCGTCGTGGTGGTGACGATCAGCAGTTCGTCGCCGATCGTGATGCGGGTGTCGGGCTGCGGGACGAACGTCTCACCCTTGCGGATGATCAGCGTGATGACGCTCGGATCCGGCAGCCGCAGTTCCAGCACCGACACGTTGTGCAGCCGGGAGCCGGGCTGCACCGTCATCGTCAACAGCTCGGCGTCCAGCACGTCCAGCGGCGCCGCCTCCACCTGCAGCTCCCGGGTGGAATCCCGCGGCACCAGCCGCAGGCTGTGCGCCAACGGCCCCAGGCTGGGCCCCTGCACCACGGTGTACACCACCACCAGGATGAAGACGATGTTGAGCAGCCGGAAGCTGTACGGCACGCCCTCGACGATCGGGAACGTCGCCAACACGATCGGCACCGCCCCGCGCAGGCCGGCCCAGGACAGGAAGATCTGTTCGCGCCACGGCACCTTGAACCACACCAGTGAGGCCACCACCGACAGCGGCCGGCTGAGCAGCAACAGCACCGCCCCGATGATCAGCGCCGGCATCAGCTCACGCGGCAACTGACTCGGACTGACCAGCAGCCCCAGCAGCACGAACAGGCCGATCTGCGCCAGCCAGCCCAGTCCCTCGGCGAAGGAGCGGATCGCCGCGCGGTGCGGCAGCCCGGAGTTCGCCAGCACCACCCCGGACAGGTAGGCGGCGATGAACCCGCTGGCATGGGCGGTGCCCGCCGCGGCGAACGCCACCATGGCCAGCCCGAACGTGGCCAGCGGGTACAGCCCGGATGCCGGCAGCGCGGCCCGGCGCAGCGCGAACGCCCCGGCGAAGCCGACCGCCAGGCCGATCGCGGTGCCGGCCGCCAACTCGTAGACCACCCCGCCGATCGCGGTGAGCGGGTCGACCACCAGCGGCGTGGTGCTCAGCATCAGCACGACGATCGCGGCGGGGGCGTCGTTGAAACCGGATTCGGCCTCCAGCAGCCCGGCCACCCGGCGCGGCAGCGGCAGCACCCGCAGGATCGAGAACACCGCGGCGGCGTCGGTGGGGGAGACGATCGCGCCGAGCAGGAACGACAGCTGCCAGTTCATCCCGAGCAGCAGGTGGGCGCCGACGGCCACCACCGCCATGCTGACGCCGACGCCGACGGTGGCCAGCACCCCGGCCGGGGCCAGCAGCCGCCGGATGTCGGAGAACCGCGTCGTCAAACCGCCCTCGACCAGGATCACGGCCAGCGCGGCGGTGCCCAGATCGCTGGCCAGCTGCACGTCGGAGAAGTCCAGCCCCAGGCCGTCGTTGCCGATCGCCACCCCGACCGCCAGGAACAGCAGCAGGCTCGGCAGGCCGACGCGGTCGGCCGCCCGGGTGAACATGATGCTGGCGAGCAGCACCACACCGGCGATGAGCAGCGCCACGTAGAGCTGCTGCAACGACATGTCATCCCCGTTCGGGCGGCGGGCGGGTGAAGCGACCCCGCCCGAGCGGCCAGCGGGGTCGCGTTAGCTGCCAGTAAATCAGTAGCCTCTGTTCCGACGGTGCTACACCCGGGCACAGGTGAGGAGAGTCGGTATGCGCATCGGGATCGCCGGCGCCGGCGCGGTCGGACGGTCCGTGGCGCGGGAACTGATCGGCGACGGCCACCGGGTGCTGCTGATCGAGCGCAACCCGGACCACTACGAGCCGCGTTCGGTGCCGGAGGCCGAATGGCTGCTCGCCGACGCCTGCGAGCTGTCCGCCCTGGAGGAATGCGGCATCCAGCTTTGCGACGTGGTGATCGCCGCGACCGGCGACGACAAGGTGAACCTGGCCATCGCGCTGCTGGCCAAGTCGGAGTTCGAGGTGGACCGGATGGTCGCCCGGGTCAACAACGCCAACAACGAGTGGCTGTTCACCGAGGGCTGGGGCATCGACGTCGCGGTGTCCACGCCGCGCGCGATGGTCGCCGCCGTCGAGGGCGCCATCGACGTCGGCCACCCGGTGCAGTTGATGGGGCTGCGCAGCGGGCAGGCCAACCTGACGAAGCTGACGCTGCCCGACGACAATGCGCTGATCGGGCAGCGGGTGTGCGACCTGACGCTGCCGGAGAACACCGCGCTGGTCGCAGTGCTGCGCGGCGGTGCGGTGCTGCTGCCGCGGTCGGCTGACGCGCTGGCTGCCGGCGACGAGATGCTGGTCGCCGCGGCGGACGGGATGGCCGACCGGCTGCTGGCGGTGGTGTTCGGCGCCGACGGGGGGTCGCGTTGAGCGCGGTGCCGGCGCCGCGCGACAACCGGGCCAACCTGGACACCGGCGCCGGCGTCATCGCCACGGTGCTGGCGGCCGCCCGCGCCGCTGCGACCATCCGCGGACTGATGAACGATCCGTACGCGGCGCCACTGGTGCATGCGGTGGGGTTGGAGATCTGCAACCGGATCGCCGACGGTCAGATGGACCCGTCCCGGCTCGGCGACGACGGCGGATTCCCCCGGCTGGCGGAGTTCGCCGCGGCCCGCACCGGGTTCTTCGACGCGTTCTTCGCCGACGCGGCACGTGGCGGCATCCGGCAGGCGGTGATCCTCGGGTCGGGCCTGGACACCAGCGCCTACCGGCTGTGGTGGCCGACCGGCACCAGCGTCTACGAGGTCGATCAGCCGCGGGTGGTCGATTTCAAGACGGCCACCATGCGGGCCCTGGGTGCGACGCCGAGCACCGCCCGTCGTGCGGTCGGGATCGATCTGCGCGACGACTGGCCCGCGGCGCTGCAGCGGGTGGGCTTCGACCGGGCCGCACCCACCGCCTGGGTCATCGAGGGCCTGCTGGTCTGGTACGTGCCGTCGGATGCGCAGAATCGGCTGCTGGACGGGGTCACCGAACTCAGTGCCCCGGGCAGTCGGTTCGCCGCCTCCTACACCGTGCCGCCGAACCATTCGCAGGCGGTGCACTCCGAGTCGCTGGTGCAGAACTGGCGGCGGCGCGGCCTGAGCCTGACCGGTGCCGGGCCGTTCTATTCCGGTGAGCACACCGACGTGGTGCGCTACCTGGCCGACAGTGGTTGGGTGACAACCGATTCCGGGATCGGTGAGTTGTTCGCGGCGGCCCGGCTGCCGTTGCTGTCGCTGCAGGAACTCGACGGTGCGCCGACGTCGATCCGGTACCTGGCGGCGACCCGCCGGTAGGCGGTGTGGACCCGCCCACCAAAGACGTTCTGTCGCAACACGATCAAGTCGCGGTACGATGAAACGTGAACGCGTGACGCAGATCACCGGCCGACGGTGACCTGCGATTTCCGCTTGCTTGCAGCGTGCACACGGCGAACTCCCAGCGGGCGGTCGTAGATTCGGCGCACAGCCGCGAAAATGATCGCGGACTGGTTGATTCGCCGGAACTGTCGGAGGCTGTCATGGCACGATCGGAGCGCACCGCGGGGTTCGCGGCTGCCCGGTCCATTGCCGTCGCCTCGTCCAACGTCACCTGCAAAGTGCATCTTGAGCGCAAGCTGCACCGGCCGTGGCGCAAACGCGGATCGTAGTCGCACTTTTACCCGGCCTGGCCTGACCTCGAGTCGGTGGACCGGCCGGTTTCTGCGAACACCCGAATTGTCCGCGGAGCGTCGAGATGTGCGCCGGATCGCTGCGCGCGGGTTCGACGCCGCGTCTCATGCTTTCCGTCATGCGCTAAGAGGTTGGTTCCCATGGATTTTGGAGCGTTGCCACCGGAGGTGAATTCCGGCCGGATGTACGCCGGCGCCGGGCCCGGGCCGATGCTGGCCGCCGCAGCGGCCTGGGAGGGCCTGGCAGCCGAACTGCACTCGGCGGCAGTCGGTTACGGATCCGCGGTCTCCGATCTGTCCGACGGCTGGCATGGGCCGTCGGCTGAGTCGATGGCCGCTGCGGCGACGCCGTTCACCGAATGGCTGGCGGCCACCGCCGCCCAGGCGGAGCAGACCGCAACGCAGGCGATCGCGGCGGCCGCCGCCTATGAGGCGGCGTTCGCCGCGACCGTCCCGCCGCCGGTGATCGCCGCGAACCGCAGTCTGCTGCTGATGCTGATCGCGACGAACATCCTGGGGCAGAACACGACTGCGATCGCCGGCACCGAGGCACACTACGCCGAGATGTGGGCGCAGGATGCGACCGCGATGTACTCCTACGCGGGCGCGGCAGCGGCCGCCACGCGGCTTGCGCCGTTCGCCGCTGCGCCGTCGACCACCGGCCGGGGCGGTGCGGCCGCGGCGCTGTCGACGGTGCCCGACGCGCTGCGCGGCGTGGCCGGGTCGGCGTCATCGGCGCTCGACGAGGTCAACCGCGGACTGTCGGGTCTGTCCGGGCTGCTGGGGAACCTCGGCGGACCGTGGTCGCCGTTCGGGACGATGGCCAACGTCGGCACCAGTTGGCTGACGTCCATGCAGATCCTGGCGCTGGCGCAGAACGTGCCGGGCGTGGTCAGCATGCTCAGCGGCGCCCCGCCGGTCACCGGCGCGCTGGGGCCGCTGTCGGGTGGGTTCATCTCCTATCAGGCCCCACTGGCGGCCGGTACGGGAACAGCGGTGTCCTCGGTGTCGGCGGTGACCGGGCAGTCCAGCCTGGTCGGGTCGCTGTCGGTGCCGAGCGCGTGGTCGGCCAAAGCCCCGGCGGTGCGGCTGCTGTCGGCGTCGCTGCCGAGTTCGGCCACGCCGGTGAACATCGCATCGACCAGCGGGATGTTCAACGAGATGGCGCTCTCCTCGCTGGCCGGGCGGGCCGTCGGCGGCACCACCGTGCACGCGGTGGCCGGTGGCGGTTCCCGGGTGATCGGGAAGGCGCCCGACACCGAACAGTTGACGACGGCCACCATCCTGGTGATCCCGGTGGCCGAGGAATAGCGGCGAATCCGTCATCGGCACAACCGATCCCGACAGAGAGGGAATCCCATGAAACTGCGACTCGCACTGCTCGGTGTCTGCGCACTGATCGGCTTCGCGGCGCCCGCCCACGCCGACACCGGCTCCGACGCCCCACCCGACGCCGACACGGTGGCCACCGTCGCGAACGCCGGCTTCCTCGACTCGCTGCGCGCAGCGGGCATCACCTACGCGAACCCGGGCAGGGTCATCGACGCCGGACGGGCGGTCTGCGGCCTGGTGAACCGCGGCGAACCGGGCCTGGAGGTCGTCAGCGACATCAAGGCGAACAACCCCGGCTTCACCACCGACGGGGCCGCCCAGTTCGCCGCGATCTCCGCCCGGTCGTTCTGCCCGCAGCAGTTGGCGAAGCGATGAGGTCGGTGTTCGGTGCTGCCGGTCACCGCATCGAAATCCGCTGCGGCGGTGTGCTTGTCGACGAGGCGGTGCGGCCGGTGTCGCTGTCGGGGCTGGCGGTGCTGCAGGTGCTGGCCGCGCGGCGCGGCAACGTCGTGGCCCGCGACGACCTGCTGCAGGTGCTGCCGGGCAAGACGAACAGCACCCACGCGGTGGAGGCCGCGGTAGCGCGACTGCGAACTGCGCTGGGGGACAAGCGGATCATCGCCACCGTCGTCAAACGCGGCTACCGGCTGGCGGTGGACGAGGCGCGGTAGGTCAGTGCCGCTGCGCTCGGCTGCGGGCGGCCTCGGCGGCTTCGGCGATCGGACCGCGCCACAGATCGCCGTGGCCGGGCGCCAGGATCTCGGTGTCCAGCAGCGCCAGCGCCGACAGGCTGCGCAGGCAGCCGTCCTGGCTGTGGCTGAACAACTCCGGCAGTAGCTGCGGGCCGCGGTGCGGCAGCAGCGGGTGCCCGGTCACCAGGGCGTCGCCGCTGGCCAACACGCCGTCGACCACATACGAGCAGTGCCCGCGGGTGTGCCCGGGGGTGGGGATCGGCAGCGGCTGGCCGGGTAGCCCGGCCGCGATCTCCGGGGTCAGCGGCTCCGCGGTCGGGATGCCCTCCCGGTTCAGGCCGCCGTTGCGCAGCACGTGCATCGTCCACACCGCCCAGCTCGGCCGCCACAGATTCGGGGCGATCGCCAGCGGGGACGCCTGCTCCAGGTACTGCCGCTTGGCGTGGCCGACCTCGTCGGCGTGGCAATACACCGGTGTGCCATAGGTTTTCGCGAGCCAGATCGCCGCGCCGAAATGGTCGACGTGGGCGTGGGTGAGCAGCACCGCGCGCACGTCGGCGGCGTGGTAGCCCAGCGCGCCCAGCGACGCCAGCACATCGGTGCGGTCACCGGGATACCCGGCGTCGATCAGCAGCACCCCGGTGTCGTCGGTGACCAGCAGCCAGTTGACCGCGTCACCGCGGGCCAGGTGCACCCGTTCGGTGACCGGGATGAGCTCGACCAGGCGCTCCGTCATGCCCGTGATCTTAGGAAGTGCCCGGGAGAGTAGAAAAGGTGAATGGCTGAACTGAGACTGGGATACAAGGCGTCGGCTGAGCAGTTCGGGCCGCGAGAACTCGTCGAGCTCGGCGTGGCGGCCGAAGCGCACGGCATGGACAGCGCCACCGTCAGCGACCACTTCCAACCGTGGCGGCACGACGGCGGGCACGCCCCGTTCTCGCTGTCCTGGCTGACTGCGGTCGGCGAGCGCACCGAGCGGATCCTGCTCGGCACCTCCGTGCTCACCCCGACGTTCCGATACAACCCGGCCGTCATCGCCCAGGCATTCGCGACCATGGGCTGCCTGTACCCGGGGCGGGTCTTCCTCGGGGTGGGCACCGGCGAGGCGCTCAACGAGATCGCCACCGGATTCACCGGCGACTGGCCGGATTTCAAGGAGCGCTTCGCAAGGCTGCGCGAATCGGTGCGGCTGATGCGCGAACTGTGGCAGGGCGGCCGCGTCGATTTCGACGGCGACTACTACCGACTGCAGGGCGCCTTCATCTACGACGTGCCCGACGACGGGGTCCCGGTGTACATCGCCGCCGGGGGGCCGGTGGTGGCCAAGTACGCCGGGCGGGCCGGTGACGGATTCATCTGCACCTCCGGCAAGGGCGCGGAACTGTACGCCGACAAGCTGATGCCGGCGGTGACCGAGGGCGCCGCCGCGGCGGGACGGTCGATCGAGGACGTCGACCGGATGATCGAGATCAAGATCTCCTACGACCCGGATCCTGAGCTGGCGTTGAACAACACCCGGTTCTGGGCGCCGCTGTCGCTGAGCGCCGAGCAGAAGACGTCCATCCACGATCCGATCGAGATGGAGCGCGCCGCCGACGCCCTGCCGATCGAGCAGATCGCCAAGCGCTGGATCGTCGCCTCCGACCCCGATGATGCCGTCGAACAGGTCGGTCAGTACGTCAAGTGGGGCCTGAACCACCTGGTGTTCCACGCCCCCGGCCACGACCAGCGCCGGTTCCTGGAGTTGTTCAAGACCGACTTGGAGCCGCGGCTGCGCCGGCTGGGGTAATCCGCGACGGTGGACGTTAGTCGTGCATTCCGTGCGATTGCCTACTGCATGAATTGATCTTGAACAAGAACTCTGATTTCGCTCCCGATAAGCTGATCTTTCAGTAGTTTGACCCCCAGGAACGTCATATCTCAATTCTATATAGGGGGTTTGGCAGACTGGTCGGCGCAATGGCGGGCGGAGCGGTCGGTGGCAGGTTCGGCGAATGGCCGGAGCATCCTCGGTGGTCGGGGCGTTTCTGGCATTCGGGCTCAGCCCCCTGGGGGCGTCGGCTCACGCCGACGGTTTCGATGACATGTTCGACCCGAGCGCGTGGAGTGCGCTGTTCGACGTGTCCGGCAGCGCGGCACCGGGTGACGATTTCGGAGCCGAGCTGGCGCAGGCGTTCCAGACCGACTTCTGGCTGCCGTTCCACACCGCGCTGCAGGACTGGATTACCAGTCCGCTCGGCATTCAGGTGGACGGCGCGATCAACGACATGTTCAAGTCGTTCACCCCGGACAATTTCTGCGGCGTGATCTGCAACGGTGTCGACGGCACCGCGACCGACGTGAACGGCGGCGACGGCGGCTGGTGGTTCGGCGACGGCGGGGCCGGCTGGGTCAGCGATGAGCAGGGCGTGGCCGGCGGCAACGGCGGCGACGCCGGCGGCTGGGGCAACGGCGGCGACGGCGGCGCCGGCGGCCTGGGCGCCGACGGTGGCGACGGCGGGACCGGCGGCGAGTGGTGGGGCAACGGCGGTGACGGCGGTGCCGGTGGCACCGGCACGTTCTTGAACGGCGGCACCGGCGTGGGCGGCAACGGCGGCGACGGCGGCAACTCCGCGAGCCAGCCGCCGACGGACCTCTTCGCGCACGGCGCGGCCGGTAACGGCGGTAATGGCGGCCAGGGCGGTGCGGGTGCGGCCGGCACCAACGGTGGTGACGGCGCCGGAACCGGCGGTGTCGGCGGTGATGGGACCGGCGGCGCTCTCGGCGGCAACGGTGGCAACGGCGGCAACGGCGGAATCCTGCTGGGCAGCGGTGGCAACGCCGGCGCCGGCGGGACCGGCGGCGTGGGCGGCAACGGTGGGGACGGCACGTCAGGGGTGACCAACGCCGCCGGTGACGGCACCAACGGGGCGCTCGGCGGCAGCGGCGCCGACGGCGGCAAGGGCGGCAACGGCGGCACCGTCGGCGGTAAGGGCGGCTTCTTCGGTGCGAACGGCGGTACGGGCGCGGCCGGTGACGGCGGCAACGGAGGCACCGGCGGTCTCGGCGGTAACGGCGGCAACGGAGCGGACGCCACCACCGCCGGTGCGGCCGGGGGGGCCGGGGGCAACGCGGCCGGCGGCGGCCACGGCGGGAGCGGGGGCCAGGGCGGTGTCTCGGGCGCCGGCGTCGGTGGGACCGGCGGCAATGCCGGCGGCGGTGGCAATGCGGGCACGGCCGGTCACGGTGGTGCGGGCGCGGATGGCGGCGCCGGCGATGCCGCGGGCAAGGGCGGCGCCGGCGGCAACGGCGCCGACGGTGGTACCGCGGGCAACGCCGGGGTCGGCGGCACCGGCCCCGGCGGAAACGGGGCCGCCGGCCAGGGTGCCGCCGGCGGCACCGACAGCGACGGCGGCAACGGCGGCAAGGGCGGCGACGGCGACGGCCTCAATTCGACCGGCACGGCCGGGCAAGCGGGCGGGGCCGGCGGCAAGGGCGGCAATGCCGGCGCCAACGCGAACGGTGGTCTCGGCGGCAACGGCGGCAACGGGGCGCCCGGAACTGAGGGCGACGTCGGCCTGGCCGGTATCACCGGCGGCGCCGGTGGTGACGGCGGTGCCGGCGGACTCGGTGGCAGCGAATCCGGCAACGGCGGCAATGGCGGCTCCGGCGGTCTCGGCGCCACCGGCGGCACCGGCGGCAACGGCAGTGCCGCCGGCAGCAACGGCGGCGGTGGCGGCTTCGGCGGCCACGGTGGCAACGCCGGCGCGGGCGGGGCGGCGAACAACGCAACCGGCACCGACGGCACCACCGGCAACGGCGGCAACGGCGGTACGGGCGGCAACGGCGGCAACGCCACCGGCGACAAGAACATCGCCGGTGCCGGCGGCTGGGGCGGCGATGGCGGCAACGGCGGTGACGGCAGCACCACGGTCGCCGGCAACGGTGGTGTCGGCGGCAACGGCGGTGACGGCAACGCCACGTCGAGCGGCAACACCGGCGGCCTGGGCGGCAACGGTGGCCACGGCCCGGTCGGTGGCAACGGCGGCGACGGCGGGCTGGGCGGCAAGGATGCCAACGCCGGCAGCACCGGCGGTCTCGGCGGCGCCGGCGGTACCGGGGCCGGCAACAACGGCGGCAACGGGGGCGCCGGCGCCGGTGGTGGCGGTGGTGGCATCGGCACCGCGGGCGGCACCGGCGGTGCCGGTGGTGCCGGCGGCGACGGTGGCGCGGCCACCGGAACCGGCGCGACCGGCGGTGACGGCGGCAAGGGCTTCTGGGGCGGCACCGGTCAGGGAGCCGGTGCGGTCGGTGGAGTCGGCGGCGGTGGTGGCAACGGCGGCAGCGCGACCGCAACTGGCGGCGGGACCGCCACCGGCGGCAACGGCGGCTACGGCTACACCGGTGGGCACGCCGAGGGCACCGGCACCCATGGCGGCGCCGGCGGCACCGGCGGTGCCGGCGGCAACGCGAACACCACCGGCACCGGCACGTCCACCGGCGGCAACGGCGGCGGCGGCAGCCTGGGTGGCCTGGCCACCAACGGCGGCACCAGCGGCGCCGGCGGCGGCGGCGGAGCGGGCGGCGATGCCACCTCGACGGGCGGCGGCACCGCCGCCGGTGGCCTCGGCGGTGACGGCGGCGGCGGCGGCAGCGGCAACGCCGGCACCGGCGGTGCGGGCGGTGTCGGTGGTGCGGGCGGATCCGCGACGGCCGGCGCCGGCCAGACCGAGACCGGTGGCGGCGGTGGGGCCGGCGAGAAGGGCGGCGCCGGCACTAACGGCGGCACCGGCACCGCGGGTGGCGCCGGTACCCCGGGCACTAACGCCCCCTGATCACCCGGGTGCGGCCCCGCCACGAACGGACTATGATTCCGGTCTATCGCAACGTTGCCGCTGTCGGAGGTCAAAGCGCGACTCTCGGAGATCGCCGAGGACGTCGCGGCCACCCACGAGCGCGTCCAGATCACCAAGAACGGCCGCAGCTACGTCGTGCTGCTCGCCGCGGAGGACCTCGAATCGATCGAGGCCACCCTGGAGTTGCTCAGTGACCCGGCCGCGATGGCTCGTGTCGCCGAATCCGAACGGGACATCGAGCGTGGCGAGGTTCTCGGTGAGCGGGCCGTCCGCGACCTGCTGCGCGCACGCGGATCAGCCGGCGGTGCATGACGTTTCAGGTCGTCGTGACCCGGACGGCCGCCCGGCAACTCGCTGATCGCCTACCGGAGTCGGTCGCCGCCGCTTGCGTCGAGTTCGTCTTCGGGCCGCTGGCGCAGTCGCCACGGCGTGTCGGCACGCCCCTGCGCCCACGCTTCGAAGGGCAGTGGCGGGCCCGCCGCGGTGAGTATCGGGTTCGCTACCGGATCGACGACCCGGCGCAGGTGGTCTACGTCGTCGACGTCGATCATCGCCGCGACGCGTACCGCAGCTGATTGAGCCGCGGCTGCGCCGAGGTGACGCAGCCGCGGCCCCGGCTCAGAAGGTGTTGAGCAATTCCGCGACCACGTTGGTGAGGTCCACGGACAGGTCCCCGTCCAGCGACACCGGCAGGTTCAGGGATGCCAACAGGTCGTGCAGCAGCGGTCCCGCTTCGAGTACCGGGTTGGCCACGGTCAGGTCGACGCCTTCGATATGCCCGAACAAGATGCCGCTCACCGCCAGCAGATCCTTCGACAGATCCGCGATGTAGGCCGGCACCGCCGAGCCGTGGAACAGGTCGTCGAGGTGAACCGGGATCTGCAGCGAGTCGGGGATGTCGATGCCGGTCGGGATCTCGACGGTGTTCCCCCCGAAGTCGAATTCGGGGATGGTGTAACTGATGTGGTCCGGCACATGCGGGAGCGCCACCTGAACGGTCTCGCCGCCGACGGCGGTCTCCGGGATCGTGTAGTCGATCGAATCCGGCAGGTTCAGGTGCAGCGGGATGTCGACGGTCTGCCCGCCGAAGGTGTGCTCGGGCAGTGTGTAGCTGATGTGATCGGGGAAGTGGGTCGGGATGCTGACGGTGTTGCCGCCGATGCAGTGGCCGAAGACGCATTCCTCCGGCAGTTTGTAACTGATCTCAGACGGGAAGCCCGTCTTGATGTCGATGGTGTTCCCGCCGACGGTCTCCTCGGGGATGGTGTAGCTGATGTGGTCCGGGAGGTTCAGGTTCAGCGGGATGTGCACCGTCTGGCCGCCGACGACGTCCTTCGGGATGGTGTAGCTGATGTGGTCGGGCAGGTTCAGCGAACTCAGTGAGATGTCGACGGTGTTCCCGCCGCCGTGGAATTCGGGGATGTCGAACTTGATGCTGCTCGGAATGTCGATGCCGACCTTGTCCAGCGCCTCGTTCAGGTCGACGTTGACCGCCAGTGAGCCGGTGCCCAGCGACAGCGGATCGCTCATCGTGTGCGTGCCGCCCGCGTAGGCCACCATGTCCGCCAAGGTTTTCTGCAGTGCCTGCGATGCGGAGATGGCACCGGTGGCCAGGTGATCGTGCGAATTGCCGGTGAGCAGACCGAACGCCGCTGCGTCGTCGGAGCCGGATGCGCCGTTCAGGTAGGCGTTGAGCAGGGAGGTGGGCAGCAGGCCCAGATCCTTGAATGCCTGGGTGAAGTCGCCGGCCTTGATGCTGTCGGTTAAGGAATCACTCAGCTGGTTGGCGGTGCTGAAAACCGCTTCGAGACCCAGGGTGGGGCCGGTCAGGCTCAGCGCGCCCACCGTCAGCAGCGAGAGTGGGCTGAACACGTCGGTGTCGGCGTGGCCGGTGAGCAGGGCCTTGAGCCCCTCGCTCACGCCCGGTGTGACCGTGTCGGTGAAGAAGTTCGGTGCGTGCTCTAATCCCTGCGGGTACAGCGCATTCCAGTTCGCCTCGGTGTTCTGCCACAGCTGGGTCGCATCCACGAAGGCTGCGCTCGCGCCACTGGTGAGCTCAACCAGGCGGTGCGCCGCGCCGAGCTGCGGTGCGGTGGGGGCGGCGGCGATCAGACCGGCGCCGGTGATCACGACGCTGGCGGTGACCCAGGGCCGCAGTGCGTGCTGCATGAACACTCCTTGTTAAAAGCTGATTGGGAGCTGGACGTTAGCATCCGATTCAACCAACTTCGCAGTACGCGGACGAAAGTTCACATTCCTCAGCTGTTAGCTGTGTGCTGCATCCCTACTGGTCGCGGAGCTGAGCGGGGTTTCCGGCCATCCTGTCGGGTGTGAGCGAAGGAACACCGCAGTAAAAGTGTCAGAACGTGCTCATCGGCCGCACCGCGTTGGCCATGTCGACCAGTGCGTAGCGGTGCGCCTGGGTGGGCGCCAACCGGGCCAGGCCGCGCAAAGCGGTCTCCACCCCGAGGCGCAGCCCGTGCTCGGTGAACGGGAAGCCGAGGATGTGGTTGGTGCTGGCCTCGTGCTCGCCCAGCCAGTCCATCGCCGCGCCCAGCACCAGCGCCCGGATCTGCAGCACCCGCGGTTCGGTGTCCGGCAGCGCCTCCACCCGCCGCGCCGCGTCGCGGATCTGTGCCTCGGTGATCTCGTGGGCGGTCCGCCCGGACAGCAGCGTCACCGCCGAGGTCAACCGGGCGGTCGTGAAATGCCGTGAGGTGGCGGGCACTTCGTCGAGGGTGCGCACCGCCGCGGCCCGGTCGCCCTCCACCGACAGGGCGCGGGCCAGCCCGAATGCGGCCGAGACCACGCTGTCGTCGGTGCGCCACACCGATTCGTAGAAGGCGCGCTCGTCGTCGGTGCCCGCCAGTTCGGCCGTCGCGGCCATCGCCATTTTCGGCGCCAGTTCGCCGGGGAACATGTCCAGCACCTCGGTGAAGTCCTTGCGGGCCGCGTCGTAGTCGCCGGTGAGCAGGCCGGCCACCCCGCGGAACCAGATCAGCCGCCACCGCCAGCCGACCTGGTCGGCGAGGTCGTCGAGCTTGCTGGTGGCCTTGGTGACGTTGCCGAGGTCCAGCAGTGCCCGCACCTCCATCAGCGGCAGCGCGATCGACTCGGTCAGGTCGATGGTCTCGTTGTCGGCCGCGCTGTGCCGCACTGCGCGCAGCGAGTCCAGCGTCTGCACCGGCTCACTCAGCTCGATCGACGACAGCACCTGTGCCGCAACGTCGGTCGGGTCGATCAGCGGTACCTGCAGTGCGCCGACGATCTCCCGGGCGGTCAGCTTCTGGGAGTGCACGTGCCCGTCCAGGTAGACGTCGGTGTGCGCGACCAGCAGGTGCTCGCCGAACGTGGAGCGAGACCGGGTGAACACCGTCGACAGTCCCGGCCGCGGCACCCCGCTGTCGCGGGCGACCACCTCGCGCAGCACCCCCATCAACTGGGCCGACATCTCCTCGGCGGAGGTGAACCGCCGCCGCGGGTCGGGGTCGATGGCGCGGCGCAGCAGTCGGTGGAACGAGTCGTACTTCACCAGGATCGGGTCGTCCTCAGGCAGTCCGTCGACGTACCGGCCGTCGCGGGTGCGCAGTTTCAGCGTCAGCGCCGCCAGGGTGCGGCCCACCGTGTAGATGTCGGTGGCCACCGTCGGGCCGGTGCGAACGATGTCCGGTGCCTGGTAGCCCGGCGTGCCGTAGAGGTAGCCGAATGAGTTGACCCGCGACACCGCGCCCAGGTCGATCAGCTTGAGCTGCTCCTCGGTCAGCACGATGTTCTCCGGCTTCAGGTCGTTGTAGACCAGGCCGAGGGAGTGCAGATATGCCAGTGCCGGAAGGATTTCCAGCATGTAGGCGATGGCCTGCGCCACCGGCAGCCGGCTGCCGCGGCGCTGCTTGAGCGACTGCCCGCCGACGTACTCCATCACGATGTAGCCGACCGGGTCCCCGTGCGCGTCGGGGGACTGAACGAAGTTGAAGATCTTCACGATCGACGGATGCGTCACCTCGGCCAGGAACTGCCGCTCGGCCATCGCGATCGCCTGCGCCTCGGCGTCGCCGGAGTGCACCAGGCCTTTGAGCACAACCGGGCGCTCGTTGACGTTGTGGTCGACCGCCAGATACACCCAGCCCAGTCCGCCGTGCGCGATGCAGCCCTTGATCTCGTACTGGCCCGCTACCAGATCACCCGGCTTCAGTTGCGGCAGAAACGAATACGGACTCCCGCAGTGCGGGCACCAGCCCTCGGAGGCGGCCTCGGCATCGGCGGTGGCACGGCCGACCGGGCGGCCGCAGTTCCAGCAGAACCGCTTCGCCTCGGCGACCACGGGGTCGACCATCAGCGCCGCGATCGGGTCCACGTCGGGTACCCGCGGGATCTCCACCAGCCCGCCGCCGAGCCGGCGGTTCGGCACCGCGACGCGGGTGACGACGGTGTCCGACAGCCCGGTGCCGCCGGCCGGTGACTCCGTGTCGGACTCGGCGCGGGGCCGGAAGATGGCCTGGGTGGACATCGGGCGGCGCACCGACGACGACTCGACCAGCACGTCGGCGCGCTGCGTGGCCGGACCCTCGTCCTCGGGGTAGTCGTCGGCGGGCTCGTCGGTGTCGTCGGAAGTCTCTGCCATCAGTCCGAATACCTCGGGGTGGGTGGCACCGGCGCCGGGCCGAGCGGCGTCAACCACTTGCGGTACAGCGTGTTCCACGTGCCGTCGCGGCGGATGCGCTCCAGCGTGCCGTTGACGAAGCGGACCAGGCCGGTGTTGTGCAGGTTGATGCCGATCCCGTACGGCTCGGCGTCCATGCTGGTCCCGACGATGTGCAGGTAGGGGTCCTGGGCCTTCAGCCCGGCCAGGATCGAGTCGTCGGTGCTCGCGGCGTCCACCTGATGCTGCTGAAGGGCGACCAGGCAGTCGGCCCAGTTCACCACCGAGATGATGATCGGCGCCGGGTTGATCTGCCGGATGCGACGCAGCGAGGTGGTGCCCTGCGCGACGCAGACCCGCTTGCCGGACAGGTCGGGGGCCTGCCGGATCGAGGAGTCGCGCGGCACCAGCAGCCGCTGGTTCGCGGTCAGGTACACCGTGGAGAAGTTGACCTTCTTGCGCCGCTCGCAGGTGATGCTCATGGTCTTGACCACGATATCGACCTCGGATTTCTGCAGCGCCGCGATGCGCTCGGCGGACGCCAGAATCCGGTACTCGACCTGCACGGGGGTGCCGAAGATGTCGCGGGCCACCTCGCCGGCGATGTCGACGTCGAAGCCGGTGATCTCACCGGTGATCGGGTCGCGGAAGCTGAACAGGTTGCTGCCGATGTCCAGCCCGACCAGCAGCCGGCCGCGTTTGCGGATGTTGGCGACGGCCTCGTCGGCCTCGGCCTTGCTGCGGAACGGGCGCAGGCTGGCGGTGGCGTCGCAGTCGTCGGTGCCCGGTTCGGGTGGTTGTGGCGGCTCCGGGCTCAGCTCCTCCATACCGGCCGGCGTCGGCGGTGGCAGGGTCGGCACCGCGGTGGGCGTCGTGAACTCCGGGTGACTGCAGCCGGTCAGGATCAGCGCCGCGGCCAGTGCGGCGCCGAGGCGGCGTCTCATCGCGGCGGTCCTCATCGGTACTCGTTCAGTCGTGGCCACAGCCCGAGCGCCACCGCGATCGCGGCGCCCAGGCTGAGCACCGCGCCGCCGACCGGCGCCACCGACAGCACCCGGCGGGCGTTGAGGACGTCGCTGCGCAGCTGGCTGCGGCTGTGCTGCATGGTCTTGTCCAGGGCGGCGTCGAGCTGGTCGAACGCGGGGGTGGAGTTGGTGCCGGTGCCGCCCAGCGCGACCTGGGTGGCGGCCCGGTAGTTGCCGACGGAGATGTAGGAGTTGATCCGGTCGTTGGCCTGCAGCCACTGGTCGAGCAGCTGACCGGCGTCGGCCAGGTCAGCCTTGTCGACGGCATCGCCGCGGGCCAGGTAGTCGTCGAGCTGCTGGCGCATGGCGCTGATGCGGTCGTAGAACGTCTGCTTGCGGGTCTCCTCGTCGCCGCGCCGGATCAGCGACAGGGTCTCGTCGGCGCGGGCCTGCTGGGCGGTGATCGCCACGGCGGTGATGGCCTTCAGCGACTCGGCGCCGGTGTTCTTGGCGGTGCGGCTGCCGGTGGTGGAGATCGTCATGACGGTGCCGACCCAGATCACCATCAGCAGGATAGCCAGACCACCGGTGACCAGGCCGGGGTTGATCCGCCGTCGGGTCCGCCGGGCCAGCCAGCGATGCGCGTACGCGCCGAACAGCACGGTGGCCAGCACGACGACGAACACCGGCCCCGGCACCCGGGTGGCGACCGTGGTCTGGGTGTCGACGGTCTCCGACGTCGCCTGGTAGAGCCGCTGCGCGTCCGGCAGGATCGTGTGCTGCATCAGCTCTGAGGCCTCGGACAGGTACGACGAGCCGACCGGGTCGCCGGACCGGTTGTTGGTGCGGGCGGTCTCGATCAGGCCGGTGTAGACGGCCAGTTCGGCGTTGATCCGGCCGAGCAGCTGCACCAGCGGCTCGTCGGTCAGCCCGCCCGAGGCCCGGGTGACCGCGACGGCGGCGTCGGTGATGGCCTGCTCGTAGCGCTGACGCACCGCCAGCGGCTCGGCCTGGGCGATGAACGCGGTGGCGGCGGCGGCGTCGGCGACCGACAGCGTCGTGTAGAGCCGGCCGGCGTTGTACGCCAGCGGTTCGGTGTGGTCGAGCACCGTGGTCAGCGTGTTCTGCCGGTTGTTGATGGTGGTGGCGGTCGCGAAGGCGCTGGCGCCGCCGAGGCAGGCGAGGATGATCCCGATGGTCAGGATCAGGCCGGGGGTGGTGGTGAAGAACCACCAGCGCGGGCGCGCCGATTCGGTCGGCGACCGCGACCCCAGCGGTTCGGTTGACGGATGCGCCAACTCAACGGTCACGTCTGTTCAGACTCCATCCCTGCAGCTGCCTGTCGCTCCAACGATAATAAAGGGATTCTAAGAGCGTACCGGCGTTCCGGCGCTTCGCCACGACGGGAGTTGCGAAAATGTTGCGCGGGCCGCTGGGGTGACGGTGTGGGCCGGGGCCGCTGCCGCCCCGCCGGGACCGCCGTTACTCTCGATTCCGTGCGGGGTGATGGTGACGGGTGGGCGTTCTCCGACACTGGCACGCGCTACTGGGGCCGACACGGTGCGGCGGGCCTGCTGCTGCGGGCGCCCCAGCACGACGGCAACCGGGCGGTGCTGCTGCAGCACCGGGCGTGGTGGAGTCACCAGGGCGGCACCTGGGCGCTGCCCGGCGGTGCGCGCGACAGCCACGAGACCCCCGAGCAGGCCGCGGTGCGCGAGGCGCAGGAGGAAACCGGCCTGGCGCCCGACCGCATCGTGATCCAGGCGGCCGTCGTCACCGCCACCGTCAGCGGCGCGACCTGGACCTACACCACGGTGATCGCCGACACCGACGAGCTGCTGCCGGTCACCCCCAACCGGGAGAGCACCGAACTGCGCTGGGTCGCCGAGGACGAGGTGGCCGGGCTGCGGCTGCACCCCGGCTTCGCCGCCAGCTGGCCGGACTTACGCGGATTCGGCCTGCTTGGCTGACGTCTTCCGGGCCGGTCGGCGGGCTTGGACAGTGCGGCGTTGTGCCCGCCTCTGAGCGACAACGGGGGCACCGAACGGAGATTTGACGGGCGTAGTCGCGCAGAGGCGGGCAAAAACCCTGCCGCCTCAGGCAGTGGTCGCCTCCGTGGCCGCCTCAGCCGGCGGCGTCCAGCGCCGCCCGCAGCGCCGCCGCGGCCGCCCGCGGATCCTCCGCCGCGGTGATCGCCCGCACCACCACCACCCGGCGAGCGCCGGCGGCCAGCACCTCACCCAGCCGCTCGGCGTCGATCCCGCCGATCGCGAACCACGGCTTGTCGCCGGCCGCCGCGGCCGCCGTGCCGAGCAGTTCCAGGCCGGGCGCGGGACGACCCGGCTTGGTCGGGGTGGGCCAGCACGGGCCGACGCAGAAGTAGTCGACGGACTCAGCGGCGGCCGCGCGCACCTGGGCGGCGTCGTGGGTGGAGCGGCCGATCAGCGGATCCGGGCCGATGATCTCCCGGGCCATCGACAGCGGCAGGTCGTCCTGTCCCAGGTGCAGGATGTCGGCGCCGGCGGCGCGGGCGATGTCGGCGCGGTCGTTGACCGACAGCAGCGCGCCGTGCCGGTGGGCGGCGTCGGCGAGGACGGCCAGCGCCTCCAGTTCACCGCGCGCCTCCAGTGGGCCGAACTTCTGCTCGCCGGGCGACCCCTTGTCGCGCAACTGGATGAGGTCCACCCCGCCGGCCAGCGCGGCGTCGGCGAATTCGGCCAGGTCGCCGCGTTCCCGGCGGGCGTCGGTGCACAGGTACAGCCGTGCGTCGGCGAGCCGGGCGCGAAGTGCGGAGCGTTTGTGCACATCGCGACGGTAGCGGCTAGCCTCGACAGTCGATACCGCGGAGGGATGCGAGGGTGCCGCAAACAGCCGAGAAAACCGGCCTGACCGGGTCGCTTGCCGTCATCGGCGGCGGCGTCATCGGGCTGTCGGTGGCGCGGCAGGCGGCCCGCGCCGGCTGGGCCGTGACCGTGCACGACAGCGGCGAGCCCGGCGCGTCCTGGGTGGCCGGCGGCATGCTCGCCCCGCACAGCGAGGGCTGGCCCGGCGAGGACCGGCAGTTGCGGCTCGGACTGCGGTCGCTGGCGCTGTGGCACGACTTCCTCGACGGCCTGCCCGCGCAGGTCGTCACCGCCCACGAGTCGCTGGTGGTGGCCGTCGACCGGGCCGACGTGGCCGACCTGCGCACCGTCGCCGACTGGCTGGCCGCACAGGGCCACCCGGTGATCTGGGAGTCCGCCGCCCGCGACGTCGAGCCGCTGCTGGCCGTCGGCGTCCGGCATGGGTTCCGCGCCCCCACCGAACTGGCGGTGGACAACCGCGCGGTGGTCGAGGCGCTGCGGACGGCCTGCCGGGAGCTGGGCGTGGCCTGGGCCGGGCCGGTCGCTGCGCTGGTCGAGGTGGCCGATGCCGACGCGGTCGTGATCGCCAACGGCATCGACGCCCCGACGCTCTGGCCGGGCCTGCCGATCCGGCCGGTGAAAGGCGAGGTGCTGCGGCTGCGCTGGCGGCGTGGCTGCCTGCCCGCGCCGCGACGGGTGATCCGGGCCCGGGTGCACGGCCGGGCGGTGTACCTGGTGCCGCGCGCCGACGGCGTGGTGGTCGGGGCCACCCAGTACGAGCACGGCCGCGACACCGCACCGGCGGTGTCGGGGGTGCGCGACCTGCTCGACGACGCCTGCGCGCTGGTGCCGGCGCTGGGCGAGTACGAGCTGGCCGAGTGCGCCGCGGGCCTGCGCCCGATGACACCGGACAACCTGCCGCTGGTGCGCCGCCTCGACGAACGCACGGTAGTCGCCGCCGGGCACGGCCGCAACGGTTTCCTGCTGGCCCCGTGGACCGCCGAACAGGTGGTGTCCGAACTACTCCCGGTAGGAGCGAGATGATCGTCAGCGTCAACGAGAAACCGATCGAGGTCGACGAGACGACCACGGTCGCCGGCCTGCTGGCGTCGATGGGCTACCCCGACCGCGGCATCGCGGTCGCGGTGAATCAAGCGGTGCTGCCCCGATCTGATTGGGCGACACCGCTTTCCGATGGTGCGAGACTGGAAGTGGTGACGGCGGTGCAAGGTGGTTGACGACACGAAGCTGACGATCGCCGGGCGGGAGTTCTCGTCCCGGCTCATCATGGGCACCGGCGGGGTGCAGAGCCTGGCGGTGCTCGAGGAGGCCCTGGTGGCGTCCGGGACCGAGTTGACGACGGTCGCGATGCGCCGGGTCGACGCCGAGGGCGGCACCGGCATGCTGGATCTGCTGAGCCGCCTGGACATCACGCCGCTGCCGAACACCGCCGGCTGCTACAGCGCGGCCGAGGCGGTGCTCACCGCGCAGTTGGCCCGCGAGGCGCTGGGCACCGAATGGGTGAAGCTGGAGGTGATCGGCGACGAGCGCACCCTGCTGCCCGACGCGGTCGAACTGGTCCGGGCCGCAGAGCAATTGGTGGACGACGGGTTCGTGGTGCTGCCCTACACCACCGACGACCCGGTGCTGGCCCGGCGACTGGAGGACGCCGGCTGCGCGGCGGTGATGCCGCTCGGCTCGCCGATCGGCACCGGCCTGGGGATCACCAACCCGCACAGCATCGAGATGATCGTCGAGGCGGCCGGGGTGCCGGTGATCCTGGACGCCGGCATCGGCACCGCCAGTGACGCCGCGCTGGCGATGGAACTCGGCTGCGACGCGGTGCTGCTGGCCAGCGCGGTGACCCGGGCCGCCGATCCGGCACTGATGGCCGCGGCGATGGCGTCCGCCGTCACCGCTGGACACCTGGCGCGCCGCGCCGGGCGGATCCCGAAGCGCTTCTGGGCGCAGGCGTCCAGCCCGGCGCTGTGAAGTCCGCGCCGAGTGTGAAGCCAGGTGCACGTTCGACCGCCGAGCGTGAAGCCACGCTCACGTTCGGCGGGGGAGAGGGGGGACGATGACCAACCGCTATGTGGCGCTGGGCAGTTCGATGGCGGCCGGGCCCGGAATCCGGCCCGGCGTCCCGGGTTCGCCGTGGCAGGCCGGCCGCTCGACGCGCAACTACCCGCACCTGGTGGCGCAGCAGTTGGACCTGGATCTGGTTGATGTCACCTACTCGGGCGCGACGACCGCGCACGTGCTGACCGACCGGCAGTTCGGGGCGCCCCCGCAGGTCGACGCGCTGGACGGCACTGAGTCGCTGGTGACGATCACCATCGGCGGCAACGACGTCGGCTACGTGCCGATGCTGACCGCGGCGTCGCTGTTCGGCCCGTTCGCCCCGATCCTGCCGATCACCGGTGACCTGCTCGACGCGCGCAAACGCGACCGAGCGCTGGGCGGGGTCGAAGCCAAACTGGCAAACGTCGGCCAGGCGGTGCGGGAGCGCGCACCGCACGCCCGGGTGGTGTTCGTCGACTACCTCACCGTGCTGCCACCGGCCGGAACGAAGGCCGGGCCGCTGCCGGAGAAGGTCGTCGCACTGGGCCGCCACATCGCCGAGGAGTTGGAGCGGCACACCGCCGCCGCGGCGGCGGCCACCGGTTGCGACCTGGTGCGTGCCGGGCAGGCCAGCCGCGACCACCACCCCTGGTCGGCGCTGCCGTGGACCGTCGGCGGCGGTCTGCTGCTGCCGTGGCGGCCGTTGCCGTTTCACCCCAACGCCGCCGGGATGGCCGCGGTGGCCGACCTGGTGGCGGCGCAGGTCGGTGCCGTCTCGTAGCGCAGCCGTGACCTGTGCATGACCGCTTCCAGCTGGCTAACCGGCTAACGTGGACGCGGTGGATTACAAGTCGAGACTGCTGCCCGCCCTGGCCGGTGGGGTTCTGATCGGAGCCCTGTTCAGTGGTGGTTGCAGCCGCAGCCAGCAACAATCCGACGCGGACGTGAAGGCGGCCGCCGAGTTCGCAACGACGCTGAGCAGCAAGGTCAAAATCGACGCGATCATGGCGCACCTGCAGAAGCTGCAGGACATCGCCAACGCCAACAACAACACTCGGGCCATCGGCACGCCGGGTTTCGACGCCAGCGTCGACTACGTCGCGAACACCCTGCGTGAGCACGGCTTCGACGTGCAGACCCCGGAGTTCACCGCCCGGGTCTTCAAGGCCGAGCCGGGCACGGTGACCATCGGCGGCAAGATCGTCGACGCCCGGGCCCTGCTGTACAGCATCGGCACCGCCGCCGAGGGCGTCGAGGGGCCGCTGGTGGCCGTGCCGGCCGATGACAGCCCCGGTTGCACCGCAGAGGATTACGACGGTCTGATGGTCAAGGACGCCGTCGTGCTGGTGGACCGCGGCAGCTGCCCGTTCAAGGAGAAGATGGCGGTGGCCGTCGAGAAGGGCGCGGTCGCGATGGTCGTCGCCGACAGCGTCGACGAGCCGAAGATGGGTGGCACCCTCGGGGAGAAGACGGACGTCAAGATCCCGGTGGTGAGCGTGACCAAGGCTGACGGCGCGATGCTGCGCGAGACGCACGGGAAGATCACCGTCAAACTCGACGCGCACACCGACAACATCCCGTCGCGCAACGTGATCGCGCAGACCAAGACCGGCTCGACCGAGAACGTGGTGATGCTCGGCGCCCACCTGGACAGTGTCCCGGAGGGGCCCGGCATCAACGACAACGGGTCCGGGGTGGCGTCCATCCTGGAAACCGCTCTGCAACTGGGTAATTCGCCGGACGTTCACAATGCGGTGCGGTTCGGCTTCTGGGGTGCGGAGGAACTCGGCCTGATCGGCTCCAGCAAGTACGTCGAGACACTGGACGTCGAGGAGCTCAAGAACATCGCGCTGTACCTGAACTTCGACATGCTCGGCTCGCCGAACCCCGGCTACTTCACCTACGACGGCGACCAGTCGCTGGATGCCGACAAGCGCGGGCAGCCGATCGTGCCGGAGGGCTCGGCCGGTATCGAACGCACCCTGACCGGCTACCTGAAGTCGGCTGGAAAGACCGCGCAGGACACCCAGTTCGACGGCCGGTCGGACTACGACGGGTTCACCCAGGCGGGCGTTCCGTCCGGTGGGCTGTTCTCCGGCGCGGAGGTGAAGAAGACCGCCGACGAGGCCAAGCTGTGGGGCGGCACCGCCGACGAGGCGTTCGACCCGAACTACCACCAGAAGGGCGACACCATCGAGAACATCGACCGCGACGAACTGGCGATCAACGGTCCCGGCGCCGCCTACGCGGCCGGTCTGTACTCCCAGGATCTCAGCGGCCGCAACGGTGTTCCGGTTCGCGAGGACCGCACCCGGCACGTGCTCAACAAGCCATGATCCGCCCGGCGGGTGTTCTGCTGCTCGCCCTCACACTGGCCGGTTGCGCACCGGAGCCGACGGAGTCGACACGGGCACTGCCGGACCGGTTGGCCGGGCAGCTGACGGCGGCGGCGATGCTGGCCCATCTGCAGCAGTTGCAGGACATCGCCGACGCGCACCGCGGTGATCGTTCCGACGGCACAACGGGTTTCGACGCGAGCGCCGACTACGTCGTGAAAACGCTGCGCGACAAGGGCTTCGAGGTGACGACGCCGGAGATCAGCCGGCTGGACACCCGGTCGCAGGGCAAGCCCACGCTGACCGTCGACGGCGCGGGCTTCCCGGTGGATCAGGCGTCGCTGCTGGTGCGGACCCCGCAGGGCGGGCTGACCGGACCGGTGGTGCGGCCGAGCCGGCCGTCGGGTTGCACGGCCGCGGACTACCCCGCCAAGGTGCCCCGCCCGTCGATCGCGGTGGTCAACGACGCCGGATGCTCGGTGGTCGACAAGCAGAACGCGGCGGCGCAGCGCGGCGCCGGGGCGCTGATCGTGGTCAGCCTGCCCAGCCGCGACGGGCCACCGGCCGGGCTGTTCTCACCCGGCTACTACGACCTGCTGACGATGCCGGTGGCGGTGACCGGCAGTGACGGTGCCGCCGCGCTGCGCCGCACCACCGGCCGGGTGCGGCTGGTGCTGGACGGGGTCACGGTGAAGTTCACGTCACGGAACGTGCTGGCGCAGACCAAGACCGGTTCCGAACACGACGTCGTGATGGTGGGCGCGCACCTGGACAGCGCCTACCGCAGCCCGGGGATCAACGACAACGGTTCGGGGGTGGCGGCAGTGCTGGAGACCGCACTTCAGTTGGGGCCGTCGCCGGCGGTGACGAACGCGGTGCGGTTCGCGTTCTGGGGCGCCGAGGAGCAGCAACTGGGCGGCTCCACCGACTACGTGTTCGGGCTGGACCGCGATCAGCTCAACGACATCGCGCTGTATCTCAACTTCGACATGCTCGGGTCGCCGAACCCCGGCTTCTTCACCTACGACGGCGACCAGTCCGCGCTGCCCAGCCGCGACATCGCCCCGTCCGATGTGCCCAACGGTTCGGCGGGCATCGAGCGGACACTGGCCGGTTACCTGAACCTGGCCGGCAAGCGGCCCGCGGACATGCCGTTGAGCAGCGCCACCGACTACAGCCCGTTCGTGGTGGCCGGGGTGCCGATCGGCGGCGTGACCACCGGGGCGTCGCAGCTGAAGACCACCGCGCAGGCGCGGCTGTGGGGCGGCAAACCCGGTTTCCCCTTCGACCCGAACTACCGCGGGGCCCGCGACACCGTCGACAACGTCAACGTCGACGCGCTGTCGGTCACCGGGGCCGCGGTGGCGTTCGCCGTCGGCACCTACGCGGAATCGATCGAGGGCCCCAACGGGGTTCCGCCCCGCAGCCGGCGACACCGGCCGGCGCTGGGGCCGTAACCCCCCCGCACCCTAACCTCGCGACCGTGCAGAGTTCACCACCCCCACCTGCGGGAACGGCGGTGAGTTATGCACGGTCGCGGGACTTCGGCGTCAGACCCGGGTGGCGTGCACCATCCAGAACGGCAGGTGCACCCGATGATGGTCCAGCAGCGGCTCGATCACGTCGAACCGGTCGTGCACCCCCGCCAGCCGCTTGCGCCAGTCCGCCTGATCCTGCGCCTGCGCCATCCGGGCGAACGTCTCCGCGGTGAACGTGGCCTGGTAGGTGGTGGGCCCCAGGTAGTCGATCCGCCACCCGGCGTCGGGCAGCGCCTGCCGAAAGTGGTCCGCCGACAAGCCGTTCCAGATCCAGCCGTTGACGTTGTGCACCCCGAACTCGAACATGAACAGCCGGGCGCCCGGCCGGGTGGCGCGGTGCAGCGCCCGCAGGTAGCCGCTGCGGAGTTGCTCGTCGTCGGCGAACACGTGGTAGAACGCGCAGTCGACGACGGTGTCGAACCGGCCGGTGAAGCCGTCCAGCGCGGTGGCGTCCGCGACCTGGAAATCGACTGTCACACCGGCTGTTTCGGCGTTGTCCCGGGCGCGGTCGATGGCCGCGGCGGAGACGTCGATGCCGGTGACCGAATAACCCTTCGACGCGTAGTAGATCGCGTGGTGCCCCGGCCCGGTGCCCGGGTCGAGCACATCGCCGCGCAGCGCGCCGTAGGCCACCAGTTGCTCGATCACCGGCTGCGGGGCGCCGATGTCCCACGGGGTGGACACCGGCCGGTTGTCGCGGTACAGCTCGTCAAAATCCGGGGCGCCGGTCTGCTCAGCCATGACGCCTCCCATGCTTGGCGTACCACCGTTTGCCGTGCCAGTTCTGGTAGGTCCACGACACCGCCGGCAGCGGCCCCCGGTCGTGCAGCCAGAATCCGCCGGGCGGTTCATCCAGCGGCGTCACCCGCCCGATCGTGACGTCGGCCATCGCGAACCCCGGCCCCGCCGTCCGGTCCCGCCGGGCCAGCACCTGCCCGTCCGCCGCGACGATCACCGCGCCGCCCTGGCAGTGGCCGCGGTAGGTCAGCGGCGTCAGCGGCATCGGGCAGACCACGTCGCCGCAGTGCGCGGCGTGCGCCACCGGGGCGCCGACCAGCCGGGCGAACGCCGGTGCGACATCCGCCGCGGTGGCGGCGTTGGCCTCCTCCCAGCGCTGCGTCACCGCATGCGGCGGCCACTCCGGCACACTCCACCAGCAGGAACCGCCCAGCACCACGTCGACCCGGCCGCGCATCCGGCGCACGCTCTGGGTGCGCATGAACTCCCAGCAGACCGCCGCCCCCGGGGTGAAGCCGTCCACCGCCGGCAGCACGCCGTCGTCGTCACCGCCGACGTAGAAGCAGTTCTCCCACATCGTCGGCAGGTCCTTGTCGTGCCGGCCGACGAATTCGCCGTCCGGGGTGGCCAGGAAGAACGCGTTGCGGGTGTCGCCGTCGGCGTCCCGGCACAGGAACGAACCGCCGACGATCGCGTGGTGCCGACGGGCGAGCCGGGTCAGCAGGCCCGCGGCCGCCCCGTCCGCGGGTTGTGCGCAGTCGACCAGTTCGGGCAGGAACGCCATTCCGGTGCTGAAGAACTCGGGCAGCACGATGATCTCCGCGCCCGCCCCGGCGGCGTCGTCGGCGAGTTGTTCGCACATCGCCAGGTTGGCCGGCACGTCCGCCGGGATCGCTGCCTGCTGCACCACCGCGACACGGGTCATGGCGCCAGGGTAGCCGTAATCGGAGTTACGGCAGGCAGACGGCGGCGAGCACCAGCACCGGCCACAGTGCCACCGAGCCGACCACCGACACCACCAGATCGATCCCGGCCAGACCCCGCAGGTGCCCGGGATGCACGGCCGTCCATCCGACGCCGATCAACAGGTAGGGCAGCGCGAGTGCGAAAGCCGGGACGGCCCACCAACCAAGTGGCAGTTCGAATTCGAGCACCCGGCGGGCGATCGCCAGGAATCGACTCAGCATCGGGGCCTCCAACGCGCCGTGTTTCGTGGCGTCGCGCAGACCCGACAGCACAGAGTGAACGCGGCTATGCTAGGAATCTCTCGGCACACAGTAAATTCCAATCTGAATCGATGTGGGGTGGTGACCACGCTCGGAGCAGTTGACGGCGCCGCGGACCGGTCAAGCGTACGGGTCAAGCGGCGGCCGATAGACCGAAAAGCACAGATCAACCGGGTCGCGGCAGAGATGTTCAGCGCGCAGGGATACAACGCGACCAGCATGGAGGCGATAGCCGCCAAGGTCGACATCTCTGCTCCCGCGCTGTACCGGCACTACGCGAGCAAGTACGACATGTTCGCCGCGGTGGTGAGTGCACTCGGACAAGAACTGGTGCGGCACACCGACTTCGTCGACGAGGTGTCCGACGCCGAGGTGGCCGCCGACCCGGAGGCGCTGCTGAACCGACTGGTTCACGCACTGATCGACGCGGCACTGCTCACCCGTGCGTCCGGCGGTCTGTACCGCTGGGAGCGACGCTATCTGCGGCCGGAGGACCAGGCCGAGCTGATGAAGGGCATGCGGCTGGTCAACAAGCGCATCCAGCGCGGATTGCTCAAGACCAGACCGGGGCTGTCCGCGCAGGAGCGCTGGATGCTCTCGGTCGGCCTGCTCAGCGTGATCGGCAGCGTCAACGAACACCGGATCTCCGCCGACGACGACGTGGTCCGCGAGGTGCTATCCGAGGCGGCGACGGCGCTGCTGTCGGTGGAGTTCCCGGAGGCGGCGGCGTGCGAACCGGCCCGGTTGTCGGTTTGGCGCATCTTCACCCCGGACGCCGGACCGTACGAGTCGCTGCTGTACAAGGCGATCATGCTCTTCGGCGAGCAGGGGTACGCCGAGACCAGCGTGACGCAGATTGCCGACGCGATCGGAGTGCCGGCGTCCGGTGTCTACCGGTACTTCTCCAGCAAGGGCGAGATCCTCGGGGAGGCGTTCAAACGCTCCGCGGACCGGGTCGCCGGGGAACTGTCGGCGATCGTGGGGGTGTTCCCCGACCCGCGCCAGGCGCTGGACCGGCTGATCGAGGCCTACGTCGCCACCTGGTTGGCCAACCCCGAACTGTCGGCCATCTACGAGACCGAACGGGTCAACCTCACCTCCGAGGAGCAGGAGTTGCTGCGCGACACCGAGCGCGGCGTCACCGATTCGTGGGTCGGACCGCTGAGTGCGCTGCGGCCGGACCTCGGCGTCGTGCCGGCGCGGCTGCTGGTGCACGCGGCGGTGTCGCTGGTGGCCGATCCGGGTCACCTGCTGCGCGACCAGAAAGCGGAGCCGGGGTACGCGCAGGCCTGCATGCGCCGGATGATGACGTACGTGCTGCTCGGCGGGGCCGGGTAACTCGACCCGGTCCGTCAGGCGAACGTGTAGTCCGTCAGCGGGAAGTGCGCCCCGTCGTGCACCGCGTTGCGCACCGAGGTGGGCCGCAGCAGCGACGCCTCCCCGCTGGGGTTGAAGTAGTACGACCGCGACGTCGCACAGTCACCGGCGTAGAACACCGATGTGTCCAGACGCTCGGTCATCCGGTCCAGGAACCGGGCGTTGGCCGCCTCGGTCACCTCGAACGTGGTGTCGCCGCGTCGCTGCAGTTCGCCGAACAGCCGACCCATGTGGCGCATCTGGTATTCCATCGTGTTGAAGAACGACAGACCGCAGAACGCGTACGGGCTGGCCAGGCTCAGGAAATTCGGGAACGCCGGGATCGACACGCCCTGGTAGGCCTGGAACCGGTTCTCCCGCCACCACTTTCCGAGATTGCGGCCGCCGCGGCCGACGATCTCGATCGCCGGGAAGTTGGCCTCCCACAGGTCGAATCCGGTGGCCAGCACCAGGGTGTCGATCTCGCTGCGGCGGCCGTCGGCGGTGACGATGCCGTCCGGCTCGATCCGCTCGATGCCGGTGGTCTCCAGGTGCACATGCGGCTTGGTGAAGGTGCGGTAGTAGTCGTTGGACCAACTGGGCCGCTTGCAGCCGATGTCGTAGTTCGGGGTCAGCTTGGCGCGCAGTTCCTTGTCGCGGACCTGGATGAACCGGTGGATCTTGCAGGCGTCCATGCCGGCGATCGACAGCCGCCGGAAGTAGGGGTAGTTCAGCACCGCGGTCAGCGTCATGAACTCCAGCAGGTAGTCGGTGACGAAGCGCACCGCCCGCTGCACGAACGGCAGCCGCTTGAACACCGTGCGCACCACCGGGGCGAACTCGAGGTCCAGTTTCGGCGCCACCCAGATCGCCGTGCGCTGATACACGGTCAAGTCGCCGACGGTCTTGGCCAGCTGCGGAATCAGCTGCACCGCGGTGGCGCCGGTGCCGATCAGGCCGACGCGGCGGCCGGTGAAGTCGTGGTCGTCGTCCCAGGCAGTGGTGTGCACGACCTTGCCGGCGAAGTCGTCGATGCCGGGGATGTCGGGCATCTTCGGCTGGGACAGGAAGCCGGTGGCGGTGACCAGGTACCGAGCGCTCAGCGTCTCACCGCCGGCGAGTGCGACCTGCCAGACGCGGGCGTCGTCGTCCCAGTGGGCGCCCTCGACGGTGGTGTTGAAACGCATGTGCCGGCGCACGTCGTACTTGTCGGCGACGTGCTCGGCGTACCGCTTGAGTTCGGGGCCGGTGGCGAACAGCCGCGACCAGTCCGGGTTGGGCTCGAACCAGTAGGAGTAGGTGGTGGACGGGATGTCGACGGCCAGGCCCGGGTAACGGTTGACGTGCCACGTCCCGCCGAGGTCGTCCTCGCGCTCGAGCAGGACGATGTTGTCGTAACCGAGCTTGCGCAGCTCGATCGCCGCGCCCATTCCGCCGAAGCCCGCGCCCACGATGATGACGTCGAACTGCTCCGTACTCATGAAAAAGACGGTACCTGACCCCCGGGTAGCAACGAAGCTCGCCGACACCGGTGTCGCGGGTGCACACTGGGCATATCCGCTGATCGTGACCGCTGCGACAGGAGGCAGCCATGACCGATTACCTCACCGAGGCCAGTGACCGTGCGAGTGAGAACGACCTCGCCGATCAAGCGGTTTTCGCCGGGGAGCCGCTGGAGGGTGTCGAGCCGTTCCCGGTCGGAACCGAGGCCGACACCGCCGACCTGATCGAACAGCACCAGAGCGTCCCGTCCGGCGACGACGACTACGACCGCTGATCACGGCCAGTTCAGCTGCGCCGAGACGAAGACGCTCGGGAACGCCGCGGCCGCCGCGGGCGGTCGATCGTGCTGGGCGAGCAGTGTCGCCATGCTCGTCGTCGACACGTGCCAGCCGTGCCCGGTCAGTTGGTCGCGCAGGTCGGTGCGCCGCTCGGGGTACCACAGTTCTTCCAGGTCGACGACGGGCTGACCGGCCAGCGCGGCGGCGGCGGTACGCAGGTGGCGCATCTGGTCGCGCTGCCGGGCCAATCGGTCGGGGTCGATCGCATCGGGGCTGACCGCGTTGGCCGCCAACCAGCTGCCGGGCGCGCTGAGCTCGTGGATCGTGTCGATCAGCCGGTCCTGATCGGCCGGTGTCAGGTAGCGCAGCAGGCCTTCCGCCGACCACACGGTGGGGCGGGCCGGGTCGAAGCCGGCGTCGGTGAGCGCCCGCGGCCAGTCGTGGCGCAGGTCGACCGGCACGTTCACCAGGTCGGCTTTCGGGCGGGCGGCGTGCGGTGCCAGCGTTTCCGCCTTGAAGTCCAGCACCTCCGGCCGGTCCAGTTCGTAGACGACGGTGCCGGCCGGCCACGGCAGCCGCCACGCCCGGGCGTCCAGTCCGGACGCCAGGATCACGACCTGGCGCAGGCCGCCGTCGGTGGCGGCGTGGAAGAACTCGTCGAAGAACACCGTCCGCACCGCCATGAAGTCGACCATGGCCCGCGCCAGCTCCCGCACCTCCGGGTCCAGTTCGGCCGGTAGGTCGGTGTCGTCGTAGATGCTCCAGATGCCGGGGCCGGCGCGATCAAGGAACAGCCGCGCGAACGGGTCGCTGATCAGCGGGTGATCGCTCTCGGTCTCCGCGGCGCGGGCGGCCGCCACCCCGAGCGCGGTGGCGCCCACGCTCTCGGTGATCTGCCAGGTGTCGTCGTCGGTTCTGAGCATCTCCACCTCCGAGGGTCTGCCACGAACACTACGGGTAGCAGTTCTGCTACCGTCTGTGGATGGTGACAATCCCGCAGAAGGATCTGCGTAATAACGTCGCGGACGTGCTGCGACGTGCTGAGGCGGGGGAGGAGTTCGTCATCACCGTTGCCGGCCGTCCGGTCGCCCGACTCGGACCCACGCAGAACCGGCAGTGGGTGAGCGGGCCGGCCCTGGCGCAGGTGTGGCACACCCCGGCGCCTCAGACCCTCGCCGCGGACCTGGAGACGTTTCCCGCCACGCTCGCCGATCCGTTCGCATGACCCTGAACGTCGTGCTTGACACCTCGGTGCTGATCGCACCCGACCGGCCGCTGGGCGTGACGGCGGCGATCAGCGTCGTCTCGATCTCCGAGCTGCACTTTGGCGTGCTGGCCGCCGCCGACGATGAGGAGCGCGCCCGTCGCGTGGCGCGACTGGGTGAGGTAGAGGCGACGTTCGATCCATTGCCGATCACCGTGGCGGTCGCCCGGGAGTGGGGGCGACTGTCCGCCGCGGTGCGCAACCGGGGCGGCCAACCGCGCCGCCGTGCGGCCGATCTTGCGATCGCTGCCACCGCGAACACGTACGGTGTCCCCCTGCTGACGCACAACACCGGGGATTTCGCGATCATCGACGACCTCGTCGACGTGCGCAGCCCGGTCAGCTGAGTAGCCGCAGCGCGGCGTCCACCGCCAGCGCGGGCACGTCCAGCGTCTTCGACGCGAGATCGTGGCGGGCCTTGGCGATCTCGACGACCTCGGTGGGCGCGTCGATCAGCGCGGCGGCGGCGCGCACCTCGGCCAGGGTGCCGAACGGATCGGAGCCGCCGTGGGTGAAGACGGTCGGCACCGTGATGCGCGACAGGTGCTCGGTGCGCGGATGCTCCGGCTTGCCAGGGGCGTGCACCGGGTAGGAGAACAGTGTCAAAAGATCGGCCTGCGCGTGCTTTTCGGCGATCACCATCGAGGTCTGCCGGCCGCCGTAGGAGTGCCCGCCGACGATCAGCGGGCCACCGGTGAGTTCGTGGACGTGGGCGATCGCCGCGATGATGCCGTCCCGGTCGGTGGCGCCGTTGCCGCCGGGCGGGCCCTTGGGTCGTCGCCGCCGGAACGGCAGGTTGTAGCGGATCGCCAGGAAACCGCGCCGTGCCCACTCGTCGCAGAGCGCCTGCAGCATCGGCGATTCCCGGTCGCCGCCGGCGCCGTGCGCCAGCAGCACCGCGCCGGCCGGGGTGCCGTCCGGGTGGTTCGCGATCCCGGCGATGACGGGAATCTCGGTGCGGCTCATACCCACAGTCGGAACAGCGGCGAGACCGGGCCGTGGCCGTGGCCGAGCGGGTAGGCCGAGCGCAGGCACTCGGTGACCCAGCGCTTGGCGAACGTCAGCGCTTCCGGGACGCTGTACCCGTGCGCGAGCGCGGCGGTGGTGGCCGCGGCCAGCGTGTCCCCGGCGCCGTGGTCGTCGCCGGTGGCGATCCGCGGCCCGGTGAACTCGTGAAACTCGGTGCCGTCGTAGAGCAGATCGGGGCTCTGCCCACTGGCCGGCAGGTGCCCGCCCTTCACCAGTGCCCACCGCGGTCCCAGCGCGTGCAGCGCTTTCGCCGCGGCACGCTGACTGTCGCCGTCCACCACGTCGATACCGACCAGCAGGCGCACCTCGTGCAGATTCGGCGTCACCAGCGTCGCCAGCGGAAACAGCGTGTCCCGCAGCGCATCCAGGGCCGACTCGGGCAGCAGCGGATCGCCGTGCATCGATGCGCAGACCGGATCCACCACCAGCGGCACATCCAGCGTGCGCCAGGTGGCCGCCACCGCGGTGATGATCTCCGCCGACGCCAGCATCCCGGACTTCGCCGCGCCGATGCCGATGTCGGACGTGACCGCGTCGATCTGCGCGGCGACGGTCTCCGGGGGGATCGTGTGAAAACCCTTGACACCGACGGTGTTCTGCACGGTGACGGCGGTCACCGCGGCGCAGGCATGCACGCCGAGCAGCGCGAATGTGCGCATGTCGGCCTGCATGCCCGCACCGCCGCCGGAGTCCGACCCGGCGATGGTCAGCACCCGCGCCGGCGTCGTCCCCGGCAGCGGTAGCGGCAGGAAGTGCACCGGCGGTTAGTTGTCGGTGCCGGGTCCGATCGGGGTGATCGGGATCAGGTTGTACTTCGCGGCGTACTCCCGGGCGTCCCGGCTGACCCGCATCGCGGAGAACTGCGGACCGCACATCGAGCAGAACTTCGCGGACTTCGCGGCCTCGGCGGGCAGTGTCTCGTCGTGGTAGGCCTTGGCGGTCTCCGGGTCCAGCGACAGCGCGAACTGGTCGTGCCAGCGGTAATCGAAACGGGCGCGGGACAATTCGTTGTCACGCTCTTGCGCGTGCGGGTGCCCCTTGGCCAGGTCAGCGGCGTGCGCGGCGATCTTGTAGGCGATCACGCCCGCCTTGACGTCGGCGCGGTTCGGCAGGCCCAGGTGCTCCTTGGGGGTGACGTAGCACAGCATCGCGGTGCCGGCCCGGCCGATGATGGCCGCGCCGATCGCCGAGGTGATGTGGTCGTAGGCCGGCGCGATGTCGGTGGTCAGCGGCCCGAGCGTGTAGAACGGGGCCTCCTCGCAGAGTTCCTCCTCCAGCGTCACGTTCTCGACGATCTTGTGCATCGGCACGTGGCCGGGGCCCTCGATCATCACCTGCACGCCATGGGATTTCGCGATCTTGGTCAGCTCGCCCAGGGTGCGCAGCTCGGCGAACTGCGCGGCGTCGTTGGCATCGGCGATGCAGCCCGGCCGCAGCCCGTCACCGAGGGAGAACGTGACGTCGTAGCGGGCGAGGATCTCGCAGATCTCCTCGAAGTGGGTGTAGAGGAACGACTCGGTCTGATGCGTCATGCACCACTTCGCCATGATCGAACCGCCGCGGCTGACGATGCCGGTGATCCGGTCGGTGGTCAGCAGCACGTGGTCGAAGAGCACCCCGGCGTGCACGGTCATGTAGTCCACACCCTGCTCGCACTGCTCGATCACGGTGTCGCGGTAGATCTCCCAGGTCAGCTTGCGAGGGTCGCCGTCGACCTCCTTCATCGCCTGGTAGATCGGCACGGTGCCGATCGGCACCGGAGAGTTGCGCATGATCCAGCCGCGGGTCTCGTGGATGTCCTTGCCGGTGGACAGGTCCATGATGGTGTCCGCGCCCCAGCGGGTCGCCCACACCATCTTGTCGACCTCCTCGGCGATCGAGGAGGTGACCGCGGAGTTGCCGATGTTGCCGTTGATCTTCACCTTGAACGCCTTGCCGATGATCATCGGCTCCAGCTCCGGGTGGTTGTGGTTAGCCGGGATCACCGCACGCCCGGCGGCCACCTCGTCGCGGACGAACTCCGCCGGGAAGCCCTCGCGGGCGGCGATGAACGCCATCTCGGCGGTGATCTCCCCGGCGCGGGCGCGCTGCAACTGAGTGCCGCGGTCGCGGACCACCCCCGGGCGGGCGGGCAGGCCGGCGCTCAGGTCGATGACCGCGTTCTCGTCGGTGTAGGGCCCGGAGGTGTCGTAGAGGTCGAAGTGCTCACCGGTGGTCAGGTTCACCCGCCGCCACGGCACCTTCGCACCCGGGACACCGGGCAGATCGGTGTAGTGCTTGGTGCTGTACGGGATCGGCCCGGTGGTGACGTTGGCCTCGATCGCGACATCGGTCATGTTCTTCATCTCCCTACGCCGGCATTACCCGGTCAGGTTCGTACGGTCGACGGCTGTGCAGAGTTAGCGAGGCCGTCCTCTCAGCGCACTGGATGCGCTCCCGCGGTGGTGGTTGGCGGTACTCACGCTAGCGCAGCGCGACAGGGTTGGGGAGGGACCGTCGGAGTGGGCGGGGGAGAATCGCGCCCATGCCCATCCACGAGGCACCCGACGGTCAGACCGTGGCCGAATGCCCGCGCTGCGACGAGCGGTTCACTGCCGAGGATGCCGAGGCGGCGAAGGCGTGGATGGCCGCGCACTGGCGGGTGCACAACGGCGAGATCGGTTGCGGTCGCCGGGGGTGAATCCGGTCCGTGGTCCACGGGCCGGGGCGTTCGCAGCGCGGGGGCTGACGTCGCATCACCACCGATTCGCCACAGATCATTTGAATAGCTAATATATATGTCTTGTGGTGATCGTTGAGGAAGCGCACGGCCAGGAAACAGCCCCTGACCCCGGCGCCGTCGCGACCACCCGTCGTCGGCTGAGCTTCGACCGCGACCACCCCTGGTACAAGTGGATCGCGCTGTCCAACACCACCCTCGGCGTGCTGCTGGCCACCATCAACGGCTCGATCGTGCTGATCTCGCTGCCGGCGATCTTCCGCGGCATCGGGCTGAACCCGCTGGACCCGTCGAACGTCAGCTACCTGCTGTGGATGCTGATGGGCTACCTGCTGGTGTCGGCCGTGCTGGTGGTGTTCTTCGGGCGCCTCGGCGACATGTTCGGCCGGGTCAAGATCTACAACGCCGGCTTCGTGGTGTTCACCGTCGCCGCGATCGCGCTGTCGATCGACCCGTTCCAGCTCGGCTCCGGCGCGGACTGGCTGATCGGCTGGCGGGTGGTCCAGGGGGTCGGCGGGGCGATGCTGATGGCGTCGTCGTCGGCGATCCTGACCGACGCCTTCCCGGCCAACCAGCGCGGCATGGCGCTCGGCGTCAACCAGGTGGCCGCGGTCGCCGGATCGTTCGTCGGCCTGCTGCTCGGCGGGGTGCTCTCCGAATGGGACTGGCGGGCGGTGTTCTGGGTCGGCGTGCCGATCGGGATCCTCGGCACCATCTGGTCGATGCGCTCGCTGCACGAACTCGGCGAGGTCAGCCCCGGCAAACTGGACTGGGCCGGCACCGCCACGCTGGCCGTCGGCCTGACCATCCTGCTGACCGCCATCACCTACTCCATCCAGCCCTACGGCGACGCCCCGACCGGCTGGACCAGCCCCTGGGTGCTGGGCTCGCTGGCCGCCGGGGTGCTGGTGCTCGGGTTGTTCTGCGTCATCGAATTGCGGGTGGCCGCGCCGATGCTCGACGTGCGGCTGTTCAAACTCAAAGCATTCGGCATGGCCAACCTGGCCGGGCTGATGTCGGCCGTCGGCCGCGGCGGGCTGCAGTTCATGCTGATCATCTGGCTGCAGGGCATCTGGCTGCCGCTGCACGGCTACAGCTTCGAATCCACCCCGCTGTGGTCGGGCATCTACCTGCTGCCGATGACAGTCGGCTTCCTGGTGGCCGGGCCGCTCGCCGGCATCCTCAGCGACCGGCACGGCGCGCGGGCGTACGCGGTCGGCGGCATGGTGCTGGTGGCGGCGACGTTCGTGGCGCTGACCCTGATCCCGGTGGACTTCGACTACCGGGTGTTCGCGGTGCTGGTGTTCCTCAACGGCCTGGGCGGCGGCATCTTCACCGCGCCCAACAGCGCCGTGGTGATGTCGAGCGTCCCGGCCGACCAGCGCGGCTCGGCGTCGGGCGTGCGGGCGACGTTCTTCAACGCCGGCACCTCGCTGTCGATCGGCATCTTCTTCTCGCTGATGGTGATCGGCCTGGCGAACACCCTGCCCGGCGCGATGGGTGCCGGGCTGCAGCAACAGGGCGTGGCGCCCGGCGTCGCCGACCAGGTGGCGGGCACCCCGCCGGTCGGCAGCCTGTTCGCGGCGTTCCTGGGCTACAACCCGATGGGCGAACTGCTCGGGCCGTCGGGGGCGCTGACCCAGCCCGGCGTCGACGCCGGTGCGCTCACCGGCCACACCTTCTTTCCGCAGCTGATCTCCGGGCCGTTCCACGCCGGGCTGGTGGTGGTGTTCGCCGCCGCCGCGCTGATGAGCGTGATCGGCGCGGTGGCCTCCTGGGTGACGCCGGGACGGTACGCCGCCGAGGTCGGCGCTGACTGAGCCGATCCAAATCCGGCCTGTCCGGTAACGGCGAGCATTCCCCGATCGTTCGGATCCGGGTGTCGACTCTCGTTCGCGCGAAGCTGCAAGCGATCGCCGACGTCAGGCGCGTGAGTGTGTCCAAGGTGCTATGCGAAGCGATCGACGAATTCGTGGAGCGCGGGGAACGTGGATCCGCAGGCTGCGTCAGCTCTCCGACGTGAACGTGTAGGTCTCGCCGTGCGCCAGGTAGACGAACCGGGTCTCGGTGTCGGATGCCGCCGCGGCCTCCTTGAAATCCTCGAGGCCGGACTGGAACACCGAGTAGTCGTTGTAGTGGATCGGGATCGCGGTGTGCGGCTTGACGATCTCGACCGCCCGCACCCCCATCTCGCCGGTCATGGTGACGACGCTGGTCAAGAAGGTGGTGCCGCCGACGTGGATCAGGCCCAGGTCGATGTCGGGGTAGCGCTGCGGGATCTCCGCCAGGTTGTCGATCAACATCGTGTCGCCGGTGATGTAGAGCCGGTAGAGGTGCTGCTCGCCGCGGAAGAAGTCCAGCAGGTGCCCGTTGACCGGCATCAGCAGCGCGTTGACCGCGTCGTCGGTGGAGTGCTTGGCCGGCATCGCGGTGATCTTCAGGGTCGTCTCTCCCTTGTGGACGTCGATGGACTCCCAGGTCTGCAGGGCGAACCCCCGTTGAAAGCCCAGGGCGTCCAGTTTGCCGACGGCATCGGCGGTGGAGACGATCGGCAGTCCCTTGTCGAGCTCGGCGGCGGCGACGTCGTCGAAGTGGTCCCCGTGGTAGTGCGACAGCACGATCAGGTCCAGCGGCGGCAGGTCGGCGATCTGGCAGGCCGGCTCCACCTCCCGGCGGGCCCAGATGCCGTGCCCGAGGTGGACGTGCTGGCCCTTGTGCAGGAAGGTCGGATCGGTCAGCACGGTCAGCCCGCCGAACCGGATCAAGGTGGTGGCGTTGCCGATGAAGTAGACCTCGCCCCGGCTGAAATCGGCCGTGCCGTCACCGGTGAGTTCCAGGGAAGCCATGCCGTGCCCCTGTTCGGTAGGTACCGAATGCCGGCCTGCATCGGTGCGGCTCGACCTGGGATCGAGGGTAGTGCGTCCGGTCGGGCCGCAACGGGTCGTGCGGCGCCCGTCGAGCAAGAAACTGGCTTTTTGCTGGAAATTTTTTGAGCAATTTCAGCAAACGGTCCAGGTTCGTGGCGTGTGGATCACGGATGCAATCCAGAAGGAGTGCGGGTTGTCAAACCTGCCGGTTGCCGCCAGCGAATATCTGAAAACATACGGTTCGGATGAAAATAGAGCCTGTTCGGTTGCTTCGGTATGGCAAACCTCGGCGCTTGTCGTGGTGACCCACCTTGGCTGTGACTCCCTTGACCCGTCGTCGCCCGTAATTAACATGAGTTGCTGTTGGAAAAAATCAGTCGGTACTAGCCGATTGCTCAGCGAGAGGACACCATGTCAAGTCGTCACAGTGGCCCGGGGGAGGGCGGTCGCAGGACCGGCGGTAACGGTCGGCGTAGTCGGGTTATCGGTGCGGGCACCGTCGTCGGAGCATTCCTGGCTTTCGGGATGGCACCACTGGGTGCTCCCTCGGCCCACGCGGATCTCGACAGTCTGTTCGACCTGATCAACGCGGATCTGTTCAGTTCAACAGACCCGGTAAACCTGTTCGACGCCGATGAGGCGCTGCCGGCCTTCATCAACCTGCACGAGGACCTCGAGGCATGGCTGGCCGATCCGAGCAACGGATCGTTGATCGACCAGATCAACCAGCCGTGGGTCGACCTGCTCGGTCGCAACCTGATCGGCGACGGAGTCGACGACTTCAGCGGCACCAACGACTCGCTGCTGGGCTGGATGGGCTTCGGCAACCTGGGTGACGGCGGCCTGCTGTTCGGCGACGGTGGCACCGGGGCGGCGGGTGCTGCCGGTGGTGACGCAGGCATGTTCGGTGACGGCGGGGCCGGCGGTGAGGGCTTTGCGGCGACGGCGACGTCGGAGGCAGGTACCGGCGGCAACGGTGGTGACGGCGGTTGGCTGTACGGCGACGGCGGCACCGGCGGCCAGGGTGGCGCCGGCCTCATCGGAAAGATCGGCGACGCCCAGACTGCTGACGATGCGGCCGGGACCGGCCAGGAGGGTGGCGTCGGTGGCACCGGTGGTGTCGGCGGCAACGGCGGCATGCTCTATGGCAACGCCGGCGACGGCGGCCAGGGTGGCGTCGGTGGTGCCGGCGGTGCCGGTGGCACGGGCCTGACCGGCGTAAACGGCACGGCCACGGACGGCCCGAACGCGGGTGGCGCCGGTGGTACCGGCGGTCACGGTGGTGAGGGCGGCGCGGCCGGTGCGGCGGGGGCCAAGCACGGTGAGCTCGCCGGCGTTGCCGGTGCCAAGGGCGAAGCCGGCATCCTCGGCGCCGGTGGCACCGGCGGCACCGGTGGTGCCGGCGGCGCGGCGTTCAAGGACGCCGACGGCAACTACGTCGGAGACGGTGCGGCGGGCGGTGCCGGTGGCGCTGGTGGCGACGGCGACGCGGATGGTGCGGCCGGAGCCGGCGGTACCGGTGGTGTCGGTGGCGCGGGTCTGACCGGCGGCACCGGTGGTGCCGGTGGTTTCGGCGGCGTCGGCGCGCAAGGTGCTGACGGCGGTACCGGTGGCGCCGGTGGTGTGGGCGGCCTCGGTACTCAGGTTGCCGGCGTCGGCGGCGTCGGCGGTGTCGGTGGTGCCGGAGGTGCCGGTGTCGACGGCGCGGACGGCGGTGCCGGTGGTGCCGGTGGCGTCGGCGGCGCCGGTGCGGCGGGCCACGGAGTGCTCACCGGTGTCAGCAGCGGCGTCCCGGCCGACCCCGACCCGGCGCAAGCCGGTGGCCTCGGTGGCGTCGGCGGTGCCGGGGGTGCGGGAACCGACGGCGGTGCCTTCGGCGCCGGCGGTGACGGTGGCGCCGGCGGTAGCGGTGCCGCCGTGGGCGACGGCGCAACCGGTGGTGCCGGTGGTGCCGGCGGCAATGGTGGAGCGGCCTCCGAGGACGCTGCCGGCCAGGGCGGCGGCGGCGGTGGTGGTGGCGGCGGTGCGCGCGTCGCCGGTGAGAACGACGGCACGGCAACCGGCACGGCGACCGGTGGCGCCGGTGGTGCCGGCGGCGACGGCAGTGCGACCGACGCCGGTGGTCACGGCGGCTTCGGCGGGTCGGCGACCATTCACGCCGACGGCACCGACAACGTCGCATCCGGAACCGTCACCGGCGGCAACGGCGGCGACGCGGTCGGCACCGGTACCGGCGGCAACGGCGGGCTCGGCTCCATCAACGCGGTCAGCACCGACGGGACGTCCACCGGCAGTCACGCCGGTGGCGACGACTCGAGTGCGCACGGCGGCAACGGCGGCAAGGGCGAGGACGGCGGCCAGGGTGGTGACGGCAATAAGGGCAAGCTCGTCGCCGACAACGGCGGCACGTCCACCGGTACTGCACAGGGCGGCAACGGTGGCGACGGCACTGACGGCGGCGCCGGTGGCAAGGGCGGTGTCGCCGACATCACCAGCGGCAAGGTGACCACTGCCTTCGGCAACGACCATGCCGGCGGGCCCGGCGGCACCGCGTCCGGTACCGACACCGCCGGTGACGGCGGTAACGGAGCGGGCGGTGGCGTCGGCGGTAACGGCGGCGGCGCGAGCATCATGGCCGGCGGCACCGATGCCGTCGGCAGCGGCACCTCCACCGGTGGTGCCGGCGGTGACGCGACAGGCGCGGGCAGCCACGGCGGCGGCGGCGGGTCGTCGCGGATCTTCGGGCTGAACGACAACAGCACGGCCAGTGGAACCGCCACCGGCGGTGCCGGCGGCGACGGCAGTGACGGTGGGGCCGGCGGGCGGGCCGGCGACGCCGGTCTCGGCGCCGGTGTCACGGACCCGACGGCCGGGACCACCCAGTCGGTGACCGATACCACCGTCACCGGCGGCGGCGGCGGCGACGCCACCGGGGCCGACCAGACCGGCAAGGGCGGCGACGAGAGTGACGTCTACGCCACGGACGGTCAGACCGTGGTGAAGGGTGAGGTCGTCACCAAGCCCTGATCGGGGCGACAGATGAAGCCCTGGCCTCGGGATTCAGCAGCCCGAGGCCAGGGCTTCGCCCGTTGCCGGGCGCGCTGTCCGCGCCTCGTGTAGCGCCGCCCGGACGGCCCGCGACACGCCGATCGGGTAACGGTTTGACCCCGGCGCCGACGTCATGCACTATGGGACATGCAAGCACCTCGTTAGGTGAGGCGTCTGCACGGACATAGGCCACTGACCCCGAACGTCGAGAGACGCCCCGGGTCAGGACAGCTCCTCCCGGATTAAGGGTTGAGCCCAAGTGGCTTCCGGTTACCGGACACGCCGTGCAGTGCCGAAACTCAACGAGAGGGGTGCGGTCTCCCGACAGTTGTCGGGGCAGCCTCCTAGCATGCGATGAAGCCGGCATTCGATGCCGCCCGTGCGACCGAGAGGAGGTGAGGGACGAATGAGTTCCGGTGATAGTCCGAGCCGATATCTGACGTCAGTTCCGTCCCCATCCGAACGGTCGCATACCGCCTCCAGCTGAGTCTCGATCAGAGCCTCCTCGCTGAGTGCGTCGCGCCGTTACGCGACTAGGAGGCCATCATGGTTGCAATCGCCTACACCGACATCACGACGCCCGCCGCGCCGCCCGTAAAGGCAGCGAAGAAGCTGGATCGTCGTCCTGCCGCACCCACTTCGGACCCTGTCGTCGACATGGCCACCCGGGTGCTGAGCGTCCCGCTGCACCAGATGTACGCACTCCTGTGGCGCGTCGGGCTGCTGACGGTCGACGAGTAGGACTTGATGTAAAAGCCAGGCCGCCCGGGATCCGTCCCGGGCGGCCTGAGCTTTGATCAGCTGTGCGTGCAGGCCCGTCAGGCCTCTTCCAGCGCCTCGCCCAACTGCTCCAGCATCTGGTTGCGGTGGTTGCTGGCCAGCACATGACCGGCCGCCACCGCGAACGCGACCGGCCAGTCGATGATCTCGAACGCGGCCAGCATCGCCAGCCCGCCGTAGTAGGCGATCTGCTCCGGCGGCGGCACGGTCACCCGGCCGAACACCGGCAACTCGATCGCGAACCGCTCGCCTTCGCGGATGCGCTCCACGGCTTCGGCCTGCGGCGTGCTGCGCCGCGACTTGTCGGCCATCATCTGCCTCCTGGGGCCTAGGTCGATGGGGTGCTCTTAGACCGGCCGGTGCGCTTCGCCGCCGACTCGTCGTGTCCATTGTGCACAACCCGCAGCCGCGGCGCGGGGTGACCGTTCGCGGCCGGGCCGCCGCCCGGATCCCGCGGCGCGGGAACCTGGAACTCGGTGGGCCGCACCGGTTCGGCCGGCTCGCCACCGCCCGTCGCGGCGGTCAGCATCTTGGGGACGACGGCTGCGCCGACGGTCGCCACGGTCGCGGTGCCCAGCGCCTGCGCCCAGCCGATCGGGCCCAGCGGTGTGCACCCCAGCAACTGGCTCAGGCCGGGGATCGAGATGAGCGTGCCCATCGCCCCCAGCGAACCGACCGCAGTCAACACCACCAGCGGATCCCGGGAGTCCAGCAGCGTCTGCCCGAGCTGGGCGGCCACCAGTGACACCAGCGCGACCGTGGAGGCCCGCTGCTGACGCCCGGTGAACGACGCCAGCGCCCAGGCTCCGACCGCGGCCGACGCCGTCGTCACCCCGCGCACCGCAACCGTGCGCCACAGCGCGTCCGGATCCGGGCCGCGGGTGGTGGAGACCGTGGACTCGTTGAGCTCGCTGACCGCCAGGGCGGTCGCCGGCAGCGCGTCGGTGAGCATGTTCACCAGCAGCAACTGCCTCGCGTTCAGCGGTGAACGCCCGGTGATCGCGCTGCCGATGATCGCGAACGCCACCTCACCGGCATTGCCGCCCAGCAGCACCGCGACCGCGGCCTGCACCCGCTGCCACAGCTCGTGGCCCTCATCGAGCGCATCGAGCAGTGCGTGCACCCGGCCGCCGAGCAGCACCACGTCCGCGGCGGTGCTCGCCGACTCGCTGCCGTGCGCGACGACCGCCAGCCCGACGGTGGCCGCCCGGATCGCCGCTGCATCGTTGGCGCCGTCGCCGACCATCGCCGACACCTTGCCGGTGCGCTCCAGGGTCTGCACCACCTGGACCTTGTTCTCCGGGGACATCCGGGCGAACACCACCCGCTCGTTCACCGCGCGCTCTTGGCCCTTGCGCGACAACGCATCCCAGTCGGCACCGCTGATCACCTGATCGGCGTCGATGGACAGGCCCAGCTCGCGGGCGATCGCGGTGGCGGTCACCGGATGATCGCCGGTGATCAGCCGCACCGGGATCTCCCGACGGTCCAACTCGGCCAGCAGGTCCGCGGCCTCCGGCCGGGGCGTGTCGGCGATCCCGATCAGGCCGACGAAAGTCAGTCCGGCACCGCAGAATTCGGCGATGTCCTCCGGGTCCGGGTCGTCGCCGAGGGCGGCCACCTGCTCGGCGGAGAGTTCGCGCCGGGCCACCGCGATCACCCGCAGGCCCTCACCGGCCATGCCCAGCACGGTCTTCCGGATCGCCGGGTCCCCGCCGCAGGCCGGCCCGACAACCTCCGGGGCGCCCTTGACGGTCAACTCGGAACCGTCGACCGATGCCGAATAGCTGCGGCCGGAACGGAACGGCAGGTGTGCGACCTCGCCGCGATCCGGGTCCACCACCTCGGCGGCGTGCGCCGCGTCGACGATCGCGGCGTCGGTCGCGTGCACCTGTTGACCGTTGGTGGTCGGGGCGGCGGCCGCCGCGTACGCCAGCACCTGGTCCTCGGAATACCCGTCCGCCGGCTTGACCCGGGTGACCCGCAGCTTGTTCTGGCTGAGCGTCCCGGTCTTGTCGAAGCACACCACGTCGACCCGGCCGAGCGCTTCCACCGAGCGTGGAACGCGAACCAGCACACCGGATTTCGTCAGACGACGCGCCGATGCCTGCTGCGCCAGGGTCGCCACCAGCGGCAGCCCCTCGGGGATCGCCGCGACGGCGATCGCGATCCCGGACGCCACCGACTGGCGCAGCCCGATCCGGCGGATCATGCCCAGCCCGGTGACCAGCGTCCCGCCGGCCAGGCTGATCCGCCAGGCCCTGCTGGTCAGCAGGCTCAACTGGTGCTGCAACCCGACCGCGGACTGCTCGCCGGCGACCAGTTCGGCGGCCCGGCGGCTGTAGGTGTCGGAGCCGGCCGCAGTGACCAGGACCAGCGCGGTGCCGGTGATCACCGTGGTGCCGGCGTAGACCATGCACTCCCGGTCGGCCAGATCCGCGCCCGGGGTGGCCTCGACCTGCTTGACCACCGACAGCGACTCGCCGGTCAGCGAGGATTCGTCGACCTCCAGGTCGTCGGCGTCGATCAGCCGCCCGTCGGCGGGCACCACCTCGTGCGAGCGGACCTCGATCAGCTCACCCGGTTGCAGGTCCTCGGCGACGACGTCGGTGTAGGTCCGGTCCTCGCTGGTGGCGCCGAGCACCACCTTGCGGGCCGGCGCCACCTGCTCGTTGAGCAGGACGCTCAGCCGTCGTTCGGCCACCAGTCGCTGCACGGCGGCCAGTACGGCGTTGCCGCCCAGCACCGAACCGACCAGCACGGCGTCGACGGGGGAGCCGAGCACGGCGCTGGCCGCCGCCCCGAGCGCCAGCACCGGGGTGATCGGGTCGGACAGTTCACCGCGCACGGCGTTGGTGAACTGCCAGAACAGCCGCCGCGGCGGTGCGGTCCACTCGACCCCGCGGCGGGCCAGGCCGAACGCCGCCAGTGCGGCGGCGGCCGGTGCCGCATGATGCTGCTCGACCGGGGCCACCACGTCGGGGGAGGGCAGCAGCGTACGCACCTGGTCCACCGACATCGCATGCCATTCATGCACCGCCGCCGGCCGCGGCGCCGCGGCGTCCACCGCCCGCCGAGCCAGCCAGTAGCCGGACAGTGCACCGGCCGCGGCACCGGTGGTGACCGGACCGGGACCCCGGCCGCGCACCCCGGGCAGCATCAGCAGCGACCCGAGGGCCGAAGCGCCGGTGGCGATCTCGACGCCGCGCCGGCTGGCCGCCCGGGCCGCCGGCAGTGCGTGCAGCACCCGCCAGGCGCTGGACAGGTTGGTCAGCAGCACGTCGGCGCACCACGGCGGGCAGCCGTCGGCCGGCAGCATGCCCAGCGCCACGTCGGCGGCGGCCAGCGCATCCAGCGCAGCCGCCGACAGCACCGCGACGTCGTGGCCGTCGGCCTGGTAGGCGGTGACCGCCGCGATCAGCGCCTCGTCCACCGTCGCGCCGTCCAGCGGGCGGATGTCATCGAAGATCGGCCGCAGTTCGCCGAGCGCCTCGACCTCGACCGAGACCACCTCGACGTCGGCGTGCCGCGCCTCGGTCACCACGGCGGCGGCCAGCGGCAGCAGGGCGGGCTGCACCGATGCCTGCGGGGCGCCAGCCCGGCGCTTGCCGATCCGGTGCCAGCCGGGCTGCAGTTCCGGGTCGTCCAGCAGCGTCTGGGCCTGCACCCAGGCGGCGCGCAGCTCGTCGTCCTCGACGCCGCGCACCTGCACGATCCGCAGGGCGGTGCCGCAGAGCACCCGCGGGTCGATGACGACGGTGTCCACCCTGTCCAGTTCGCGCAGGCTGCCCGGTCGCAGCACCAAGGCGCCGTGCTGATCGGCCAGGCCGCGGCCCAGGGTCGCGGCGAACGATTCCCGGGTGGTGCGGGCGGCTTTCGGGGCGGCGATCGCCGCGGCGGTGCCGGCCATGTCCGGGCTGCGGGTGACGGCGCCGATGACCCCGGCCCCGGCGGCCTGCACCCAGGAACTGCGCTGCAGGTGCCGCTCGACCGGGCCGTCCGGGCGCGGTGTGGGCCGCTCCCGCGGGTCCAGCGGCGGCTGCTCGGCGTAGTCGGCCAGATCCGGCTCGCTGCGACGCCAGGCCCGGGCCGCGGCGCGCTCCTCACCGGCCCGCATCGCGTCGACGCTCAGGTCCACCGCCAGCGAGGTCGGCGCCTGATTGAGGGTGTGCACGCCGGCGGTCGCCAGCGCCAGCACGGTGTCGGTCGTCGACTTGCCGAGGCGTTCCTCCAGCAGCCCGCGCAGCCGCGGCTGGTAGTCGACGATCGTCACGCCGGCTTCCAGCCCGAGCGGCAGGCCGGGCAGTCGGAGCAGCTTGCCGATGGTCGCCACACCCAGCCCGGCCGCGTTGGCGCTGATCGTCAGCGCGCGCATCGCCTGCGCCAGACCGTCACCGGGCAGCGTCGCCGGAACGGTCCGGTGCGCGGCCGTCCGCTCGGCGGCGGGCACCCGCCGGTAGAGGTTCTCGGCATCGGTCACCGCCTGGCACAGGTCGCGCAGCGACATCGGGTGCTGCGGGTCGATCCCCACCACCAGCCGGGACAGCGGGTGGTTGATCCGGGCCGCGGTGACACCGGGCAGTGCCCGGGCCGCGCTGAGCACCGTCGTCGCCAGCTCGGACCCGCGGGCGCCGTCCAGGCCGTGGACCTCGATCCAGGCCCGGTCCTCACCGCGCCAGCAGCGCCGCGCCAGCGCCGAGCCCGCGAACTCGCGGGACAGCACCTTGGCGGTCTGGCGGGCGGGCAGGGTGGCCAGTCCGACGCCGGCGGCCGCTACCGTGCCCGCCGCGCCGACCACTCCGGCCGCGGTCTGAACGGACGCGCCGACCAGGGCGGACGTGACCTGGACACCGAGATTGGCTGCGCGCAGCGGAAGGGATTGCCGTATTGCTTGACCGATATTCACTCGCACCTGATCAGTGCCGAGTGCGGGAGCGACTGCCGGTGCCGCCCGTGCGTTGTGCGGTGGCCTTCTTCGCCGCCGGCCGGCGCCGGGGTGCCGCTGATCCGGTCGGCTTCACCGCGGCCAGCGGCCGGGCCGGTGTCGCCGGGGCTGGTGCCTTCACCACGGCCGGCGTCTCGGTGGATCGACTGCCCAACTGCTTGAGCACCAGTGCGGCGCCGCCCACGGCCACCAGCACCGGCCACTCGACCAGGCCGGCGACACCGAGTGCGCCCAGCGTCAGGGCGGCCGCCGGCGTCGAATGACTGCCCTGGCTCACGCCGCGTTGCACCCCGCTGGACACCCCCTTGACGCCGCCGATGACACCGTTGACCGCCGCACCGCCCAGCGCTCCGGCAGCCTCGGTGGTCATGGTGGCCGCCCGAGTAGCCGCCTTGGTCAACTTCTGTACCGTCGCTCCGACGGCGTTCATGGTGCTTCCCTGCCCTTCAACATGAGGCAAATTCCATAACCCCACCATCTTATGCTCGGATCGACCCGAAGCGGCGGAATCATTACCGAATTCATAACCGCCCGGGTGCTGTTGAGCCGTCCGACGGCGCCGTCGCTACCGGCTGATCTCCACCAGCACCGGCGCATGGTCGCTGGGGGACTTGCCCTTGCGCTCGTCCCGGGCGATCTCGCCGTGACTCACCCGGGCGGCCAGCGCCGGTGAGCCCAGGATGAAGTCGATCCGCATGCCCTGCTTCTTCGGGAAGCGCAACTGGGTGTAGTCCCAGTAGGTGTAGACGCCGGGGCCGGGTGTGAACGGGCGCACCACATCGGTGAACTGCGCGTCGGCGAATGCGTTGAACGCCTGCCGTTCCGGTGCCGAGACGTGCGTCTTGCCCTCGAACACCGCCATGTCCCAAACGTCGTCGTCGGTGGGTGCGACGTTCCAGTCGCCGACCAGCGCGATCGGCGCCGACGGGTCGTCGCGCAGCCAGCCTTCGGCGTTATCACGCAGGGCGGCAAGCCAATTCAGCTTGTAGGTGTAGTGCGGGTCGGCCAGTTCCCGGCCGTTGGGCACGTACAGGCTCCACACCCGCACCCCGCCGCAGGTGGCGCCGATCGCGCGCGCCTCCACCGCCGGCTCATCACCCGGCTTCGCCCAGGACGGCTGATTGGGGAAGCCGACCGTCACGTCGTCCAGGCCGACGCGGGAGGCGATCGCCACCCCGTTCCACTGGTTGAACCCGACGTGGGCCACCTCATAGCCCAGCTCGTGGAACGGCAGCGCCGGGAACTGCGCGTCGGTGCACTTGAGTTCCTGCATGGCCAGCACGTCGACCTCGGCGCGGGCCAGCCAGTCCGTCACCCGGTCCACCCGGGTGCGGATGGAGTTGACGTTCCAGGTGGCCAGTCGCAGTGGAGTCATGTGCTCAACCCTAGGGCCGTACGGAATGGGCATCGAGGTAGCGGGTGCGGTGCTGCCCGGTGAAGCCGATCGCCTCGAAGAAGCCGAACGCACCCGGGTCGGCACTGGGTAGATGCAGCGGTCCCAGCTTCGTCTCTCCTTCGTCGAGCCTCGCTGAACCGCTGGGTTGCTGCAGCGGTCCCAGCTTCGTCTCTCCGTCGTCGAGCCTCGCTGAACCGCTGTCGACCTGTGCGTACGCCCGCGTCGCGCCGCGCCCGGCACCCCACGCCAGCAGCGCCGCGCAGATCGCCCGGCCGTGACCGCTGCGGCGCTGATCTTCGAGCACCCGCAGCGCGGTCAGTCCGACCCAGCGCGTCCCGTCCGGGGACTCGGTCACCGCCGCGCGGCCGACCGCCGCCCCGGGCACCGACGCGAACACCGCCTCGCCGTCGACCACCGCGGTCAGCACCTCGACGGGTGTCCCGGCGCCGTGACACCGCAACCAATCGGCGTCCGGCTGCGGGGACAGGGTCACCGTCGGCGCCGGATCCTCGGGCAGCACGTCGCATACCAGCGTGCGCGTCTCGTGCACGGCCGGAAGGTTCTCCGGCACCCGCAGCAGGCGCTCCGGCACCGCCAGCCGCGGCGGCAGCCCGCGCTGCACATACCAGTCGATGATCGCCGGGATCGTGCTGGTCTGCACGAACATGTCCAGTGGCACAGCGGAATTGGCCGCCAGATCAGCGCAGGGGCCGGCGCGCAGCCACCAGCCGTCCAGCCATTGGTGCTCACTGCCCGGCCAGGCCAGTGCGGCGGCGTGCTCCACCGCGCGGATCGCCGAGTTCTTCACCGGGCGGTCGGTCAGCCGCCGCACGTACAGCACGTCGGCCAACCGGAACTCGTGCACCTCGCCGTCGGCGGCCCGCACCCGCACCCGCGGGCCGACCTCCACCAGGTGGCCGAGCACGTCACCCATCGACGGGTCCGAACCTGGCGGCCGCAGATAGCGCAGGCTGACGCGGGTGCCGACCTCGGGCAGTTCCGGCGGCGTGGCCATCAGTGGCCGAACGGGTCGGGCACCTCGCCGGGCATCCAGGACAACTCCGGCACGCCCCAGCCGTTGGACTTGACCCGCTTCTTCGCCGCGCGGGCGTACCGGCCCACCAGCCGGTCCAGGTACAGTAAGCCGTCCAGGTGGCCGGTCTCGTGCTGCAGCATCCGGGCGAACAGCCCGTTGCCCTCCAGCTCGACCGGCTTCCCGTCGGCGTCCAAGCCGGTGACCCGCGCCCAGCCGGCCCGGCCGGTGGGGAACGACTCGCCGGGCACCGACAGGCAACCCTCGTCGTCGTCATCGGGGTCCGGCATGGTGTCGGGCACCTCGGAGGTCTCCAGCACCGGGTTGACCACGACGCCGCGGCGCCGGCCGGCCGTGCCGCGGTCATCGGGGCAGTCGTAGACGAAGACCCGCAGCGCCACGCCGATCTGGTTGGCGGCCAAGCCGACTCCGTTGGCGGCGTCCATCGTCTCGTACATCGTGGTGATCAGCTCGACCACCTCGGCCGGCAGTGCGCCGTCGTCGCCGACCGGCACGGGACTGGTCGGCGTGTGCAGAACGGGATCACCCACGATCCGGATGGGGACGACAGCCATGACCGGTTAGCTTAGTGGTGGGTCCCGGCGGGCCCCAGCGGGCCACAGTGGCGACTCGCGGGAGCGGCTCCCAGTCCAGCACCGCATGGCGTGATTCAATATTCGCGCACGACACGCCGCCGAAACGCAGTGACGTTCACAGTTCGAGAACTTTCCGGAAGGGTCCAGGAAACGATATGGACGGCGCCATGGCGCAGGTGAATCGCTCAGGGGACGATTCCGAACCGACCGACGGCCTGACCCGTCGGGAACACGACATCCTGGCCTTCGAACGGCAGTGGTGGAAGTACGCCGGCGCCAAGGAAGAGGCGATCAAAGAGCTGTTCTCGATGTCGGCGACCCGCTACTACCAGGTGCTGAACGCGCTCGTCGACCGTCCGGAGGCGCTGGCCGCCGACCCGATGCTGGTCAAGCGACTCCGCCGGCTGCGGGCCAGTCGGCAGAAGGCGCGCGCGGCGCGGCGGCTCGGTTTCGACATCACCTAGAAACCCTTGAGTACCGCGCGTTTATAGGTTATGGCCCGCTCCTCGATACAGTGGGCGCGATGAACGACCACGTCCCCGACTCCACCGGACTCCCGCTGCGCGCCATGGTGATGGTGCTGCTGTTCCTGGGCATCGTGTTCCTGCTGGTCGGATTCCAGGCGCTCGGCTCGTCCGGCGGCGACCACGACAGCGTCGCGACCACCACCACGTCGAAGCCGGCCACCACGACGTCCGCGTCGGCGAAGCCGGAACACCCCGCCACCAAGGCCGACGTGCGCGTCTACAACATCTCCGAGCAGGCCGGCCTGGCCGGTGCCACCGCCGACCACCTCCGCGAGGCCGGCTTCAACGTCACCGAGGTCGACAACCTCGAACTGCCCGAGGTCACCCAGACCACCGTCTACTTCGGGGAGGCCGCCGGCGAGCATGAGGCCGCCAACGCCGTCGGGCAGACCCTGCACGTCCCGGTGGAACCGCGGATCCCCGACGTGGCCGAGCAACCGCCGGGCGTCATCGTGGTGGTCGCGGGTTAAGCTCTGCGCATGGTCACGTCAGCTCACCGCAGAGCCCTTGTCGCCTTCAGCACCATGGCCGTCGCCACCCCGGTCGCTTTGCTGGCGGCGTGCAGCCCCAACCAGCCGCCGTCGGACGTGCAGGGCACGGTGCCGTCGGTGTGGACCGGATCCCCGGCGCCGATGGGCCCGCTGAACGAATCCAATGAGCAGGGCAAGTCCGAGAACCTGACCGCGCACCTGGCCACAGCCGACGGAACCCAGGTCGCCACCGCGACGTTCCAGTTCAACAAGGCGAACGGCAAGGATTTCGTCACCGTCACCGTGCAGACCACCAGTGGCGGCCAACTGACCCCAGGCTTCCACGGCCTGCACATCCACAGCGTCGGCAAGTGCGAGGCCGACTCGGTGGCACCGGCCGGCGGGGCGCCGGGCAACTTCCTGTCCGCCGGCGGGCACTTCCAGGCCCCCGGCCACAACGAGCACCCGCAGAGCGGTGACCTGACCGCCCTGCAGGTGCGCGAGGACGGCAGCGCGCTGCTGGTGACCACCACCGACTCCATCGACCGGGACAACCTGCTGGCCGGGTCGGGCACCTCGCTGATCATCCACGCCGACGACGACAACTTCGCCAACATCCCGGCGGACCGCTACACGCAGGTCAACGGCACCCCCGGCCCGGATTCGACCACGCTTACCACCGGCGACGCCGGCAAACGGGTGGCGTGCGGTGTCATCTCGTCCGGATAGCCTGCCGGCCTCCCGGGCCGATGCCCGGATCGAATTCGCTCGCTCTCCCCGACCGACGCTCGGCGTCGAATGGGAGTTCGCCCTGGTCGACGCTCAGACCCGTGACCTGAGCAACGAGGCCAGCGCGGTGCTGTCCGAACTCGGCGAGGACCCGCGGGTGCACAAGGAGTTGCTGCGCAACACCGTCGAACTGGTCACCGGGATCTGCGACACCACCGGCGAGGCGATTGAGGATCTGCGCCAGACGCTGACCACCACCCGGCAGATCGTGCACGGCCGGGGCATGGAACTGTTCGGCGCCGGGACGCACCCGTTCGCTCAGTGGTCGGCCCAGAAGCTCACGGACGCACCGCGTTACGCCGAGCTCATCAAACGCACCCAGTGGTGGGGCCGGCAGATGATGATCTGGGGGGTGCACGTCCACGTCGGCGTCTCCTCGTCGCACAAGGTGATGCCGATCATCTCGTCGCTGCTGTTGCACTACCCGCACCTGCTGGCACTGTCCGCATCGTCGCCGTGGTGGGCGGGCGAGGACACCGGCTACGCCAGCAACCGCGCGATGATGTTCCAGCAACTGCCGACCGCCGGGCTGCCGTTCCACTTCCAGCAGTGGTCGGAGTTCGAGGGTTTCGTCTACGACCAGAAGAAGACCGGGATCATCGACCGGGTCAACGAGATCCGCTGGGACATCCGGCCGTCGCCGCACCTGGGCACCATCGAGGTGCGGGTCTGCGACGGGGTGTCCAACCTGCGGGAACTCGGTGCGCTGGTGGCGCTGACGCACTGCCTGATCGTGGACCTGGACCGCCGCCTCGACAACGACGAGACGCTGCCGACCATGCCGCCGTGGCATGTGCAGGAGAACAAATGGCGGGCGGCGCGCTACGGGCTGGACGCCGAGATCATCCTCGACGCCGACAGCAACGAACGGCTGGTCACCGAGGACCTCGACGACCTGCTCAACCGGCTGGAGCCGGTCGCGGCCCGGCTGCACTGCGCCGACGAACTGTCGCACGTCGCCGACATCTACCGGTACGGCGCCTCCTACCAGCGGCAGCGCCGGGTGGCCGAGGAGCACGACGGTGACCTGCGCGCGGTCGTCGACGCCCTGGTGGGAGAGCTGGACATCTCGTGATGGAGATGCCGATGTTCCCGCTGGAGTGGGTGCTGCTGCCCGGCGAGGAACTGGCGCTGCGGATCTTCGAACTGCGCTACACGGTGCTGGTCGGCGACCTGATCCGCAGCGGCGACCCGCGGTTCGGGGTGGTGCTGATCGCCCGCGGCCGGGAGGTCGGCGGCGGCGAGCAGCGCAACGACGTCGGCACCATGGTCAGCATCACGCACTACGACGAACTCGGGTCCGGCCGCTACAACCTGCGCTGCCTGACCGGGCAACGGATCCGGGTGGGCGAGTGGTTGCCCGACGACCCCTACCCGCGGGCGATGGCGCAGGTGTGGCCGGATGAGCCGTCAGATGAGTTGACTGAGAAGCAGTTCAGTGAACTCGAAAGGCGGATCGTCGCGCTGCACAAGCAGATGGCAACCGCCCCCTGGCGCTGGCTGATGGCGAGCCGGAACACGTTGAGCGGCGGCAAGCGGCTGCGGGCGCTGGACCCGGTGCAGCGGCTGTACTCGCTGGCCTGCCGGGTGCCGATGGGTGAGGCCGACCGTTACGCCGTGCTGGCCGCGCCGTCGCTGTCCGATCGGCTGGCGGTGCTGCACGAGGCGATCGAGACCGTCGCCGCGCGGGTGGAGTTCCAGATTCCGCGGTGACTTTCGCCGAAATCCACGTCAGCGTGCGAAAGTTCGAGAAGCGGCCGCGCTGACGTCGATCTCGCCGGGTCTGGCCTCCCCGCGTTAGCGTCTGGTCAGCGCGAACACCCGGATGTCACGCTGGGTGCGCTGCTCGTAGTTCGCGTAGTTGCTGATGTAGTCGACGAACTTGCCGTAGACGCGATCATGCTCGGCGCCGGTCAGTGGCGTCGCGAGCACCGGAATCTCCGTGCCGCCCATCGTGACCCAGGCGTTCGGGTCGGCCAGCAGGTTCAGCGCCCAGGCCGGGTGGTGGGCCTGGCCGAAGTTGCTGCCGACCAGGAACAGCCGCTCGCCCTCCTGCATGTAGGCCAGCGGAATCTGACGGCGCTCACCGGATTTGCGTCCGGTGGTGGTGAGCAGCAGCAGCGGGGCGGCGATCGGACCGAAGATCGTCCACCGGCCGTTGCTGTGGCCCAGCAGCCAGCGGTCCAGCGGGGTGAGCTTGCGTACGCACCATGCGCCGGCCTTGGTGCCGATCACGGCGCCGGCTGCCCGACGCATCGCCGACCCGGGGTCTTTGCCCCAGCGGACCGCGGGGAAGGGATTCTCGGTCATGCTCGGATTATTCACCAGCACGGTCCCACCGTCGCGGGCGTGCACAACTCACCGGCAAACCCGCAGGTCGCGGGCTGTTGCAAAATCGGTAGTTAGGTGA
>NZ_JAHCLR010000041.1 GCF_018455725.1 Mycolicibacter acidiphilus
GCCGCCGCTGCCGCCGTTGCCGCCGTTGGCGCCCGCTGCGCCGGCGGTGGTGGCATCGACGGCGGCCGACCCGGCCCCGCCGTTGCCGCCGGTCCCGCCGGTTCCGCCGGTTCCGCCTTGACCACCGTTGCCGCCGAGCGCGCCGCCCTGACCGCCGGCACCACCTGCCCCACCGGTCAGGCCGGTGCCGCCGTTACCGCCCGCGGCGCCCGCTCCAACCGCGTCGGCGCCGGTGGACCCGACACCGCTGGCGCCGCCTGCGCCGCCCATGCCGCCGTCGCCGTAGCTGCCGCCGTTACCGCCGGTGCCGCCGGTACCACCGATGCCGGCGCTGACGCTGAAGCCCGCCCCGCCGTTGCCGCCGACGCCGCTGCCGTGGCTGGGCGAACCCCCGGCGCCCACAGCGCCGCCGGCACCGCTTCCGGTCAGGCCGCCGCTGCCGGCCGCCCCGCCGTTGCCACCGGCCCCGGCGTGGCCCGGGTCGCCGCCGTTGCCGCCGTCGAAGCCGTCGTGGTGATCCGCGGTGCCCGCTGCGCCGTTGCCGCCGTTACCGCCCTGGCCCGCCGCACCACCTGTGCCGCCGGTGCCGCCGTTGCCGTTCGCGCCGGCGCTGCCGTGGGTCGCGGCGCCACCGGCACCGCCGTTGCCGCCGTTGCCGCCGTTGCCGCCGTCGTCACCGTTGCCACCGTTGCCGCCGTCGCCGCCGGTGGTGCTGGACCCGGCGGATCCGTTGCCGCCGTTGCCGCCGATCCCACCGGTCCCGCCGTTGCCGCCGCGGCCACCGGCCCCGAACTGCGCGCTGCTCGCCCCGCCGATGCCACCGGATCCGCCGAGACCGCCCGCACCACCGGCGAGACCCGCCGCCGCACCGGTCCCGCCGTCGCCGCCGGCCCCGCCGATCCCGAACAGGGAACCCAGTGCGGCGCCACCGGCCCCGCCGTTGCCACCCACCACGCCGGCAACGCCCGTGCCGCCCGCACCGCCGTCACCGCCGTTGCCGGCGATCGTGCCGCCGGTGC
>NZ_JAHCLR010000042.1 GCF_018455725.1 Mycolicibacter acidiphilus
CCGTTGCCACCCACCACGCCGGCAACGCCCGTGCCGCCCGCACCGCCGTCACCGCCGTTGCCGGCGATCGTGCCGCCGGTGCCACCCGCGCCGCCCGCCGCGCCGGCCCCGCCGCTGCCGCCGTCGCCACCGTTGCCGAACATGCCGGCCGCACCACCGGTGCCGCCGACGTCACCCGCCGTGGTTTGGTCGAATCCAGAGCCGCCGTCGCCGAACCAGGCCCCGCCGGCCCAGCCGTCGGGGTGCGCCAGCGTGCCGTCCGCGCCGTTGCCGATCAGGGTCTGCCCGGCCATCGTGTTGATGCTGTTGTCGATCATCGAGCCCAGTGGGCTGGTGATCCAGGCCTGCATCTGGTCGTGCAGGGAGAGGTAGATGTCCTCGCCGAACAGCGAACTGCTTGCGGCACCAGAGAGCGCGTCGCCCGACCAGGAACCGAAGATGTCCGTGAGCCACTCCAGACCGGTCTCGTCGGCGTGCGCGGCTGGGGTCGCGGTGACTGGGCCCAGTCCGAACGTCAGGAAGGCCCCGACTGCCGCACCAGCGCCCACCACGCGCCGACGGCGACCCGCCTGCGGGTTGCGACCCATTCCCACCCCTTAGCTCGCGCGCGGTCGGGGAGAACCAGGCGGTTCCGCGGCCGCACGATCAGAACCAAAGTAGTGGTTAAGCGATCGCTGAGCAATGGACAAGCGGAATGCGTCGGAAGAAAGCCCGCCGATTAAGTGGACGCCGTTGGTGTGAGGGCGATCACCGGAATCGGCCGCGAGGTGCGGCGCTGGTAGGCGTCGTACCGGTTCGCGTTGTTGTCGTTGACCACCCGCCACAGCCGCGCGTAGTCGGAGTCGTCCGGCAGCACCGCCCGCGCACTCGCTGCGAACCGGTGCGTGCCGACGTTGACCTCGACGTTCGGGTGGGCCTTCAGGTTGTGATACCAGGCCGGCGAGCGGGGCGCGCCGCCCATCGACGCCACGATCAGGTAGGAGTCGCCGTCCCGGGCGTAGGTCAGCGTGGAGGTGCGGGGCTTTCCGGTTTTGGCGCCCACGGTGTGCAGCAGCAGGCTCGGCGGCAGCCCGGGGATCCGGTGGCCGATCCGGCCGCCGGTCCGCTGGTAGATCGCACTGTGGATGCCCAGAAGTTTGATGCCGACCCGTTCGATCGGGGTGAAATCGCTCATGGCTCAGTCTGCCTGGCGGGCGTCCAACTTCGCCAGCGCGTCCCGCAGCAGCCGGCCGGTCTGCTCCCGGTCGGGGTCCCGGCGGAACACCATGCCGCGAGCGAACGACCACGTGTCCCCACTGCGGCGCGGCACCACGTGCAGGTGGATGTGGAACACGCTCTGAAACGCCGCCCGGCCGTCGTTGATCGCGATGTTGTTGCCGTCGGCGTGCAGCCCGGAGGCCCGGGCGGCCAGCGCGATCCGCTGGCCCAGCGCCGTCATCCCGGCCAGCGTCGTCGCCGGGGTGTCGGTCAGGTCGACGGTGTGCCGCTTGGGAATCACTAGGGTGTGCCCGCGGGTGAACGGCCGGATGTCCAGGAAGGCCAGATAGTCGTCGTCTTCGTGGATGCGCACCGCAGGGGCGTCGCCGGCGATCACGGCACAGAACACGCAGGACATCTCGCCACGTTAACCGGTCAGCGCTGCGGCCATCGCGTCGATCGCCCGGTCCAGGATCGCCCGGGTGGTGCCGAAGTTCAGCCGGGCGAACCCGCGGCCGGTGACCGCGCCGAACGGAATGCCCGGGCTCAGCGCCACCCGGGCGTTGGCCAGCAGGTACTCGGCCGGTTCGACCGGCAGGTTCAGCGCCCGGAAGTCCACCCAGGCCAGGTAGGTGGCCTCGGGGGGACTGACCCGCACGCCCGGCACCGCCGCGGGCAGCGCCTGAGCCAGGTGGTCGCGGTTGGCGCGCAAGTGCACCAGCAGCCCGTCCAGCCATTCGCCACCGTCGGTGTAGGCGGCGATGTTCGCGCGGATCCCCACCGTCGAGGCGCCCATCGTGTGCAGCATGTTGATCCGGTCCCACTCGGCGGCGTCGCGGTCGTTGGACAGGATCACCTGGGCGCACATCAATCCGGGCAGGTTCCAGCCCTTCGACGCCGACATCACGGTGACGACGGTGTCGGGCGCGGCGTCGCAGACCGTGGCGGCCGGGACGTGCGGGCGGTCGTAGACCAGCGGTGCGTGGATCTCGTCGGCGATCACCCGGGCGCCGTGCCGGGCGGCTATGTCGACGATCGCGGCCAGTTCGGCGGCGGTGAACGCGGTGCCCAGCGGGTTGTTCGGGTTGCACAGGATCAGGGACCCCGCCCCGCCGGCGAACGCCGCGTCCAGGGCGTCCAGGTCCATCAGGTAACGCCCCGAATCCTGCTGTGCCATCGGGATTTCCACCCGCTGCCGGCCGGTGGCCGCCAGCAGGTCGTAGAACGGCATGTAGGCCGGCACCGGCAGCGCCACCGGGCTCTCCGGGCGGGTCAGGAAGTCGATGACGGCCTCCATGCCCTTCAGCACGTCCGGCACCGTCCGCACCCGATCCGGTCGCACCGCCCAGCCGTAGCGTTGCCGGCACCACTCGGCGGTCGCGTTCGGCAGCGCGTCCTCACCCAGCGGCGGGTAGCCGAATTCCTCGTTGTCCACGCAGGCCCGGATCGCCGCCAGCACCGCCGGCGCGGTGGGGACGTCCATCTCGGCGATCCACAGCGGCAGCACGTCCGGGCCGAAAGCGCTCCATTTGATGGTCCGGCGCGCGCGCAGCCGGTCCTCGGTCAGACGATCGAACCCCGGGTCGGTCATGCGAGTAGTCTGCCTGCCCATGGATCCCCGGGATCTGGCTTTCGCCGGTGCGACCGAGCAGGCGCGGCTGCTGGCCGCCGGTTCCCTCACTGCGCCGGAGCTGCTGGAGGTCTATCTGCAGCGGATCGACCGGCTGGATCCGCGGCTGCGTTCGTACCGCGTGGTGCTGGCGCAGACCGCGCGCGACGAGGCCGCCGCCGCCCAGCGGCGACTGGCCGCCGGTGAGCGGCTGCCACTGCTCGGGGTGCCGATCGCGATCAAGGACGACACCGACATCGCCGGCCAGACAACGACTTTCGGCACCAGTGCGCACGGGCCGGCGGTGTCCGCCGACGCGGAGGTGGTCCGCCGGCTGCGGGCGGCGGGTGCGGTCCTGATCGGCAAGACCGCGGTGCCGGAGCTGATGATGTTCCCCTACACCGAGTCGCTGACGTTCGGCGCGACCGCGAACCCGTGGGATCTGGGCCGCACCCCGGGCGGCAGCAGCGGCGGCAGCGCGGCCGCCGTCGCCGCCGGGCTGGCGCCGCTGGCGCTGGGCTCCGACGGCGGCGGTTCGATCCGGATCCCGTCGCTGTGGTGCGGGCTGTTCGGGCTGAAGCCGCAGCGCGACCGGGTGCCGCTGGCCCCGCACGACGATGCCTGGCGCGGGCTGAGCGTCGCCGGCCCGATCGCCCGCTCGGTGGCCGACGCCGCCCTGTTCCTGGACGTCACCGCCGATGGCGCCCCGGCCGGCGGGTTCGTCGCGGCGGCCGCCCGCGAGCCGGGCCGGCTGCGCATCGCGGTGAGCACCGCCATGCCGTCGCCGATGCGAGCCCGGCTGGGCGGGACGCAGCGCCGCACGGTCGACGAGGCGGCGGAGCTGCTGCGCCGCCTCGGTCACCAGGTGATCGTCCACAACCCGGACTATCCGGCGGCGATGATCACCAACGGTTACCTGGCCCGCTATTTCCGCGGGATCCGCGACGACGTGCGTGCCCTGCCGCACCCGGAACGGCTGGAAGCCCGCACCCGCGCCATGGCCCGCATCGGCGCGCTGGTCTCCGAGCGGCGGATCGCGGCGGTGCGCGCTGCGGAGGCGACGATCCGCGCCCGGGTCGGCGCGATCTTCGACGACGTCGACGTCGTCCTCACCCCCGGCAATGCCGTCCCGCCGCCCCGGCTCGGCGCCCGGCAGCGCAGCGGCGCGTTGGCGACCGTGGCGCGGGCCGGCGCTGAGGTGCCCTACCAGCAGGTCTGGAACGTGACCGGTCAGCCGGTGGCCACCGTGCCGTGGGGGCCGGACCGGCACGGCCTGCCGGTGGGCGTGCAACTGGTCGGCCGCCCGCACGACGAGGCCACCCTGCTGTCGCTGGCTGCGCAGATCGAGAAGGCCCGGCCTTGGGCGGACCGGCGCCCGCCGGCGTCCTGACCGGTATACGTTTGCCAGCGTGGCGGACTCCGATCGTGACGGCCTGCTCGACGGGTTGCAGGGCACCGTGCGCGCCGAGCGCGCCGAATTGGTCGACTGGCTGCTCGACCAGGGCATCACCGTCGACGAGATCCGCACCGCGCCGGCGCCGATGCTGCTGGCGTCCCGCCGGCTGATCGGCGACGACGGCGGCTACGTGTCGGAGCGGCAGATCAGCGAAGCGGCCGGGATCGACCTGGGGCTGCTGCAGCAGCTGCTGCGGGCGGTCGGACTGTCCTGGGTCGACGACCCGGATGCGGTGGTGCACATGCGGGCCGATGGGAAGGTGGCCGAACACGCCCGCCGGTTCATCGATGCCGGCATCGACGCCGATCACGCCGTGCAGACCCTGCGGGTGCTCTCCGACGGTTTCTCGCATGCCGCCGAACTGATGCGCTCCACGATGCTGGCGGCGATCATGGAGCCCGGTCTGAGCGAACTGCAGATAGCCCAGCGGTCGCAGTTGCTGGTCGGCCGGATGGTGCCGATGCTCGGTGCGTTCATGGAGGATCTGCTGTTCACCCAGTTGCGGCATCAGTTGGAGACCGAGTCCGTCAACGCCGGTGAGCGTGCGGCCGGGGCGCCGCTGGCCGGCGCCCGGCGGGTGACGGTCGCCTTCGCCGATCTGGTCGGCTTCACCCGGCTCGGTGAACTCGTCCCGCCGGAGGAACTGGTGCAGCTGGCCAACCGGCTGGCACTGCTGGCCCGTGATCTGGCGGTGCCGCCGGTCCGGTTCATCAAGACCATCGGCGACGCGGTGATGTTCGTCTGCCCGGAGCCCGCACCGCTGCTGGACGCGACGCTCAAACTGGTCGAGGCCGCCGATTCGGACGACGACTTCCCCCGGTTGCGGGCCGGCATCGCCACCGGGGACGCGGTGAGCCGGGTGGGGGACTGGTTCGGCAGCCCGGTGAACACCGCCAGCCGGGTGACCGGGGTGGCCCGGCCTGGAACCGTGCTGGTCGCCGACTCCACCTACCGGGCGCTGACCGGTTCGACGGACTTCCGCTGGTCGTTCGCCGGGGCGAGGCATCTCAAGGGCATCAGCGGTGAGCTGGCCCTCTACCGGGCGCGGCGCAGCGTCGACGACGCACCCGACGGCGCCTGACCCGCACCCGGCAGGGGCCCAATGACAGCCTCTCGGGGACCAAGTGCCCTGTCCGGCGGATCCGATTCCGGGGGACCATTTCTGGGACGACAGTGCCAATGGAGGTGCCTCATGCTGGACACAACGATGGATACCGCAATCGTCGTCGAAGCCGTGCGACTGGCATGCCGGGCGCCGTCCCTGCACAACAGCCAGCCCTGGCGGTGGGTGGCCCGGGACGGCCGGCTCGACCTGTTCCTGGACCCCACCCGGGCCGTACACGGCGACCAGTCCGACCGGGAGGCGCTGATCAGTTGCGGCGCGGTCCTCGACCACCTGCGGGTCGCGGTCGCCGCGGCCGGCTGGTCGGTGCAGATCGACCGGTTCCCGGACCCGGCGCAGCCGGATCACCTGGCGTCGATCGGGTTCGTCGCCCGCGGTGAGGTGACCGATCTGCAGCGGTATCGCGCCAACGCGATCCTCGACCGGCGCACCGACCGGCTACCGTTCACCGCGCCGACGAACTGGGGCAGGTTCGAGCCGGTGCTGCACGACTGCGTCGGCGATCGGGTCCGGCTGCAGGTGTTCGCCGACGAGCTGCGGCCCACCCTCGTCGAGGCGGCCCAGCTCACCGAGACGCTGCGGCTCTACGACTCCGCCTACCACGCCGAGATCACCTGGTGGACAGCGCCGTTCGAGGTGTACGACGGAATCCCGCAGAGCGCGCTGATCTCCGCCGCCGAAAGCGACCGAGTCGACATCGGCCGGAATTTCCCGGTCACCCGCAACCGCGAGCGGCGGGAGGAGATCGGCGACGACCGGGCGAAGGTGCTGTTGCTGTCCACCGGCAGCGACGACCGGATCGACGCGCTGGCCTGCGGCGAGGCGCTGTCGTCGGTGCTGCTGGAGTGCACGATGGCGGGCCTGGCGACTTGCCCGGTGACGCACCTGACCGAGGTGCCGGCCGGCCGGACCATGCTGGCCGCGCTGACCGGGAGCACCGACCTGCCGCAGGTGCTGCTGCGGGTCGGCAATGCGCCGCTGCTGGACGAGGTGCCGGAGCCGACGCCGCGCCGCCCGCTGGCCGATGTGCTGCGGATGAGCTGACCCGGATCAGCTCTCCCGGGCCATCTCCCAGTACGCGCCGTGGCGGGCCAGCAGTTCGTCGTGGCTGCCCTGTTCGACGATCCGGCCGGCTTGCAGCACCAGGATCAGGTCGGCGTCGCGGATCGTGGAGAGCCGGTGCGCGATGATGAAACTCGTTCGGTCCCGGCGCAGTTCGCGCATCGCCCGCTGGATCAGCAGTTCGGTGCGGGTGTCCACCGAACTGGTCGCCTCGTCGAGGATCAGCAACCGCGGCCGGGCCAGGAACGCCCGCGCGATCGTGATCAGTTGCTTCTCCCCGGCGCTGATGCCCGCCCCGTCGTTGCCGACCCGGGTCCGGTAGCCGTCGGGCAGGGTGCGGATGAACCGGTCCGCGTAGACCGCGCGGGCCGCGTCGACGATCTCGTCCTCGGTCGCGTCCGGGCGTCCGTAGCCGATGTTCTCGGCGATCGTCCCGGTGAACAGCCAGGTGTCCTGCAAAACCATGCCGATCCGGGAGCGCAGCGCGCGGCGATCCAGTGCGGTCACCTCGGTGCCGTCGATCAGGATCCGGCCGGAATCCGGTTCGTAGAAGCGCATCAGCAGGTTGACCAGGGTGGTCTTGCCGGCGCCGGTCGGGCCGACGATCGCCACCGTGCTGCCGGGTGGCACGTTCAGCGACACGTCGTGGATCACCGGCGTTCCCGGGCGGTAGCCGAAGGTCACGTCCCGGAACTCCACCCGGCCGTGCGGCACCACACCGTCGACGGCCGGGGAGTCCGCCGGGGCGTCCGGGCTCTGCTCGGGCTCGTCGAGGAATTCGAAGACCCGCTCGGCGCTTGCCGCGCCGGACTGCAGCGCGTTGTACATCGACGCCAGGTTGGTCAGCGGCTGGTTGAACTGGCGCACATAGGCGATGAACGCCTGGATGCTGCCGAGCGTGATCTGCCCGGTCGCGACCTGCACCCCGCCGACCACCGCCACCGCGACGTAGCCGAGGTTGCTGATCAGCCCGGCCACCGGCGCGACCAGACCGGAGAAGAACTGGGCGCCGAAACTGGCCTGGTACAGCTCGTCGTTCGCATCGGTGAACCGCTGTCGCGCCCAATCCCGATGGCCGAAGGTCCGGACCAGGGTGAAACCGCTGTAGGTCTCCTCGATGTGGGCGTTGAGCCTGCCGGTCGCTGCCCACTGCGCCGCGAACAGCCGCTGCGAGCGCCGGGTGATCGCCCGCACCGCGAGCAGCGTCACCGGCACCGACAGCACGGTGATCCCGGCCAGCAGCGGTGAGATCGACAGCATCATCGCCAGCACGGCCAGCACCGTCACCACCGAGCTCAGCACCTGGCTGATCGACATCGAGATCGACGCCTGGGTGTTGTCGACATCGTTGGTGACCCGACTCAGCAGTTCGCCGCGCTGCCGGCTGTCGAAGTAGCTCAGCGGCAGCCGGTGCACCTTGTCCTCGACCTCCCGGCGCAACGCCAGCATGGTCCGCTGCACGGTCAGGTTCAGCAGCCGGGCCTGCGTCCAGATCATCAGGGCCGCAACGAGGTACAGGACCAATGCCAGCACCAGTGTGCGGCCGACCGCCCCGAAGTCGATGCCCTGGCCGGGCACCATGTCCATCCGGGACAGCATGTCGGCGTAGGTGTCCTGGCCGCGTGCCCGGGCCGCGGCGACCGCCTGCTCCCGGGTCAGCCCCGGTGGCAGGCTGCGGCCGATGATCCCGTTGAACACCAGGTCGGTGGCATGGCCGAGGATTCGCGGCCCGGCGACCCCGATCCCGATGCCGCCCAGTGAGAGTGCGATGACGCTCGCCACCAGCCTGCGCTGCGGACCCAGTCGCCGCACCAGACGCAGCGCGGTCGGCAGGAGATTGCGTGACCGCACCGTCGGGCCCGCCGGTGGTGCCGTCACGGCAGCCCGCCGACGCCGGCGGTCACCGACTGCGAGTCGACGAACTCGGCGTAGCCCGGGCAGTCCGCCAGCAGCTCGGCATGGGTGCCGGCGCCGATCACCCGTCCGCCGTCGACGACGATCACCTGATCTGCGTCGATCACCGTCGAGATCCGCTGCGCCACAATGATGACCGTCGCATCCGCGGCGCTCTCGGCCAGCGCGGCCCGGACCCTTGCATCGGTCCGCACGTCCAGCGCCGAGAACGCGTCGTCGAACAGGTAGATCGCGGGCCGGCGGACCACCGCCCGGGCGATCGCCAGCCGCTGCCGCTGCCCGCCGGACAGGTTGACACCGCCCTGCGCCACCCGCATCGCCAGGCCGTCGGGGTGCGCGGCGACGAAATCGTCGGCGGCGGCCACCCGCAGCGCCGCCCAGAGTTGCTCGTCGGACACCGTCTCCCCGGGCGGGGCGCCGTAGCGCAGGTTGTCGGCGACGGTTCCGGAGAACAGGTGCGGCCGCTGCGGAACCAGGCCGATCCCCGCCCACAGCTGCTCCGGATCGTAGTCGCGCACGTCGACGTCGTCGACACGCACCGAACCGGCGGTGACGTCGCGCAGCCGGGCGATCAGCGACACCAGTGTCGACTTGCCCGACCCGGTGCTGCCGACCACCGCGGTGGTGGTCCCCGGCCGCGCGGTGAACGACACGTCGTGCAGCACGGCGCGGTCGGCGCCCGGGTAGCGGAACCCGACCCCGGTCAACTGCACCGTGCCGGTCGTCGGGGGCGTCGTCACCGGGTCGGCCGGTGCGCTGATCGTCGGTTCGGTGGCGAGCACCTCGGTGATCCGCTCGGCGCAGACCGACGCGCGGGGCAGCGCGGCCAGCATCATCGTCGCCATCAGCACGGCCATCAGGATCAGCATGAAATAGGACAGGAAGGCGATCAGTGAGCCGATCTGCATCGCACCGGCGTTGATCCGCAGTCCGCCGAACCAGATCAGCGCGACGCTGGAGCAGTTGATGGTCAGCGTGGTGGCGGGCAGCATCAGTGCCTGCAGGTTTCCGACGGTCAGCGAGGTGTTCGACAGTGCCCGGTTGACGCCGCCGAAGCGGGCTCGCTCGACCGGTTCGCGGGCGAAGGCGCGGATCACCCGGATGCCGGTGAGCTGATCGCGCAGCACCCGGTTGATGTTGTCGATCAGCATCTGCATGCGCCGGAAGTAAGGCAGCATCCGCCGAATGATCGCGTAGTTGGCGAGCGCCAGCACCGGCACGCTGACCAACAGCAGCCAGGACAGGCCGGCGTCCTGGTGCACGGCCATCAGCACCCCGCCGATGCTCATGATCGGCGCGGCGGCCAGCACCGTCGCACTCAACTGCACCAGCGTCTGGATCTGGCGGACGTCGTTGGTGGTGCGGGTCAGCAGTGAGGCCGCCCCGAACCGGGTGGTCTCGGATTCGGAGAAACCGGTGACGGCAGAGAACACCGCGAACCGCAGATCTCGGCCGAAGCCGGTCCCGGTGCGGGCGCCGCAGTACACGGCGAGGACGGCGCACAGCACCTGCAGCCCGGTCACGGCGAGCATCTCGGCGCCCAGTCGCATGATGACGGCGGTGTCGCCGCGGACCACGCCGTCGTCGATGATCGCGGCGTTCACCGTCGGCAGATACAGCGAGGCGCAGGTGCTGATCATCTGCAGGGCCATCACCGCCGCGACCAGCCATCGGTACGGCCGGACGTAGCAGCGCAGCAGCGCCAGGAGCATTGGGTAACTGTCGCACACCCGGTTCGGCGCAACCGCTGGTTGCCGCGGTGCGCCTGCGACACGAAGTTCGCTGGTCCGGTCGTGTGCCGTGGTTGACCGCCGATGCTGCCGCTACAGTGCATCGTGTGACCAGCAGAAGGCGGCGATAGTGGTGCGTCTGAACTTTGCGGTGCCGGCGCTGGCCGCCGCGACCATGCTCTCGATGGTCGCCGGCTGCGGCGGTTCGGACTCGACCGGGGGCGAGTCCACCGGCGGATCGGCGGGAACCCCGTCGGCGTCGGGCGTCCACGGCCCGATGTTCCCGCAGTGCGGCGGGGTCAGCGACGAGACCATCACCAACCTGACCAGGGTCGCCGGGCTGGCGAACACCGCGCAGAACTCGGTCGGCTGCCAGTGGCTGGCCCGCGGCGGCATCATGGGGCCGCACTTCTCCTTCTCCTGGTATCGGGGCAGCCCGATCGGGCGGGAACGCAAGACCGAGGAGGTGTCGCGGACGTCGGTGGAGGACATCAACATCGACGGCCACAGCGGCTTCATCGCGGTCGGCACCGCCCCGACGATGGGCGACAACCTGTGCGAGGTGGGGATCCAGTTCGGCGACGACTTCATCGAATGGTCGGTGAGCTTCGTCCAGAAGCCGTTCCCGGACCCCTGCGACGTGGCCAAAGAGCTGACCCACCAGTCGATTGCGAACTCCAAATGAACCGCCGTATCACCGCCGGGGCGGGTGCCCTGCTGGCCGTGCTGACGCTGCTGACCGGTTGCTCGCGCGAGATCGGCGGCACCGCGGTCAAAGCCGGTGCCGGGGACACGCAGCGCAACGACAACTCCGAACGGCAGTACCCCAACCTGCTCAAGGAGTGCGAGGTGCTGACGACCGACATCCTGGCCAAGACCGTCGGCGCGGACCCGCTGGACATCCAGAGCACGTTCGTCGGCGCGATCTGCCGCTGGCAGGCCGCCAACCCGGCCGGGCTGATCGACATCACCCGGTTCTGGTTCGAGCAGGGCAGCCTGGACAACGAGCGCAAGGTCGCCGAGTTCCTGAAGTATCAGATCGAGAACAAGTCCATCGTGGGCGTGCCGTCGATCGTGATGAAGCCGGCCGACCCCAACGGTTCGTGCGGGGTGGCCTCCGACGCCGCCGGTGTCGTGGGCTGGTGGGTGAACCCGCAGGCGCCGGGGATCGACGCCTGCGCGCAGGCGCTCAAGCTGATGGAACTGACGCTGGCCACCAACTCGTAGGCGATTTCGGCGCGATAAAGCCCGCTCAGCGGGCTTTATCGCGCCGAAATCGCGCGTCAGCGGGGGACGTGGAAGTCGGTCAGGGTCGCCCCGCCGAGTTCCAGCGCGCGCCACGACCCTTCGATGCGCAGCACCGCGATGCCCGACGTCGGGTATTTGGCTGAGATCTGCTGCGCGACGGTGGCGTGACTGCCCGGGCCGGCCAGGCCGAGGGCGACCCGGGACATCGCCGGTTCGTGGCCGACCACCAGCAGCGTGTGCACGTCGTCTGTGACGCCGTTGATCTCGGCGATCACCGCGCCGGGGACTGCGTCGTAGAGGCCGTCGCGGTAGTCGACCGGGGCGGTGATGCCGGTTCGCTGCAGGGTCTGGCGGGTGCGGGTGGCCGTTGAGCACAGCACCAGGTCGATCCCCGGGGCGTTGGCGCGCAGCCAGTCCCCGGCCAGCTTCGCCTCCCGGATCCCACGGTTCGCCAGCGGCCGCTCGTGGTCGGGTGACCCGGCGGGGTAATCCGATTTCGCGTGGCGCAGCAGGAGCAGGGTGCGGGCGGAGGTGGTCACCGCACCACGGTAGGTCAGCGATGTTGTCGGTGGGCGGTCATAGGATCGCGGTGCCCGGTTCGGTACGGGCGCGCCACCCGAGGGGAGTTGCCTTGCTCGTCGTGCATGCCGCAGACATTCACCTGGACAGCCCGTTGCACAACGCCGGCCGCATCGGCGAGGAGTACGCGCAGGAGCTTCGGCGCAGCACCCGGCGAGCGCTGACCAATCTGGTGACGCTGACCCTGCAGCGCAAAGCCGACCTGCTGGTCATTGCCGGCGATCTGTACGACGGCAGCTGGCACGATTTCAGCACCGGGCAGTTCTTCATCGAGCAGATGATCCCGTTGCGGGACGCTGGCATTCCGGTGGTCATCGCATCGGGGAATCATGATGCGGCCAGCCAGATCACCCGGTCGCTGACGCTGCCCGCCGGGATACACATGCTCGCCACCGATAAGCCGGAGAGCATCGTCTTCGACGATCTCGGAGCGGTGGTGCACGGGCAGGGGTATGCCGTCCGGGACGTGCAGGACAACCTTGCCGCCGTCTATCCGCCCGCGGTTCCCGAGCTGATCAACGTCGGGGTGCTGCACACCGCGGCCACCGGCTCACCGGACCACGACAACTATGCGCCGTGCTCGGTCGCGAATCTGGAGCAGCTGCGTTACGACTACCTGGCACTCGGACACATCCACCAGCGCGGCCCGGTGGTGGAGGGAGAGTTCCCGGCGTATTTCAGCGGAAATCTGCAGGGCAGAAATCCACGGGAGACGGGCGCAAAAGGGGCGCTGCTGGTGGATCTCAACCCCGGCTCACCCGCGAAGATCAGCTTCGAAGCAGTCGATGTGGCCCGCTGGGACCGAATCGAGATCAACGCCGACCGGATCGCAGACCGCGTGGCGTTGGCCGAGGCCGCTCGGGATCGGATGCGCGCGGCGGTCCGGGAAGCGGAGAGCAGGACCCTGATCGTGCGGGTCGCGATCACCGGGACGACGAAACTGGCTGGTCAGCTGGTAGACGACGACTGGCTGCAGGCCGAAATGACCGGCATCGCCACCGACGTCGGCGCGGTGCTCGACAAGGCGACGGCGCGCGTGCAGCCACCGCCGCCACCCGACCCCGACGCGCAGCGTCTCCGGGAGGCGGTCGCCGGGGCCGCCGCGGCACTGGCAGCCGATGAGGCAGGCACCAGGGCGGTGGTGACAGTGTTGGATCGGGAGATCCGTGACATTGCCCGGGACGGCGGGCTTTTCGACCTTTCCGATCCGGCCGTGCTGCGCGACTTGCTGGACCGGGCGCGAGACGGACTCGACGCCCGACTGGCGGAGCGGCAGAGCTGATGCGAATCGAGCGCCTGGTCCTGACCGCCTATGGTCGGGCACGCGATGTCGGGGTCGATATCGGCGACGGCGTCACTGTCGTTCTAGGGGTCAACGAAGCCGGAAAGTCGACGTCCCTCGACGCGCTCAGCGACTTTCTGTGGGGCATCTCGAGGGGCAGCGCCGGTGCATCGGAATTGGCTCCGAATCAGTTGCGGATCGATGCGGTCGTCAACGTCGCCGGTGACTCTTGCGCGGTCGTGCGCAAGTCCACCGGCCTGTTCGCCGAGGATCTTGCGACTGAGTTCCCGGCGCAGTGGAATCCGACGAATCAACTGACGGCGCAGTGGTGGCGAACTCGACTGGGCATCAACCATGCGGACCTGCGGCGGGGCGGTTCGGAGGTGTTCGCCGGCAGCGGTGACATCGCCGACATCATCTTCGCTGCTCGGGAAGGCCGTAGTGCCCGAGAGGTCCTCAAGGAGATCACCGATCAGGCTGACAAACTGTTCAAGCCGGACGGCCGGTCGAAAAGAGTCCAGGTGCGGCTCGCGGTGGAGGAGTACAAGCGAGCTGTCGCCGACCGCGACGGCCGGTTGACTCGGGCGAGCGCCGTCGTCGCACAGCGCGAAGCGGTCCAGGAATTGGAGGGCCGGCGCAGCCAGTTGCGCCGTGACGCGGCGGTGACGTCGCAGAAGCTCAAGCGGGAAGATGAGAACGGGCGGGTCGTCGGTCACGTTCTCCGGCTGCACCGAGCAACCGGAGAACTCGACGCCATCGACCAGCAAGGTGATCGGCTCTCGCCGGCCGAGCTTGCCGACTACCAGAAGGCGCTTACCGCGTTTCGCAGTGCCGAGGAACGAATCAGCAAGCTGGACAGTGGAATTGCAACCAAGACCGGGGTCATCGATGGACTGTCCATCGATGACCGGTTGCTGGACGATCGGGAAACGTTCAGTCGACTCCAACCGGACGCCAACGCCCGTATCGACGACTTGCGCCGTGCCGGTGAGGAATTCGGGGCGGCGGTCGAGGAGGCCACCACAGGACTGTGGCAGCTGTTGGGCAGCATCGGTGTCGAGCGCACCGACGACCTCGACGACGCATTGGCGGGCGCACGGATCCGTGACGATCATGCCGCGACTCTGAACGAGCTCGCCGATCAGATCGAGACGCTCGAAGGACATCGGCAAGATGCCAGACAGAAGCGTGATGACGCCCTGGGTGAACTGCTGGGGAAGGGCGTCACGGTTGAAATCGCAACCGCAGCGGCGCCTGACGGAGAAGCGATCGACAGGATCCGTAAAGCCCTGATCCAGGCGCGCAACGACGAAGGGAAAGCGACAGCGTTGCTCGCCGAGGCCGCCGCCGCGGTACAGGTACTGCAGGCGAGCGACTCGGATCCGTATGCCCCGGCTGCGCTGACACCTGCTGACGTCACCGATGCTCGCGGTGCTCGGGATGCGCAGTGGGGGGCCATCCGGCGGTCCTGGGTGACGGGTGAGCTTCCGGTGCCGGCGGAGCGGGTCGACATCGCCGCTGAATTCGACGCGGCAGTGGCCGCGGCCGACCGGGTTGCCGACGACGAGGCGGGCGAGCGGTCGCGTGTCGCGGCACTGGATGCCCGGGCCGAACTGCACGTCGAAGGGCTCGACGCTGCGCGGCGCAAGCAGCAGGATGCGACGACGCACCTTGAAACAGAAGCAGAGGATTGCCGCCGGGCGGCGGAGGGCTGGGCTGCGGTATGGGCGGATCTCGGGATCGCCAACCCCCCCGATGTCGACAGCAGTTCGGTGGTCGTCGGACTGCTCTCCACCGCGCACGTCGCACAGGCCCGAGAACGATCTGCCACCGAACAACTCGCCGGCTTCTGTGAGCGCTGGGACACCGCTGCGGAACTGGTCGGGCTGCCGCCGACGACCACCGCCGCGGCATGGCACAAGCGGTCCGACGTCCTCGCAGAGATCGCAACCGTGGATGCACAGCGCATCAAGGACCGGAAACGGGAAGCGCAGGCGCGGGGCCGATGGGGTGACTTCGCCACGGAGGCAACCGCACTTCTCCTCCGGCACGCACTGATCGAAGAGGACCGGGCCGTGACACCGGCCGTCATCGAGCAGGGTTTCGCAAACCTCGGTCGGCAACTCGAGGCGGCGGCGGAGGCCGCGGCCAGACGTACGACCCACCTCGAGCAGATCGAGGAGATGCACACGGAGCGCGACGAAGTGCGGCAGGTCCAGCAGCAAGCGGCCGATTCATTACAACGGTTAGTCGAGTCGCACCGGGTGGACGGCGAGCAGGATCTGGTTGTGCTCGCCGACCGGGCCGTGCGTGCCGCGGATCCGCTGCATGATCAGGAAGAGGCCGTCAAGGCCATCAGGAACGGGCTGGACCCGGCTAGTGACCTGCAGGACGTCATAGACCGCCTGGCCGGACACGACGAGGTGACCGTCGGTGAGGCCGTGGAGGATGCGCAGGTTAGCGATCGGGAGGCGCGTCAAGCCGCTGAGCTGATTTCGACCGAGTACGGCCTGGCGCGCGAACGCCTGACCGAACTCGAGCGAGCCGCCGGTGCGGCCGACGCCGAGGCCGCAGTGGCGGCCCGGCAGGCGGAGGTGGCGCGGCTGGTGGAGGCCTGGATGGTCGCGGCCCTGCAGCGGAAACTACTGGAGGACGTCCTCGACGGTCTCGGATCCGGCGATGCCCGCCCGCTCCTGGACCACGCCGGGCGGCTTCTCGAACAACTCACCGGAGGCCGCTGGGTCGCCCTGCGCGCCGATGAGGACGGTGCCACACGCACGCTGCGGGTCATCCGCGCCGACAACGTGCCGTTCGAACCCAAGCAGCTCTCCGAAGGCACCGCCGATCAGGTTTTCTTCGCGCTGCGGTTGGCCGCCGTCGCCGAACTGCACCGAGAGCGGGTGCAGGCCGGTGAGGCCGCACTGCCGCTGGTGCTCGACGACGTGCTGATGGCCTTCGACGAGGCGCGGGTACGCAGCGCGCTGCAGATTCTGGTGACGCTGGCGCCCGGCCTGCAGGTGATCGTCTTCACCCACCATCAGCATGTCGCCGACGCGGCCGAGGGGTTCGATTCGATCACGGTGTCGCGCTTACCGGAGGCCGCGATGATCGCCGATCCGCTCGACGGTGAATTGATCCGCGCTCAGGCTTCGACATAGCCGTTCTACATCACGAGACCGGCCGGTTCTCCGCCGGCGATTCCGACGGTCTGTGCTCAGGCATCGCGGAAGCGCTGCTGTACCGCCTGTCGTGACACCCCCAACACCATGCCGATGGTTCCCCAACTCTCGCCGTTGGCGCGTGCTTCTGCTACCGCCCGACGCAGCGATTCAGTCGCGGCATCGGCTGCCACGGCTGCTTCACGGACATGTCGCAGGTACCGTCCGTCGCGTACCTTCACTGACGGGTCGGCAGGGTTCATCTGGTTGATCCACCGCTCTGCGGTGGTGGTCTCATCGATCTTGGTTGTCATAGCCGGCACCTCAGAGATAGTCGTAGTTCTTCGGTTGCAGTACGTTCACGTGGATGATCCGCTGCGGGTCGTCGGCGGCCGTGCTCGACAAGCCTGACGGGACTGCGACTGACGTGCAGGGCATCTGCGTCAGTGATTCCCTACTCGGAGTAATGCTTGCGGGCCGACTCGACGAACTCAATATCGTCAACGTTACTTTGACGACGGTCGAAGTGTCAGCAATGTCTTGACGGTTCGCGGTGGAGTGCCGCGAAGAGGACCCGCATGATGCCGGTGCAGTTCGCTTACTCCCGCATGAAACCGACTGCGGTGTAATCGATGTCCGCCAGCCCGGGTGCCCCGAAGTTGGCCAGCGAACTGCGCACCGCCACGTTGCCCGATGTCTGGATCAGCGGCAGGCTGAAACCCTCCGCCCACAGCATCGCGTCGACCTCGTTGGCCCGCTCCCGCGCCACCGCCGGGTCCAGTGCCTCCAGCGTCTCCTCGATCTTCGCGTCGATGGCCGCGCTGCCGATCTTGCCGAAGTTCGCCTCGCCGTGGGTGGCGCAGATCTGGTTCAGCCCGGCCAGCGGGAAAGCGTCACCGACCCAACTGAACTGGGCGATGTCGAAGTCGCCGACGTTGACGTAGTTGGTGAAGAAACCCCCACCGGCCTTCGCCTCGATCTGCAGCTTGACCCCGATCTCCGCCAGATCGTGCTGGGCGACCTGGGCGAACTGCCGGGTGCTCTGCGCGTCGTACACCAGATGCCGGATCACCAGGGGGCGGCCGTCCTTCTCCCGGAACCGCCCGTTCAACTTCCAGCCGAGTGCATCCAGGTCACGCCGGGCGCGCTCGGGGTCATAGGCGACGACGCCGCTGTTGTCCCGGTACCCGTCCTGGCCTTCGACGTAGACGTGGTTGTTCAGCGCGACCGGGTCGTTGGTCAACCCACGCTGGGTTACGCGTGCGATCGTGTCGCGGTCGATGCCGCGGGAGATCGCCAGCCGTAATCCCTTGTCGGCCAGGATCGCCCCGGGCGCGCCGTTGAACGTGAAGTGCGCCCAGGTCGGGGTCGGCGCCCGCCGAATCGAGATCCCCTTGGTGCGCCGCGCGATCGTCAGCTGATCCAGGCTGGACACCCCGGCGGCGTCGATGGTGTGGTTCTGCAGCGCCGGCATCCGTGCCGCCTCATCGAGGACCAGGTAGGTGATGGCGTCCAATCGGGGCGGGCGACCCCACCAATCGGGGTTGCGGGTCAACGTGATCCGCTGGGTGGTCGGGTCCAGCGTCGACAGCCGGAACGGGCCGGCGGACGGTCCCGGGCCGCTCAGCTGCCCCTTGTTGAAGACTTCGGGGGTGGCGGTCATCGACTGGGGCAGCAGCATGTTGTTGCCGGCGAACATGCCCCGCCACTCCGCGTACGGCTTGGCGAACGTCACCACCGCCTGCCGGTCGTCGACGCCGCGGGTCACCGACGCGACCCGTTCGGCGCCGTTGGTGCTGGCGATCGCGAAGAGCGGGTCGACGCCGCTGATCGCGTGGATTTGGCTGGCGATGTCCTGCCAGCTGAACGGGGTGCCGTCCGACCACACCGCTTTCGGGTTGATCGTGTAGGTGACCACCTGGGGGTTGGCGCGGGTCAGTTCGATGCTGGTGAAGTAGTCGTGGTCGACCGTCGCCGAACCGTCGGCGCCGATCGCGAACGCCCGCGGCATAGTCGGTTTGAGCACCGAACCGGTGTCGGCGAGGTTGCCGTCGATGTGCAGCACGTTGAAGTTCGGCGGGAACTGGCCGAGCGACAGTCGCAGGTTGCCGCCCTGCTCCAGGCCGGCCGGGTCCTGCGGGTTGACGTCGTTGGCTGCACCGACCGACGAGGTCCCGGCCGGGGCGCTCACGTCGTAGTCGGCGGCCGAACACCCGGTCAGCGCCAGCCCGACCGCCGTCACCGCCGCCACCACCCGCGTTGAGTGTGCGCGCAGGGTGAGGATCGGCGCTGCATTCCGCCCTAGACGCACACTCAACGCTTTACCCATTGCCGACCTCCGCCCGGGGAACCGCCGCCAGCAACCGCTGGGTGTATTCGTGCTGCGGCGCGGCGAACACCTGCTCGGCATCGCCCTGTTCGACGACGCTGCCGGCGAACATCACCACCACCCGGTGCGCCAGGTGTTTGACCACCGAAAGGTCGTGGGAGACGAACAGATACGACAGGCCGAGCTCGTCCTGTAGATCCAGCAGCAGGTTGATGATCCCGGCCTGAATCGACACGTCCAGCGCCGACACCGGCTCGTCGAGCGCGAGGATCTTCGGCTGCAGCGCCAGTGCCCGCGCAATGCCGATCCGCTGCTTCTGCCCGCCGGAGAACTCCGCGGGGTAGCGGGTGGCGTCACCCCGGCGCAGCCCCACGGTCTCCAGCAGGCCGGCCACCCGGGAGTTGATGGCGGGACGGTCGAAGCCGTTGGCGCGCAACGGCTCGGCCAGCACATCGAACACCGGCAGTCGCGGGTCCAGGGATGCCACCGGATCCTGGAACACCACCTGCAGGTCACCGCGCAGGGCGCGACGGCCCGCCCGCGTCAGCGTTGCGACGTCGCTGCCGAGCACCTCGATCGACCCGGACTGCGGTGCCGTCAGATCCAGAATCTGGTGCAGCGTCGTCGATTTGCCCGAACCCGATTCGCCGACGATGCCCAGCGTGCGGCCCTGCTGCAAATCGAAGCTGATCTCGGAGACAGCACGCACCTCACCGACCCGCCGTCGCAGCGCGCCCTTGGTCAGCGGGTAGGTCTTGACCAGGTCACGTACCCGCAGCACCACCGGCGCCTCGCCGTCCGCGACCACCGGCACCGCGGTGCTGACCCCGTAGATGTCGGCGGCGCTGCGCCCGTCCACCTGATCGGTGTGGATGCACGCCGCCCGGTGTGCGGGGCCGACCTGAAGCAATTCCGGTTCGGCGACCCGGCATTCGTCGGTGGCCAACGGGCAGCGCGGCGCGAACGGACAACCCGGATCCACCCGCGACGGGGGTGCACCGGGAATCGGCACCAAGCGGGTGCCCTGCGGAGCATCCAGTCGTGGCACCGAACCCAAAAGACCTACCGTGTAAGGCATCTGCCGATCGCGATACAGCACGTCGACCGGTGCCTCCTCCACCACCCGCCCGGCGTACATCACCAGTGCCCGGTCGGCGAATTCGGCGACCACCCCCAGGTCGTGGGTGATGATCAGCACCCCGGCGCCGGTGACGTCGCGGGCGGTGGCCAGTACCTGCAGGATCTGCGCCTGCACGGTGACGTCGAGCGCGGTGGTGGGCTCGTCGCAGATCAGCAGGTCCGGGTCGCAGGCGATGGCGGTGGCGATCACCACGCGCTGACGTTCCCCGCCGGACAGCTCGTGCGGGAACGCCCGCGCCCGTCGGCCCGGGTTGACGATGCCGACCAACTCCAGCAGTTCCACGGCTCGACGGCGGGCGGCCGCTCGCCCGAGTTGCGGCCGGTGCACCTCGATCGCCTCGGCGATCTGGTCGCCGACGGTGTAGACCGGCGTCAGCGCCGACATCGGGTCCTGGAACACCATCCCGATCGACGCGCCGCGGAATTTCGACATCGCCGCGTCACCCAGCCCGATCAGCTCGGTGCCGTGCAGCCGCACCGACCCGGTCACGTCGGCGTACGACGGCAGCAGTCCGACCACGCCCATCGCCGCAGCGGATTTCCCCGACCCCGATTCGCCGACCATCGCGACCACTTCGCCCTTGTCGACGTGATAGCTGATGCCGCGCACCGCGTTCACCGGCTCGGCGCCGCCGGTGAAGGTGACGGCCAGGTCGGTGACCGAAAGCAGTGGGCTCACCGGCAGCCTCGCAGGGTCGCGGCGTCCGGGTCCAGGGCGTCGCGCAGCCCGTCACCGGCGACGTTGGCGCAGACCAGGATTGCGATCAGCACCCCGGCCGGGAACAGGAACACCCACGGGAACGTGATCGCGGACGCGGTGCCGTCGGCGATCAGCGTGCCCAGCGAGACGTCCGGAGGCTGAATGCCGAACCCCAGGTAGCTCAGCCCGGTCTCGGCCAGGATCGCGGCGGCGACGTTCAGCGCGGTGTCGATGATCAGGATGGACGCCACGTTCGGCAGGATGTGGTTGACGATGATCCGCCGGCTGGACACCCCCATATACCGTGCGGCGCGGACGAATTCGCGCTCCCGCAGGCTCATCGTCAAACCCCGCACCATGCGGGCGCTGATCATCCAGCTGAACGCGGCGAGCAGCAGGATCAGCAGCGCGATGTTGGCGGTGTTCTTCAGTCGCGGGGTGACGATCGCGATCAGGATGAACGCCGGCACCACCAGCAGCAGGTCCACCAACCACATCAGCGCCCGGTCGCGCCAGCCGCCGAAGTACCCGGAGACCGCCCCGACCGTCGCGGCGATCACGGTGGAGATCAGGGCGACGAAGATCCCGATCAGCATCGACTTCTGCATGCCACGCAGGATCTGGGCCAGCAGGTCCTGACCGAGCGCGTTGGTGCCCAGCCAGTGCCGGGCGCCAGGCGGCGCCAGCAGCGCGGAGTAGTCGAGGTCGGCGTAGGAGTAGGGCAGCAGCGGCGGCAGCGCGTAGCAGCCGACGAACATCACCGCCAGCACCAGCAGTGCCGCCACCGCGGTACGGCTGCGCAGGAACCGCCGTAGCACCAGGGTGCGCCGGGAGGTGAATTCGACTGCGACGTCCGTCATGACACCCGCACCCGCGGATCGAGCAGCGCGTAGATGACATCGGAGAGCAGCCCGGCCAACAGCACCACCGCGCCGGAGAACACCGTGATCGCCGCGACGATGTTGGTGTCCTGGGTAGCCACCCCCTGCACCACCCATTCGCCCATCCCGTGCCAGCCGAAGATCTTCTCGACGAACACCGCGCCGGTGACCAGTCCGGCCACCCCGTAGGCGAACAGCGTCGCCATCGGGATCAGCGCGGTGCGCAGCCCGTGCTTGAACAGGGCACGACGGCGGGTCAGCCCCTTGGCCCGGGCGGTGCGGATGAAGTCCTGGCCGAGCACGTCGAGCATCGCGTTGCGCTGATACCGGCTGAAGGCGGCCGCGGTGCCCAGCGCCAGTGTCAGCGACGGCAGCACCAGGTGCTGCAGCCGGTCAGCCAATTGCCGCCACGCACCGCCGGGCAGCCCCGGGGACGTCTCGCCGGTGTATTCGAACAGTTGCAGCCCGACCGCCCAGTTCACCCGCAGCGCCGCCAGGATCACCAGGTTGGCCAGCACGAACGTCGGCACCGACAGCACCAGCAGCGAGAGCATCGTGATGACGCGGTCGCTGAACCGGTATTGCCGGATCGCCCCCCACGCCCCGAGCACCACCCCGATCACCGTGCCGGCCAGCGAGCCGACGATCAGCAGCCGCAGGCTGACGCCGATCCGGCGCCACAGCTCCGTGGAGACCGGCTGGCCGGCGACGGTGGGTCCGAAGTCGCCGCGTACCGCGTGCGAGGCCCAGTGCGCGTAGCGCAGCGGAATCGGCTTGTCCAAACCGAGGTCGGCGGCCTTGGCGTCGATCACGGCCTGCGGCGGCCGGGGATTGCGCTGCAGCAGGCTGTCCAGTGGGGAGAACGCCACCGAGGTGAGGCAGAAGGTGAGAAAGGACGCCAGCGCCAGCAGCACCGCGTAGTTGAGCACCCTGCCCGCCAGGAACCGTGTCATGACCCGGCCCCACCCGCGTATGGCATGGGCAACAGGGTAGAGCCTGTCCGCGAATGGACGGGGCGCAGCCATGGATCACTAGGCTCGACGCACAGACGACGATGAGGAGGCCGACATGACCGTGACCGACGAATACCTGGCCAACAACGCCGCGTATGCGCGCGGGTTCAGTGGGCCGCTCCCGATGCCGCCGGCCCGGCACGTCGCGGTGGTGGCCTGCATGGACGCCCGGCTGGACGTCTACCGGGCGCTGGGTATCCGGGAGGGTGAGGCGCATTCGATCCGCAACGCCGGCGGTGTCATCACCGACGACACGATCCGGTCGCTGGCGATCAGCCAGCGCCTGCTGGGCACCCGGGAGATCATCCTGATTCACCACACCGACTGCGGCATGTTGACGTTCACCGACGACGACTTCAAGCGCGCGATCCTCGAGGAGACCGGTATCCGCCCGCCGTGGGCCGCCGAGGCGTTCCCGGACCCGGTGCAGGACGTCCGGCAGTCGCTGCGCCGCGTCGAGGCCAGTCCGTTCCTCACCCAGACGGAGTCGCCGCGCGGCTTCGTCTTCGATGTCGCCACCGGCCGGCTTGAGGAAGTCACCGGCTAGCCGGTCCGTCGCCGCGGGCGGCCACGCCGGGGGAGACGCCCGTGTTGACACTGTCTGAACCGCCTGGTTACATGCATTCCAACGGTAATTCCGGTAAAACTAACCAACTTTATTGAGTTATGTCGCGAGGGAGTCCATGAGCGGTAAGTCGAGTGCGTCCCCCACCGCCATGGCGGCGCTGGCGACGCTGTCGAGCCCGGCCGCCGGGCAGTACGAGCTGAGCCAGTTGCGCACCCTGGAGGCCGAGGCCATCCACATCATCCGGGAGGTGGCCGCGGAGTTCGAGCGGCCGGTGCTGCTGTTCTCCGGCGGCAAGGACTCGATCGTGATGCTGCACCTGGCCGTCAAGGCGTTCGCGCCGGGCCGGCTGCCGTTCCCGGTCATGCACGTCGACACCGGGCACAACTTCGACGAGGTCATCGAAGCCCGCGACACGCTGGTCGCGCAGACCGGGGCGCGGCTGGTGGTGGCATCGGTGCAGGACGACATCGACGCCGGCCGGGTCGTCGACAACGGCCCGTCGCGCAACCCGCTGCAGACCGTCACGCTGCTGCGCGGGATCGCCGAGAACAAGTTCGACGCGGCGTTCGGCGGCGCCCGCCGTGACGAGGAGAAGGCTCGCGCCAAGGAGCGGGTGTTCAGCTTCCGTGACGAGTTCGGCCAGTGGGATCCCAAGGCGCAGCGGCCCGAACTGTGGAACCTCTACAACGGGCGGCACCGGGCCGGTGAGCACATCCGGGCGTTCCCGCTGTCGAACTGGACCGAGTTCGACATCTGGTCCTACATCGGCGCGGAGAACATCACGCTGCCGTCGATCTATTTCGCCCACCAGCGCAACGTCTTTCAGCGCGACGGGATGCTGCTGGCGGTGCACCGCTACCTGCAGCCGCGGCCGGACGAGAAGGTGTTCGAGGCCTCGGTGCGGTTCCGCACCGTCGGCGACGTCACCTGCACCGGCTGTGTGGAGTCCAAGGCCCAGACGGTCGACGAGGTGATCGCCGAGACCGCGGTCTCCCGGCTCACCGAGCGCGGCGCCACCCGCGCCGATGACCGGATCTCCGAGGCAGGCATGGAAGACCGCAAGAGGCAGGGATACTTCTGATGAGTACGGCAACGACGCTGCTGCGGATCGCCACGGCCGGCTCGGTCGACGACGGCAAGTCCACCCTGATCGGGCGACTGCTTTTCGACTCGAAGGCCGTCATGGAAGACCAGTTGGCCTCGGTGGAGCGCACCTCGCGGGAGCGCGGCAACGACTACACCGACCTGGCACTGGTCACCGACGGGCTGCGCGCCGAACGCGAGCAGGGCATCACCATCGATGTCGCCTACCGCTACTTCGCCACGCCCAAGCGGAAATTCATCATCGCCGACACCCCGGGGCACATCCAGTACACCCGCAACATGGTGACCGGCGCCTCGACCGCGCAGCTGGCGATCGTGCTGGTCGACGCACGGCACGGGCTGCAGGAGCAGTCTCGCCGGCACACCTTCCTGGCGTCGCTGCTCGGCATCCGGCACATCGTGCTGGCGGTGAACAAGATGGACCTGATCGATTGGGACCAGCAGCGTTTCGAGGCGATCCGGGATGACTTCCACGCGTTCGCCACCCGGTTGGACGTGCACGACGTCACCACCATCCCGATGTCGGCGCTGCTCGGCGACAACGTGGTGACCAAGTCCGAGAACACCCCGTACTACGACGGCCCGGCGCTGCTGTCGCACCTGGAGGACGTCTACATCGCCGGCGACCGGAACCTGGTCGACGTGCGGTTCCCGGTGCAGTACGTGATCCGCCCGCAGACCGAGGAGCACCGCGACCACCGCAGCTACGCGGGCACGGTGGCCAGCGGCGTCATGCGCCCCGGCGACGACGTGGTGGTGCTGCCATCCGGCAAGCCCAGCAAGATCGCCGCCATCGACGGCCCGACCGGCCCGGTGGCCGAGGCGTTTCCGCCGATGGCGGTCTCGGTGAGCCTCACCGACGAGATCGATGTCTCCCGCGGCGACATGATCGCCCGCACCAACAACCAGCCGCGGGTGTCCCAGGACTTCGACGCGACCGTCTGCTGGATGGGCGACGACTCGCGGCTGGAGCCGGGCCGCGACTACGTCATCAAGCACACCACCCGGACCACCCGGGTGAAGGTGATGGCGCTGGACTACCGGCTCGACGTCAACACCCTGCACCGGGACAAAGACGCGACGGTGCTCAAACTCAATGAGCTGGGCCGGGTTTCGCTGCGCTCCCAGGTGCCGCTGATGCTCGACGAGTACACCCGCAACGGTGCCACCGGATCGTTCATCCTGATCGACCCGGACACCAACGGGACCGTTGCCGCCGGGATGGTGCTGCGCGATGTGTCGCCGCGGGCGGCCAGCCCGAACACGGTGCGGCACGAGTCGCTGGTCACCGCCGCGGACCGGCTGTCGCGCGGGTGCACGGTCTGGTTCACCGGCCTGTCGGCGTCGGGCAAGTCGACGGTGGCGACGGTCGTCGAGCGGATGCTGCTCGAAAGGGGCACGCCCGCCTACATTCTCGACGGCGACAACCTGCGGCACGGTCTCAACGCCGACCTCGGCTTCTCGATGGCCGACCGTGCCGAGAACCTGCGCCGGCTCGCCCACGTGGCGACGTTGATGGCCGACTCCGGCCAGGTCGTGCTGGTGCCGGCGATCAGCCCGCTGGCCGAACACCGCCAGTTGGCCCGGCAGATCCACACCGATGCCGGCTTCGACTTCTTCGAGGTGTTCTGCGACACCCCGCTGACCGACTGCGAGCAGCGAGACCCCAAGGGGCTGTACGCCAAAGCGCGCGCCGGGATCATCACCCACTTCACCGGCATCGACAGCCCGTATCAGCGGCCGAAGAACCCGGATCTGCGGCTGGTGGCCGGTAACACCCCGGAGGCGCTGGCCCGTCAGGTCCTCGAGCTGATCGACTCCCGGCCGTGACCGACCACCGGGTGGCCGCCCAGCTGGCGACGGAGGCCGGCCGGCTGCTGCTGGCCGTGCGCGACGAACTCGCCGGCGCGTCGGAGGCCGAGCGGAAGGCGGCGGGGGACAGGAGATCTCACGAATTCCTGATGCAGGCGCTGGGCGCAGAGCGGCCCGGTGACGCGGTGCTGTCCGAGGAGGGCGCCGACAACCCGATCCGGTTGGACGCCGAGCGGGTGTGGATCGTCGACCCGCTCGACGGCACCCGGGAGTTCTCCGAACTCGGCCGCGACGACTGGGCGGTGCACGTGGCGCTGTGGCAGGCCGGTGACCTGGTGGCGGGCGCGGTGGCACTGCCGGCTCGCGGGATCACGCTGGCCACCCCGAGCGTGGCCACGCCACCGGCGCATACCGGCGCGCCGCGGATCGCGGTGTCGCGCAGTAGGCCACCGGCTGTCGCGCAGGCGGTTTGCGATGCCCTCGGCGGGACCCTGGTGCCGATGGGGTCAGCCGGGGTCAAGGTGGCCTCGGTGATCCAGGGCATCGCCGACGTCTACGTGCACGCCGGCGGTCAGTACGAGTGGGACAGCGCCGCACCGGTCGCGGTCGCCCGTGCCGCCGGATTGCACACCTCGCGCATCGACGGTTCGCCGCTGAGCTACAACCGTCCCGACCCGCTGCTGCCGGACCTTCTGGTGTGCCGGCCCGACTACGCCGACGCGGTGCTGGCCGCCGTCGCCGGCGTGGGCTGAGCGGGCGCCGCACGATGCGGATGTCGGCGAAGGCGGAGTACGCCGTGCGGGCGATGGTGCAACTGGCGACGGCCGAACCGGGCAGCCTGGTGAAGACCGACGATCTCGCTGCGGCCCAGGGCATCCCGCCGCAGTTCCTGGTCGACATCCTGGCCGAACTGCGCACCGGCCGGCTGGTGCGCAGCCAGCGGGGCCGCGACGGCGGTTATGAGCTGGCTCGTCCGGCCGCCGAGATCAGCGTCGCCGACGTGTTGCGCAGCATCGACGGTCCGCTGGCCAGTGTCCGCGACATCGGCGTGGGCGATCTGCCCTATGCCGGCCCGACCGCGGCGCTCACCGACCTGTGGCGGGCGCTGCGCGCCAGCATGCGCTCCGTGCTCGAGGAGACCAGCCTGGCCGCTGTGGCCACCGGCGCGCTGCCCGCGCACGTCGCCGGTCTCGCTGCCGACTACCGCACCCAGGAGCGACAGCGCGGGCACTGAGCCCGGCTGGTCCAACTTCGGCACTACAGCTACGCCCGGGTCAGGATCTCCATGTTGTGCCCGGCCGGGTCGCGGAAGTAGACACCGCGACCGCCCTCGCGGTGGTTGACCTCGCCGGGATGTTGATGGCGCGGGTCGGCCCAGTGCTCCAGTCCGCGTGCGGTGATCTTGGCGTAGATCGCGTCGAAGTCGTTCTCCGACACCAGAAACGCATAGTGTCGCGGCTGAATCGGCTCACCGGAGGGAACGTCGTCGTAGTCCAGACTGACGCCGTTGGACAGTGCGACGACCTGGAAGTGGCTGACCGGCGCCGGGTCGGGCAGCCCGAACAACTCCGCGAGGAATGCCGCGGACGCCCGTTTGTCGCGCGCGGCGACGATCGTGTGGTTGAACGCGATGCTCATGTCATCCAGTGTGCCGCGTGTGCCGCGTCACGTCCCGTGACATGATCGCGGTCATGCAGGTGGGGATGACCATGCCGGTGATGGAACCCGATCTGGATGCGGCCGTGCTGCGCGATTGGGCGCGCGTCATCGACCAGGGGCCGTTCTCGTCGCTGAGCTGGGGCGAGCGGATCGCGTTCACCAACCCCGACAGCCTGACCCTGCTGGGCGCGCTGGCGGCCTGGACGGCGCGGGTCCGGCTGGTGACGACGGTGGTCATCCCGCAGTTGCACGACCCGGTCATGCTGGCCAAGGCGCTGGCCACCGGGGACGTGCTCAGCGGCGGCCGGCTCACCGTCGGCGTCGGGGTGGGCGGCCGGCACGAGGACTACCGGGCGGCCGGTGCGGACCCCGCGACCCAGACGATGCGGGGCATGGCCGAGCGGGTGGCGATCATGCAGCGGGTGTGGGCGGGGGAGAAGGTCACCGACGCGGTGCTGCCGGTCGGGCCGGTGCCGGTGCAACCCGGCGGGCCGCCGCTGCTGGTCGGCACGATTGGCCCGAAGACCGTGCGCAGGGCAGCCACCTGGGCGCAGGGCCTGGCCGGGATCACGATGGATGTCGACGTCGCCAAGCAGAACGAATTGTTCGACGTCGCCCGCCAGGCGTGGCAGCAGGCCGGCCGGACGAAACCGTATCTGGCGACGTCGTTCTGGTTCGCGCTGGGCGAGCGCGATCGGGCCAGGGAGCAGGTGCGCCGGCATCTGCTGCGCTACCTGAACTGGATCCCGGCCGAATACGTCGAGGCGATGACGCCGACGACCGGCTGGGCCGGCGACGAACGCGATCTGGTGGCACTGCTGCGCCGGTTCGAAGCGGTCGGCGCCGATGAAGTTCATCTGATTCCGACCAGTTCCGATCTCGACCAGCTGCGGCGGGCCGCCGACGTGGCCGCCGAATTCAGCGGGTAGCGGGTCGCGACGCGGTCACAGCTGCGTCTCTATCTCCGAATCAATAGTCACATCCGCCTCGGCAATCACTATCGTCACAGCATGTCGATGACACGTCGGATCGTCTCGGCGGCGATGGTGCCGGCAGTCGTCCTGGGGATGGTGCTGGCGACGGAGGCTGTGCCGGCGCTCGCCGCGACCTGCAGTGCGCCCGAGGCCAATGTCGCCCCGCCGCCCGGTTCGCCGGCCACTGGGGCCGGCCAGATGCCGATCGGGCGCCGGCCCCGCGGCGCCAACGACCTTGCGCCGCTGCCCAAGCTGGGGCCGCTGATCTCCGCGATGATCCAGGCCGCCGGGCCGCAGCAGCCGGTGCAGCAGCAGGCGGCGGTGGTCCCGGGGAACCCCGGCGGCCAGACCGCCCCGAACCCCGCGCAGCCGGTCCGTCCCCAGCCGAATGCCGGTGCGGCCCAGGGCCCGTCGGCGCAGGACGTGGGTGGTGCGATCGCCGGCGCCCAGACATCACTGGCGGAGTGGGTGACCGGGCCCAACGGGCCCAACCAGACGCTGCAGCGGTTCGGCATCGCCGGAACCGACCTCGGAATCCCCTGGGACAACGGTGATCCCGGCAACCGGCAGGTGCTGATGGCGTTCGGCGACACCTTCGGCTACTGCCAGATCCAGGGCCACCAGTGGCGGCACAACGTCCTGCTGCGCAGCCAGGACCAGAACCTGGCCGACGGCATCACCGTCGGGCCCGGCGTGGTCGGCAACCGGTACTCGGGTTCCCCGCTGCGCCAGCCGAACTTCTCCAAGCAGATCCTGCCCGACTGGCGGTTCGCGCCGGTCCAGGACAGCGTGATTCCGACTGCGGGCGTCGGGATCGGCGGCAACCAGTACCTGAACTTCATGTCGGTCAAGCAGTGGGGTCGCGACGGCGAGTGGTCCACGAACTACTCGGCGCTGGCGGTCTCCAACGACAACGGTGAGACCTGGAGCCTCTACCCGCAGACCGTCCGGTCCTCGTCGCCGCAGAATGTTCCGCAGGCCCACTACGTGCCGGGCAACGAGAACTTCCAGCAGGGCGCGTTCCTGCGCGGCGGCGACGGGTACCTCTACTCGTTCGGCACCCCGGCCGGCCGCGGCGGGTCGGCGTACCTGTCGCGGGTGCCGGAGCGGTCCATCCCCGACGTCACCACCTACCAGTACTGGAACGGCCCCGCCGGCAACTGGGTGCCGAACAACCCGGGCGCGGCGACCCCGGTGATCCCCGGCCCGGTGGGGGAGATGTCGGTGCAGTACAACACCTACCTCAAGCAGTACCTGGCGCTGTACGGCAACGGCGGCAACGACGTGGTGGCGCGCACCGCCCCATCCCCGCAGGGGCCGTGGAGCGGCGAGCAGACGCTGATCCCCACCGGCCAGATCCCCGGCGGCATCTATGCGCCCTACCTGCACCCCTGGTCGACGGGGAAGGACGTGTACTTCACGCTGTCGCTGTGGAACGCCTACGACGTGATGCTGATGCACACAGTGCTGGGCTGACGGCTTATATGCGGCGGGTTCCAGCTTGGGCTCAGCCGCCGACCGCCGGCCGCGGCATCCGCCACCGGCGATCCCGCATCCGCATCACCGGGTAGCCCGGCCGGCGCCGGCTCAGGCCCTGCATTGGAGCCAGCCCGGCCGGCGGGACCCCGGCGCGGCCGACCGGCGCGGGCCGGGACGCCTCGGGCAGCGGGGTGTGCGCCGACGCCAACTGAACGGGCTGCGCGACGGTGGCGTTGACCGGGGCGCTCGGCCAGCTCGCCGGGACCGACAGACCACCCACCGGCGTGGCCTGACCGACCAGCACCATCGGTCGGGCGGCCGCCGCACCCAGTTCGAGTTCGGAGGCGGCGACCGCTGCCGGAACCTTCGCCGCCGCCTTCGCCGCGGGGATCAGCGCCAGCACGTAGCTTCCCATCCGGGTGACCGTCAGCCCGAAACTGTTGGCCATCGAAGCCGGGCCGGTCAAGGTGTTCACGTTGTCCACGCCGCCGAAGGTCGATTCCACCAGCGCGGCGAACGAGTCGGACTGATCGGCCGCGGCAGACGCGGCCCGAGCCACCGCAGCGGCCTGCTCGGACTGTCCGGCCGCGTTGGCGGTCCGCGGCGGCTGGTGGAACGGCGCCAGCACCGCGGCGGGTACGGCGGCCGCGGCGTAGCCGTACATGGCCGCCGCGTCCTGTGCCCACATCTCGCCGTAGGCGATCTCGTTCGCAGCGATCGCAGGCGCGTTCTGCCCGAAGAAGTTGGTGGCCACCAGGACCGCCAGCTGGGCGCGGTTGGCGGCGACGACGGTCGGTGGCACGGTGGCGGCGAACGCGGCCTCGTAGGCGGCTGCCGCTGTGCGTGCCTGGCCGGCGGTCTGCTCGGCCAGCGTCGCGGTGCTGGTCGCCCACGCCACGTACGGTGCGGCCGCGGCGGCCATCGCCAGCGCGGAGCCACCCGACCAGGTCTGGCCCAGCAACTCGGAGAGCACCGAGGAGTATCCGGTGGCGAACGAGTCGAGCTCGAAGCTGACCGCGTCCCACGCCGAGGCCGCAGCCAGCATCGGCCCCGAGCCGGGGCCGGCGTACATCCTGGCTGAGTTGACCTCGGGCGGAAGAATCCCGAAATCCCACATGATTGGTTATCCGCCGGCAGAGTGTCGCGGCATGGTGAACCGGCGCGGCCCGACCTTCAGGATGCTGCTGACCGTGGAGCGTCCCGCGACTCCGGCCGCGGCACCCATGGCGGCCGCGGGTGCGGCGCCCATCATCCCCGACGCCGGCAGCTCCCCCCACGACCCGACCTCGGCCAACTCCGCCTCGGCGAGAAACAGCGGCTCCTCGGTGGCTGCGGCGATCGGGGTGGCGTCCGCCCAGGCCTTCGGTACCGACAGCTGCCCCACCGGCGAGGCCTTCCCGAAGTCTGCGAGCACCGCCTGACGCACCAGGGCCGGACCCGGCTGCACCGCGGCAGCGGTGCTGGCAGCGGCTGCCGCCGCCGGGGCGGCCGCCGCGGCAGCCTTGGGAGCCGCGCCGCCTACCGCCTTGGCCAGGGCGGTGAAGAAGCTGCCGGCACTGGTCACGGTTCGGCTGACGCCGCTGCCGAAGTTGACCGGGCCGGACATCGTGTTGAGCTTGCCCACCCCGTCGACCACTTGATCGGCCATCGACGAACTCGTCTGCGACGCAGCCGAAGACGCCAGGGCCTGCGCGGGGGCGAGCGCCTGGGTGGGGGCTGCAGCGGCGTTGGTGGTCTGCGGCGGCTCGTGGAACGTGTTCAGCTGGACGGCGACCGACGCCGCGGTCGCATAGCCGTGCATGGCGGCGGAGTCCTGGGCCCACATCTGCGAGTAGGCGGTCTCGGCGTCGGCGATCGCGGCGATGTTCTGCCCGACGATGTTGGACGCCACCAGGGCGGCCAGCAGCGCGCGATTGGCGGCGACGACGGCCGGCGGCACGATTGCGGCCCGGGCCGTCTCATAGGCGGCCGCCGCCGAGCGGGCCTGGTTGGCGGACTGCTCGGTGAGCGCCGCGGTCTCGGTCACCCAGGCGATGTACGGCGCGGCGGCGGCAGCCATCGCCGCCGCCGACGCCCCGGTCCACCCGTCGTCCTGCAGTCCGGTGAGCACGGTGGTATAGCCGAGTGCGAACGAGTTCAGTTGCCCGCTGACCGAATCCCAGGCTGCGGCGGCCGCCAGCAGCGGTGCCGAACCGGGGCCGGTGTACACCTGGGTGGAGATGATCTCCGGGGGCAGTATCCCGAAATCGAGCATCAGCAGTGCCTTTCCTCGCTCGCATCACACGCGATGCGCAGCCGTCGATGATCGGCAGGCGAGGGTGAAGGCAACCGTGGTTGCGGCCTACCGAGTGGAGCTCTGGCGGTACGACATCGGGCGACATCGCCCGGTGCCGTGGGCTGACCCGAGCGCGCAGGTGAGGTGCGTTGGCATGGGGGTCAGGTGCTCACTTCTCGGTAGGGGAACGCTGGTGTTCCGGTGGCAGTGACGTTAGACGTTGCGGGGCCGACCGGAAGTCGGCGTCGATGCGCCGGCACCGCGCCGCACTGCGACGCCGGGAGCCGGTCGCGGGTGCCCCGTGGCGATCGGATGTGCCGTCCCAAGAGCCGTTACCTGCTCGAATGCTGTGAAAACGAGGGGTGTCGACGGCTGACGCGCAGCCGTGGCGGAAGTGCCGGTCCGGTGAACGGGAGGTAAAAATCGTCCTGCACGAAATGGCCCGAGGCCGGCGGTGCGCGGCGAGGCTGGATCGTTAACAATCGCAACATTGGTAACATCGGGCCATGCAGGACGCCCCGGAGTTCAGCCGTCCCGGCGGACCCCGCTCGATTTCCCGGCGCGACGTACTGCGTTACGCGGCTGGTGCATCGGCGCTGGCCGGGCTCGGTGGGATCGCTGCCACCGCCGGTGCGCCCACGGCCTCCGCCGCTGCCCCCACCCTGATCGACTTCGCCATGCGCCAGATTCCGGCCCAGGCGATCCGGGCGGCCGGGCACGCCGGGGTGATCAACTATGTGTCGACGTCGCGGCCCGGGTCATCCTTCGGCGCCAAACCGATCACCCGGCCCTACGCCGAGTCGTTGAACGCCGCCGGACTGGTGATCGTCAGCAACTATCAGTACGGCAAACCGGGCGGGACGGCGCCGTCGGACTTCACCCGCGGCTTCGCCGGCGGTGTGGCCGATGCTCGCACGGCCTGGCAGTTGCACACCGCGGCCGGCGGCGGCCACAGCGCGCCGATCTTCTTCAGCGTCGACGACGACATCAACCGCAACACCTGGAACGCCGTTGCGCTGCAATGGTTCCGGGGCATCAACTCGGTGCTGGGTGTGCAGCGCACCGGCATCTACGGCGGCGTCAACACCTGCCAGTGGGCCGCCGACGATGGGGTGATCGGCGCGTCCAGCACGCCCGGCAAGCGCTGGGCCTGGCAGACCCGGTCCTGGTCGCGCGGGCAGGTGTATCCGGGCGCGGTGCTGTATCAGCGGATCGTGAGCACCGCATCCAACCCCGGGCCGCGGGTCGGCGGACTCGAGGTGGACGTCAGCGACGCGCTGGCCGGCGACTGCGGACAGTGGAATCTGCACCCGTAACGGGTGCGGTGATCAGGAGTTCGTCGCGAAAAACAGTGCGAGGGTGAGCGCTACGACGCACGCGATCGATGTCCAGATTCCCAGGGTCGCTTGCGACATTAGATCCGCTCCTGTCTGCGATGACGTCGGTGCTCGGGTCGACTTACTGGTGCCCCCGGCAGGATTCGAACCTGCGGCCTTCTGCTCCGGAGGCAGACGCTCTATCCCCTGAGCTACGGGGGCGCGTGCATGATGCTGCGCCAAGTGGGCTTGCACAGACTAGCGCATCTCGGCGGCCACCCGAGAACCGGATCGATTCGGGCTCTGACCACGGCAGACTCTAGGATGGACCCCCGTGACCCCCGCCGATCTGGCCGAACTCCTCAAAACCACCGCCGCCGCGGTGCTGGCCGAGCACGCCCTGGACTCCGCCGCGCTGCCCGCGGCGGTCACCGTGGAGCGGCCGCGTAACCCCGAGCACGGCGACTACGCCACCAACCTGGCGCTGCAGCTGGGCAAGAAGGTCGGTGTCAACCCGCGTGAGCTGGCGGGCTGGCTGGCCGAGGCGCTCGCCGCGGCTGACGGCGTCGCCTCGGCCGAAACCGCCGGCCCCGGCTTCGTGAACATCCGCCTGGACGCCTCGGCACAGGGCGTGGTGGTCGCCAACGTGATCGGCGCCGGCGCTGCGTACGGCAAGTCCACCGACCTCGACGGGCTCAACGTCAACCTGGAGTTCGTCTCGGCCAACCCCACCGGCCCGATCCACATCGGTGGTACCCGCTGGGCCGCGGTCGGCGACGCGCTGGGCCGGCTGCTGTCCACCCAGGGCGCCGCGGTCACCCGCGAGTACTACTTCAACGACCACGGTGCGCAGATCGACCGGTTCGCCGCGTCGCTGATCGCCGCCGCCAAGGGCGAACCGGCCCCCGAGGACGGCTACGCCGGCGGCTACATCAGCGACATCGCGGCTCAAATCCAGGCCAAGGTGCCCGACGCCCTGAGCCGGCCCGACGCGCAGGAGACGTTCCGCGAGATCGGCGTCGACCTGATGTTCAGCCACATCAAGCGCACCCTGCACGAGTTCGGCACCGACTTCGACGTCTACACCCACGAAGACTCGATGCACACCTCCGGCCGCGTCGAGCAGGCCATCGACCGGCTGCGCGCCAACGGCAACATCTACGAGAAGGACGGCGCCACCTGGCTGCGCACCAGCGCCTACGGCGACGACAAGGACCGCGTCGTCATCAAGAGCGACGGCAAGCCGGCCTACATCGCCGGTGACCTCGCCTACTACCTGGACAAGCGCGAGCGCGGGTTCGACCTGTGCATCTACATGCTCGGCGCCGACCACCACGGTTACATCGCCCGGCTCAAGGCGGCCGCCGCGGCGTTCGGCGATGACCCGGCCACGGTGGAGGTGCTGATCGGCCAGATGGTCAACCTGGTCCGCGACGGTCAGCCGATGAAGATGAGCAAGCGCGCCGGCACCGTCATCACCCTCGATGACCTGGTCGAGGCCATCGGCGTCGACGCCGCCCGCTACAGCCTGATCCGCTCCTCGGTGGACACCCCGATCGACATCGACCTGGCGCTGTGGTCGTCGGCGAGCAACGAAAACCCGGTCTACTACGTGCAATACGCCCACGCGCGGCTCTCCGCGCTGGCGCGCAACGCGGCCGAACTCGGGCTGACGGCGGACACCGCAAACCTCGGGCTGCTCGACCACGACAAGGAGGGCGCGCTGATCCGCACCCTCGGCGAGTTCCCGCAGATCCTGAAAACCGCTGCGAGCCTGCGGGAACCGCACCGGGTCTGCCGCTACCTGGAGGATCTGGCCGGGTCCTACCACCGCTTCTACGACAGCTGCCGGGTGTTGCCGCAGGGCGACGAGCAGCCCGGTGAGCTGAACGCGGCCCGGCTGGCGCTGTGCGAGGCGACCCGCCAGGTGATCGCCAACGGCCTGACGATCCTCGGCGTGAGCGCTCCGGAGCGGATGTGAACGTCCACCCCGCCGGCCCGCGGCACGCCGACGAGATCCACCACGACGAGGCACCGGCCAAACCGCAGACCGGCGAGCAACTGCTGGAGCTGGCACCGCATGTCTGGCCGCGCAACGCCGTTCGCGGCGACGACGGCGTGGTCCGGGTCGCCGGCGTCACGGTCACCGACCTGGCCGAGCAGTACGGCACCCCGCTGTTCGTGGTCGATGAGGACGACTTCCGCGGCCGCTGCAAAGAGATCGCGGCCGCCTTCGGCGGCGGCGCGCGCGTGCACTATGCCGCGAAGGCTTTCCTGTGCGGTGAGGTGGCGCGCTGGATCGACGAGGAGGGCCTGTCGCTGGACGTGGCCACCGGGGGAGAGCTGGCGGTCGCGCTGCGGGCCGGGTTCCCGGCGAACCGGATCACCGTGCACGGCAACAACAAATCGATCGCGGAGCTGACGACGGCCGTGGCGGCCGGTGTGCACCATGTGGTGATCGACTCGATGATCGAGATCGAGCGACTGGAGAAGATCGCCGCCGCCGCCGGGGTCGTGCAGGACGTGCTGGTGCGGGTGACGGTCGGTGTGGAGGCGCACACCCACGAGTTCATCTCCACCGCCCACGAGGACCAGAAGTTCGGCCTGTCGCTGGCCAGCGGGGCGGCGCTGGACGCGGTCCGGCGGGTGCTCGCCACCGGTCACCTGCGGCTGGTCGGTCTGCACAGTCACATCGGCTCGCAGATCTTCGACGTCGACGGGTTCGAGGTGGCCGCGCACCGGATCATCGGCCTGCTCGGCGCGGTCGCCGAGGAATTCGGCGCCGAGACGGCCGCACAGATGTCGACGGTCGACCTCGGCGGCGGCCTGGGCATCGCCTACCTGCCGCAGGACGACCCGCCGCCGATGGCGGAACTGGCCGGCAAGCTCGCCGAGATCGTCTCCGCGGAGTCGGCGGCCGTCGGGCTGCCCACCCCGACCCTGGTTGTGGAACCCGGCCGGGCCATCGCCGGTCCCGGCACGATCACGCTGTACGAGGTCGGCACCGTCAAGGACGTCGCGATCAGCGCCACCGCCAGCCGTCGCTACGTCAGCGTCGACGGCGGCATGAGCGACAACATCCGCCCCGCGCTCTACGATGCGGCCTACGACGTCCGGCTGGTCTCGCGGACGCTGAACGACCCGGATGGCTCCGACGCCACCGAGCCGGTGCTGGCCCGGGTCGTCGGCAAACACTGCGAGAGCGGCGACATCATCGTCCGCGACACCTGGGTGCCGGCCGGCGTGCGTGAGGGCGATCTGGTCGCGGTGGCCGCCACCGGTGCCTACTGCTATTCGATGTCGAGCCGATACAACCTGCTGCCCCGCCCGGCGGTGGTGGCGGTACGCGGCGGACAGGCGCGACTTATGCTGCGCCGGGAAACCGTCGACGACCTGATCAGCCTGGAGGTGAAATAGCGGTGTCCGATGCAGAAGCTTTCGGGAATCCCGTGGGCGTTGCCGTCCTCGGCTTGGGCAACGTCGGCAGCGAGGTCGTCCGGATCATCGAGAACAGCGCCGACGACCTGGCCGCCCGGATCGGCGCGCCGCTGGTGCTGCGCGGTGTCGGGGTGCGCGACGTCGGCGCCGATCGGGGGGTGCCGGCCGAGTTGCTGACCGACGACATCGATGCGCTGGTGTCGCGAGACGACGTCGACATCGTCGTGGAGGTGATGGGCCCGGTCGAGCCGGCCCGCAAGGCGATCCTGGCGGCGATCGAGCACGGCAAGTCGGTCATCACCGCCAACAAGGCGCTGCTGTCACGCTCCACCGGGGAATTGGCCGAGGCCGCGGAACGGGCCCGGGTGGACATGTACTTCGAGGCCGCGGTCGCCGGTGCCATCCCGGTCATTCGGCCGCTGACCCAGTCGTTGGCCGGTGACACCGTGGTGCGGGTGGCCGGCATCGTCAACGGCACCACCAACTACATCCTGTCCGAGATGGACTCCACCGGAGCCGATTACGCCGCAGCCCTGGCCGACGCCAGTGCGCTGGGGTACGCGGAGGCCGACCCCACCGCCGATGTGGAGGGTTACGACGCCGCCGCCAAGGCCGCGATCCTGGCATCGATCGCCTTCCACACCCGGGTCACCGCCGACGACGTCTACCGCGAGGGCATCACCGACATCACCCCGGCGGACTTCACCGCCGCGCGTGCCCTGGGCTGCACCATCAAACTGTTGGCGATCTGCGAACGGATCACCACCGTCGATGGGCAGCAACGAGTTTCGGCTCGGGTCTACCCGGCCCTGGTGCCGCTGACGCATCCGCTGGCCACCGTCAACGGTGCGTTCAACGCCGTCGTGGTCGAGGCGGAGGCGGCCGGCCGGCTGATGTTCTACGGCCAGGGCGCGGGCGGTTCGCCGACCGCCTCGGCGGTCGCCGGCGATCTGGTGATGGCGGCCCGCAACCGGGTACAGGGCGGGCGCGGCCCGCGGGAGTCCAAGTACGCCCAGTTGGCGATCGCACCGATCGGGGACGTGCAGACCCGGTACTACGTCAGCATGGACGTCGCCGACAAGCCGGGCGTGCTGTCCTCGGTGGCAGCCGAATTCGCCGCCCGCGAGGTGAGCATCGCCGAGGTGCGCCAGGAGGGCGTCACCGCCGACGACGGCACCCCGACCGGTGCCCGCATCGTGGTGGTCACCCACCGGGCGGCCGAGTCGGCACTGTCGGAAACCGTTGCGGCGCTGGCCGGCCTGGACGCGGTGCAACGGGTGGCCAGCGTGCTACGACTGGAAGGAACAGACCAGTGAGCTCCAACCGGACAGCGATCCACACTCCGTGGCCGGGCCTCATCGAGGCCTACCGGGACCGGCTTCCCGACGCCGCGAACTGGACACCGGTCACGCTGCTCGAAGGCGGCACCCCGCTGATCCACGCCAAGCGGATCTCCGAGCAGACCGGCTGCACAGTGCATCTCAAGGTCGAGGGGCTCAACCCCACCGGTTCGTTCAAGGACCGGGGCATGACGATGGCGGTCACCGACGCGGTGGCCCGCGGTCAGCAGGCGGTGCTCTGCGCCTCCACCGGCAACACCTCGGCGTCGGCCGCGGCCTACGCCGCCCGGGCCGGTATCACCTGCGCGGTGCTGATCCCGCAGGGCAAGATCGCGATGGGCAAGCTCGCCCAGGCGGTGATGCACGGCGCCAAGATCATCCAGATCGACGGCAACTTCGACGACTGCCTGGAGTTGGCCCGCAAGATGGCCACCGACTTCCCGACGATCTCCCTGGTGAACTCGGTGAACCCGGTGCGCATCGAGGGGCAGAAGACCGCGGCGTTCGAGATCGTCGACGCGCTCGGCGACGCACCCGACATCCACTCGCTGCCGGTCGGCAACGCCGGCAACATCACCGCGTACTGGCGCGGCTACCGCGAGTACCACGCCGACGGGGTCGCGCAGAAGCTGCCGAAGATGCTCGGCACCCAGGCGGCCGGCGCGGCGCCCCTGGTGCTCGGTGAGCCGGTGCCCAACCCGGAGACCATCGCGACCGCGATCCGTATCGGCTCCCCGGCGTCGTGGTCGCAGGCCGTCGAAGCGCAGCAGGATTCCGGCGGGCGCTTCCTGGCCGCCACCGACGACGAGATCCTGGCGGCATATCACCTCGTCGCGCAGTCCGAGGGTGTCTTCGTCGAGCCGGCATCGGCGGCCAGCATCGCCGGGCTGCTGAAGTCGGTCGAGGACGGCTGGGTGCCGCGCGGATCGACGGTGGTCTGCACCGTCACCGGAAACGGCCTGAAGGATCCCGACACCGCGCTCAAGGGCATGCCCGAGGTTGCCGCCCTGCCCGTCGACGCGGCCACCGTGGTCGCCGAACTGGGGCTGGCCTAGTGGCCGGATCGTTGCCGATCGGCCTTGCCACCAGCGTCTCGGTGGCGGCGTCGAGTGCCAACCTCGGTCCGGGGTTCGACAGCCTCGGGCTGGCGCTGGGACTGTACGACGAGGTCAGCGTCGAGACCACCGCTTCGGGCCTGGTGGTGGAGGTCGAGGGGGAGGGTGCCGGTCAGGTGCCGTTGACCTCGGATCATCTTGTCGTGCAAGGGATTCGCCGCGGGTTGCAGGCGGCCGGCCTGGATGCCCCCGGCCTGGTGGTCCGCTGCCGTAACGCGATCCCGCACCAGCGCGGCCTGGGCTCGTCGGCTGCGGCCGTGGTCGCCGGGCTGGCGGCCGTCAACGGCCTTGTCGCGCAGACCGAGTCGCAGACGCTGACCCAGGACCAGTTGATCCAGCTCGCATCGGAGTTCGAGGGACACCCCGACAACGCCGCCGCCGCGGTGCTCGGCGGTGCGGTGGTCTCGTGGACCCAGGACAGTGCGGGTGCAGCACCCGACTACGCGGCGGTGCCGCTGCGGCTGCATCCCGGCATCCACCTGTTCCCGGCGATCCCGCAGCGTCGCTCGTCGACGGCGGAGACCCGGATGCTGCTGCCCGAGCAGATCAGTCACCGCGACGCCCGGTTCAACCTGAGTCGTGCCGCACTGCTGGTGGTCGCCCTGTCAGAGCGGCCGGATCTGCTGCTGACGGCCACCGAGGACGTGCTGCACCAGCCGCAGCGCGCCGCGGCCCAGCCGGAGTCGGCGGCGTATCTGGCACTGCTGCGCCGACACGGTATCGCCGCCGTGCTCTCCGGCGCCGGACCTGCGGTTATCGCGTTCAGCACCGAGCCACGGCTGCCCACCGAGGTGCTCGGCGAGGGCGCCGCGCGCGGCTTCGCCGTGGCCGAGATGGCGGTCGGCGACGCCGTCCGGTGGAACTCCGGGGTGGTGGTGCCGAGCTGAGGCACGCCGCGCGGTGTTTGTTGCGTCCGACACCGATGCGGGTTATCCTCAAGCCGTCCTGCTGTCGCAGCATCTGCATCTGCACGAACCCTGCGATATCACCCGGACGCCACCAAATTCTTCCCGTAGTTGACGGTTTGCGATCCTCGATCGTTTCCATGCCGCCGATACGGGCTACACCGTTACACAGTCGACGGTGACACGCACTCGGCGAATCCGCTGAATGCAACCAACCCCTCGCGTGAACAGAAACCGACGAGGGAAGAAAGGAAATCCGTGACCGAAACGGACCTCTTCACGGCTGACGGCAGCACCGAACAGGATGAGCTGCCGACCCCCCAGACCACCATCGAGGCGCCGAGCCACAGCGCGCCCGAATCCGCCGACGTGAGCGCGCCGGCCACCGGCGGCGATGACGCGCCGACCGCCCCGGCGATCAGCGCGGAGGCCACCCCCGACACCGGCGCCGTTTCCACCGGTTCGCTGTCGGCGATGGTGCTCCCCGAGCTGCGGGCCCTGGCCAACCGGGTCGGTGTGAAGGGCTCCTCGGGGATGCGCAAGAGCGAGCTGATCGCCGCCATCCAGGAGACCAGCGCTCCGACCGCCGACACCGCGCCCACTGCGGATGCGCCGGCCGTCGGCGCGGAGACCGCCGAGTCCGACGCGCCGGAGGCCCCGGTCGCAGCCGCACCGCGGCGGGAGCGGCGCGGCGCCAGCCGTCAGTCGGGAGCCCCCACGGCTAACGGTGCCGAGTCGAACCAGCCGTCCGAGCCCGCAGCGCAGTCCGAGTCGGAGAAGCCGGCCGAGGCGGACAAGGCGGACAAGTCCGACAAGCCGGCCGAGGCGGCCGCGCAAACCGAGTCGGGCCGACGCGACCGGACCGGTGAGAAGTCGGAGCAGTCCGGCGGCCGACGGAACGACCGGAACGACCGGAACGACAAGAACGACGAGTCGTCCGGCGACCAGCAGTCCAACCGCGGTCAGCAGAACCAGAACCAGAACCAGAACCAAGACGACGATGAGGGCCGCGGCGGCCGGCGTGGCCGCCGGTTCCGGGACCGGCGCCGGCGTGGTGAGCGCGGCGCCGAGGGCGGCGGGGACGCCGAACTGCGCGAGGACGACGTCGTGCAGCCGGTGGCGGGCATCCTCGACGTGCTCGACAACTACGCGTTCGTTCGCACCTCGGGTTACCTGGCCGGGCACAACGACGTGTACGTCTCGATGAACATGGTCCGCAAGAACGGCCTGCGCCGCGGCGACGCGGTGACCGGTGCGGTGCGGGTGCCCCGCGAGGGTGAGCAGCCCAACCAGCGGCAGAAGTTCAACCCGCTGGTGCGCCTGGACACCGTCAACGGCGGCCCGGTCGAGGCGGCGAAGAACCGTCCCGAGTTCTCCAAGCTGACCCCGCTGTACCCGAACCAGCGGCTGCGGCTGGAGACGTCGCCCGAGAAGCTGACCACCCGCGTCATCGACTTGATCATGCCGATCGGTAAGGGTCAGCGCGCGCTGATCGTGTCCCCGCCGAAGGCCGGTAAGACCACGATCATGCAGGACATCGCGAACGCGATCACCCGCAACAACCCCGAATGCCACCTGATGGTGGTGCTGGTCGACGAGCGGCCCGAAGAGGTCACCGACATGCAGCGCTCGGTCAAGGGTGAGGTCATCGCCTCGACCTTCGACCGCCCGCCGTCAGACCACACCCAGGCCGCGGAGCTGGCCATCGAGCGGGCCAAGCGCCTGGTCGAGCAGGGCAAGGACGTCGTGGTGCTGCTCGACTCGATCACCCGGCTGGGCCGCGCCTACAACAACGCCTCGCCGGCGTCGGGGCGCATCCTGTCCGGTGGTGTCGACTCCACCGCGCTGTACCCGCCGAAGCGGTTCCTGGGCGCGGCCCGCAACATCGAGCACGGCGGGTCGCTGACCATCATCGCCACCGCGATGGTGGAGACCGGGTCCACCGGTGACACCGTCATCTTCGAGGAGTTCAAGGGCACCGGCAACGCCGAGCTCAAGCTGGACCGCAAGATCGCCGAGCGCCGGGTGTTCCCGGCGGTCGACGTCAACCCGTCCGGCACCCGCAAGGACGAGCTGCTGCTCTCACCGGACGAGTTCGCGATCGTGCACAAGCTGCGCCGGTTGCTGTCCGGGCTGGACTCGCACCAGGCCATCGACCTGTTGATGAGCCAGTTGCGCAAGACCAAGAGCAACTACGAGTTCCTGGTGCAGGTGTCCAAGACCACCCCGGGCATGGACAACGACTGATCGCGTCGGCCGGCGTTTTGGGCGCCGGCACTGCGACTGGCATAATCGAACCCCTCAGGTTCCGGTTCACGTCCACCCCACGGGCGGACGACCCGGCGACCGACGATCGAAGAGGAAATCATGAAATCTGGCATTCACCCGACCTACCACGAGACCACCGTGGTCTGCGGTTGCGGGAACACCTTCACCACCCGCAGCACCAAGGAGAGCGGCCACATCGTGGTCGAGGTCTGCTCGCAGTGCCACCCGTTCTACACCGGCAAGCAGAAGATCCTGGACAGCGGCGGCCGGGTCGCCCGCTTCGAGAAGCGGTACGGCAAGCGCAAGGTTGGCGCTGCTGCCGAGGCCGCGGACAACTAGCCCCTTCACCGACGCCCGGCGCGTGTTCGCACGTCGCCCGGGCGTCGGCTTGCGTTCGGGGATGGAGGTGAGATGACCCGCAGCATGCAGGCGGTTGATGCCCTGCTGGCCGAACACGCCGAGCTCGAGACCCGGCTCGCCGACCCCGAACTGCACAACGACGCCGCCGAGGCCCGCCGCGTCGGTCGGCGGTTCGCGCAGCTGGCGCCGATCGTCGCCACCCACCGCAAGCTCCAGGTGGCCCGCGGCGACCTGGAGGCCGCCCGGGAACTGGCGGCCGACGACGCGTCGTTCGCCGATGAGGTCGTCGAGCTGGAGGCCCGCGTCGCCGAACTGGACACCGCGCTCACCGACGCGCTGGCGCCCCGCGACCCGCACGACGCCGACGACGTCGTGCTGGAGGTCAAGTCCGGCGAGGGTGGCGAGGAGTCGGCGCTGTTCGCCGCGGACCTGGCACGGATGTACATCCGCTACGCCGAACGGCACGGCTGGAAGGTCACCGTGCTCGACGAGACCACGTCGGATCTCGGCGGCTACAAGGATGCGACGCTGACGATCGCCAGCAAGGGCGACAGCGCCGACGGTGTCTGGTCCCGGCTGAAGTTCGAAGGCGGCGTGCACCGGGTGCAGCGGGTGCCGGTCACCGAATCGCAGGGCCGGGTGCACACCTCGGCGGCCGGGGTGCTGGTCTACCCGGAGCCCGAGGAGGTCGCCGAGGTGGCCATCGACGAGTCGGACCTGCGCATCGACGTCTACCGGTCGTCCGGCAAGGGCGGCCAGGGGGTGAACACCACCGACTCCGCGGTGCGGATCACCCACCTGCCGACCGGGATCGTCGTCACCTGTCAGAACGAGCGCTCTCAGTTGCAGAACAAGGCTCGGGCGCTGCAGGTGCTGGCGGCCCGGCTGCAGGCGCTGGCCGAGGAGCAGGCGCAGGCCGACGCATCGGCGGATCGGGCGAGCCAGATCCGCACGGTGGACCGCAGCGAGCGCATCCGCACCTACAACTTCCCGGAGAATCGGATCACCGACCACCGGATCGGGTTCAAGGCGCACAACCTCGACCAGGTGCTCGACGGCGACCTCGACGCCCTGTTCGACGCGCTGGCGGCCGCCGACAAAGAAGCCCGCCTGCAGGGGACATGACCGCACTCCGTCGCGCGATCGACTCCGCCGCGGCGGTTTTCGCCGCGGCGGGGATCGACGCCGCGCGCCGCGACGCCGAGGAGTTGGCCGCGCACGCCGCCGGCACCGACCGCAGCCGGCTTGCGCTGCTGGATAACCTGCCCGACGACGGGTTCCTGGCGCGCTACGGCGAACTCGTCACCGCGCGTTCCGAGCGGGTGCCGTTGCAGCATCTGCTCGGAACGGCGGCGTTCGGGCCGGCGATCCTGCGGGTCGGCCCCGGGGTGTTCATCCCGCGGCCGGAGACCGAGGCGATGCTGGAATGGGCCACCGGCCAACACCTTCGGGACGACGCGGTGATCGTCGACGCCTGCACCGGCTCGGGTGCGCTCGCGCTGACACTGGCCATGCACCGGCCCCGCGCGCGGGTGATAGGCATCGACGACTCGCCGGAGGCGTTGTGCTACGCCCGAATCAACTGTGCGGGAACCGCAGTGGAGCTGCTGCAGGCCGACGTCACCGCGGCCGGCCTACTCGCCGAACTGGATGGACAGGTGGATCTGCTGGTCACCAACCCCCCGTACATCCCGGCCGGGGTCGAACTGGATCCCGAAGTGGCCGAACATGATCCGGCGCACGCGCTGTTCGGCGGCGACGACGGCATGGTGGTGATCCACCCGCTTGCGGCGCTCGCCGCACGGCTGCTGCGGCCCGGCGGCCTGTTCGCCGTCGAGCACGACGACACCACGTCGGCGGCCACCGTCGAATCAATCACGGCCACCGGCTGTTTCGGTGCCGTCACGGCGAGGTCCGACCTGACCGGGCGGCCGCGGTTCGTCACCGCGGTCCGCAACGATCAACCGAGGAGTTCCGCCGATGAGTAGCGTGTTCGACTGCGCCGACCCCGATCAGCGCGCCGCCGGTATCGCCGCCGCCGTCGAGGCCGTCCGGGCACACCGGCCGATCGTGCTGCCCACCGACACCGTCTACGGCATCGGCTGCGACGCGTTCGACGCCGCCGGGGTCACCGCCCTGCTGGCCGCCAAGGGCCGCGGCCGTGACATGCCGGTGGGGGTCCTGGTCGGGTCGTGGAACTCCATCGACGGGCTGGCGCTGATCGTGCCCGACGCTGCCCGCGAACTCATCCGGGCGTTCTGGCCGGGTGCGCTGAGCCTGATCGTGACCCAGGCGCCGTCGCTGCATTGGGACCTCGGCGACGCCCACGGCACGGTGATGCTGCGCATGCCGCTGCACCCGGTGGCGCTGGAGGTGCTCAAGGCGGTGGGACCGATGGCGGTGTCCAGCGCCAACGTCTCCGGCAGCCCGCCGGCGATCGACGCCGCTGAGGCGAACCGTCAGCTGGGGGAGTCGGTCGACGTCTACCTCGACGGCGGCCCGGCACAGCAGCAGGCCGCGTCCACGATCGTCGATCTGACCGGGCCGGCGGTGCGCATCCGGCGATCCGGCCCGGTCACCGCCGAGCAGATCGGCGCGGTGCTGGGCCTGGATCCGGCCGACCTCATGGACGCACCGTGACCGGCGGGCGGTCGGTGGTGCTGGCCGAACAGCTGCTCGCCCTGTCCGACCGCGGTGCGGGCGTCCCGATGCGGGAGCTCGCCCTGGTCGGCCTGACCGCCGCGATCATCACCTATTTCGCCACCGGCCCCGTCTGCCGGCTGGCCACCCGGATCGGCGCCGTCGCCTATCCGCGCGAGCGCGACGTGCACACCAGGCCGACACCGCGGATGGGCGGTCTGGCGATGTACCTCGGGATCATCGCCGGCATCTTCCTGGCGTCGCAGCTGCCGGCGCTCACCCGGGGCTTCGTCTACACCACCGGGATGCCCGCGGTGGTGCTGGCCGGCGGCGTCATCATGGGCATCGGTCTGCTCGACGACAAGTGGGGTCTGGACGCGCTGACCAAATTCGCCGGCCAGATCACCGCCGCCAGCGTGCTGGTCACCATGGGTGTGGCCTGGAGCGTCCTCTACATCCCGATCGGCGGCGTCGGCACCGTCGTGCTCGACCAGGCGTCCTCGATCCTGCTGACGCTGGCGCTGACCGTGTCGATCGTCAACGCGATGAACTTCGTCGACGGCCTCGACGGGCTCGCGGCCGGGCTGGGGCTGATCACCGCCCTGGCGATCTGCATGTTCTCCGTCGGACTGCTGCAGAACCACGGCGGCGACGTGCTGTTCTACCCGCCGGCGCTGATCTCGGCGGTGCTGGCCGGGGCGTGCCTGGGTTTCCTGCCGCACAACTTCCACCCCGCCAAGATCTTCATGGGTGACTCCGGTTCGATGCTGATCGGTCTGATGCTGGCCGCCGCGTCCACCACCGCCGCCGGCCCGATCTCGCTGAGCGCCTACGGTGCCCGGGACGTCTTCGCGCTGCTGTCACCGTTCCTGCTGGTCGCGGCGGTGATGTGCGTTCCGGCGCTGGACATGCTGCTGGCGATCATCCGCCGGACCCGGGCCGGGGTCAGCCCGTTCCACCCGGACAAGATGCACCTGCACCACCGGCTGCTGCAGATCGGTCACTCGCACCGCCGGGTGGTGCTGTTGATCTACCTGTGGGTGGCGATCGTCGCGTTCGGCACCGCCAGCACGATCTTCTTCGATCCGCGCTACACCGGGGCCGTGATGCTGGGTGCGATGGTGATCGCGATGGTCGTTACGCTCATCCCGCTGCTGCGCGGGCGGGAGGCCCTCTACGACGACCGGTAGTAGCACCGGTTAGGATGGGATTCCAGGCGGTTTCAACGTGCGTTCGGGCATCCGATACGCTCTGCGAGTCGCGCGGAAAATCACGTTGACAAAACACGAGTGACCAGGACAGGGGTGGGGCGGTGACGACACCAGCGCAGGACGCGCCCCTGGTGTTGCCAGCTGTGGTGTTCCGACCGGTCCGGCTCGGGCTGATCTGCGTGGCACTGGCTGCCGTCGCTCTCGTTGGCGCCCAGTATCTGCACCGTCCGCTGCTCGGGGTGTTCTTCGGCGTGGGCCTGGCGCTCGGTCTGGCCAACGCCCTGCTGGTGCGTCGCTCGGTGCAGAACATCACCGCCGGCGACCATCCGCTGAAATCCAAGATGGCGATGAACTCGGCGGCCCGCCTGGGTGTCATCAGTGTCATCGCGCTGGCGATCGCCTACGTCTTCAAGCCGAACGGGCTGGGCGTGGTATTCGGTCTGGCATTGTTCGAACTGATCCTGGTGGCCAGCACTGCGCTGCCGGTGATGAAGAAATTGCGGAGCGCCGCCGCGGCAGGCGCAGCCGGTGACGGCGTAGAAGGGACGGCACACTAGCGATGATCGAGACCACTCTGGCCGAGGCCGCGATCGACGTCGGCGACCACCACACCGCCGTCTGGCCGCTGGTGGGCGTCGTCAATGTCGACACCATCCTGGCCACGTCGATCGCCGCGGTCATCGTGATCGCACTGGCGCTGCTCCTGCGCGTGAAGGTCACCTCCACCGGCGTGCCGGGCGGGCTTCAGCTGTTCTTCGAGGCGGTCACCGTCGGAATGCGCAATCAGATCGAGAGCGCGATCGGGATGCGCATCGCGCCGTTCGTGCTGCCGCTGGCGGTGACGATCTTCGTGTTCATCCTGGTCTCCAACTGGCTGTCGGTACTGCCGCTGCAGTACGTCGACGAGCACGGTACGGCGGCTGAGGTGCTGCCGTCGGCCGCGGCGGACATCAACTACGTGCTGGCGCTGGCGCTGTTCGTCTTCTGCTGCTACCACCTGGCCGGCTTCTGGCGGCGCGGGTTCCTCGGCCACCCGTGGCGGGTACTGAAGGGTCACGTCGCGTTCATGGCGCCGTTCAACCTGGTCGAGGAGATCGCCAAGCCGGTCTCACTGTCCCTGCGACTCTTCGGCAACATCTTCGCCGGCGGCATCCTGGTCGCGCTGATCGCGCTGTTCCCGGCCTACGTCATGTGGGCGCCGAACGCGATCTGGAAGTCGTTCGACCTGTTCGTCGGCCTGATCCAGGCCTTCATCTTCGCGCTGCTCACCATCTTGTACTTCGCCCAGGCGATGGAGATGGAAGAGCATCACTGAGTAAGCCCAACCTCTACAACAAAGACCTGGTAGACCACTACCAGCTAGCAAGAAGGAGTAAGGAATGGACCCCCAAATCGCAATGGGTGCCCTCATCGGCGGTGGCCTGATCCTCGGCGGCGGCGCCGTCGGCGCGGCCATCGGTGACGGTATCGCCGGTAACGCCCTGATCGCGGGTGTGGCCCGGCAGCCCGAGGCGCAGAGCCGGCTGTTCACCCCGTTCTTCATCACCGTCGGTCTGGTGGAGGCCATGTACTTCATCAACCTGGCGTTCATGGCGCTGTTCGTCTTCGCCACCCCGATCAAGTAACTCGCGTCGATGGGTGACATGAGCGCAACCGTTCTCGCTGTGCGCCAGTTGGCGGAAGGGGGCGAGGAGGCGGGCGGTAGCAACTTCCTGCTGCCGAACGGCACCTTCTTCGTCATCTTGGCGATCTTCGTGATCGTGCTGATCGTGATCGGCACCTTCGTGGTTCCGCCGATCATGAAGGTGCTGCGGGAGCGCGACAACATGGTCACCAAGACCGCCGCCGACAACAAGCAGTCGGCCGAGCAGTTCGCAGCTGCGGAGGCCGACTACGAGAAGGAGATGTCGGCGGCGCGGCTCGAGGCGTCGACGGTTCGCGACGACGCCCGGGCCGAGGGTCGTAAGGCCATCGAGGAGGCCCGCTCGCGGGCCGATGCCGAGGTGGCCACGGTCGTGCAGGGTGCCACTGAGCAACTCAAGCAAGAAGGTGACGCGGTGAACGAGCAGCTGCGCGCCCGGGTGGAGACACTGTCGGCCGCCTTGGCCAGCCGAATTCTCGGCGTCGAGGTCGGATCAACGGGACGGTAACGAGAAAATGTCAACGTTCATCGGGCAGCTGGTTGGCTTCGCCGTCATTGTCTGGCTGCTGTGGCGGTTCGTCGTACCGCCGATCCGCAAGCTGATGGCTGACCAGCAGGAGGCCGTGCGCAAGCAGCTGGCCGAAGCTGCTGCGGCGGCCGACCGGCTGGCGCAGGCCAGCCAGGCGCACACCACCGCGGTCGCCAACGCCGAGGTGGAGGCGAAGCGGGTCACCGAGGAGGCACGAGCCGACGCGGTCCGCATCGCCGAGCAGTTGCGGACGCAGGCCGGTACCGACGCCGAGCGGATCAAGGCCACCGGCAGCCAGCAGGTCGGCCTGCTGCGTAGCCAGCTGGTTCGGCAGCTGCGGGCGGATCTGGGCACCGAGTCGGTGGAGCGGGCCGCGAGCCTGGTCCGCGACCACGTGTCCGACCCGGCTCGGCAGTCCGCGACCGTCGATCGGTTCCTGGCTGAGCTGGACGCCATGGCGGCCAAGCCGATCGACGCCAAGGACACTGAGATCCCGCTGCTGGCCACGATGCGTTCGGCCAGCCGGCTCGCGCTGGAGAACCTGGTCCGCGAACTCGACACGGCGACCGCCGCCCTCGACGAGAAGGGCCTGTCGGCACTGGCCGCAGACCTGGTCGCGGTCGCCAAACTGCTGATCGGCGAGAAGGTCGTCACTCGGCACCTGACCGTGCCCGCCGAGGACGCCGCCGCCAAGGTGCGGCTGGTGGACCGGTTGTTGAGCGGCAAGGTCGGCGCGCCGGCCCTGGCGCTGCTGAAGACCGCCGTCTCGGCACGCTGGTCGACCGACACGGACCTGGTCGACGCGGTCGAGCACCTGGGCCGTCAGGCCCTGCTGGTGCGGGCAGAGCGGGCCGGCCAGATCGACGAGGTGGAGGACCAGCTGTTCCGGTTCTCCCGGGTGCTGGACGCCCAGCCGCGGCTGGACATCCTGCTCGGCGACAACGTGACGCCGGCCGCCGGCCGGGTGGCGCTGCTGCGCAAGGTGCTCGGCTCCGGGGCGAACCCGGTCACCGTCGAACTGCTGACGCAGACCGTCGAACTGCTGCGCGGCCAGCCCGCCCACCAGGCGGTGGCCGATCTGGCTCACCTCGCGGTGGCCCGTCGCGGCGAGGTGGTGGCCCGCGTCGGTGCGGCCGCGGACCTCAGCGCCGCACAGCGCACCCGGCTGAACGAGGTGCTCAGCCGGATCTACAGCCACCCGGTGCGGGTGCAGCTGCACATCGACCCGGAACTGCTGGGCGGGCTGACCATCGCGGTCCGCGACGAGGTGATCGACGGTTCGCTGTCGGCTCGCCTGACCGCCGCACAAGCCCAGTTGCCCGACTGACCCCCAGTTTTTGATCACCATCCATAACCACAGGTAGGAAGACGAAGAGCCATGGCAGAGTTGACCATCTCCGCTGACGACATCCAGGGGGCGATCGAGGAGTACGTGGGCTCCTTCTCCGCCGAAAGCGCCCGCGAGGAGGTCGGCACCGTCGTCGACGCGGGTGACGGTATCGCCCACGTCGAGGGTTTGCCCTCGGTGATGACCCAGGAGCTGCTGGAGTTCCCCGGCGGCGTGCTCGGTGTCGCGCTGAACCTCGATGAGCACAGCGTCGGCGCCGTCATCCTCGGTGACTTCGAGCACATCGAGCAGGGTCAGCAGGTCAAGCGGACCGGCGAGGTGCTCTCGGTGCCGGTCGGTGACGCCTTCCTGGGCCGCGTGGTCAACCCGCTCGGTCAGCCGATCGACGGCCGGGGCGAGATCGCCGCCGAGACCCGCCGGCCGCTGGAGATGCAGGCTCCGTCGGTGGTGCAGCGGCAGAGCGTGAGCGAGCCGCTGCAGACCGGCATCAAGGCCGTCGACGCCATGACCCCGATCGGCCGCGGCCAGCGTCAGCTGGTCATCGGCGACCGCAAGACCGGCAAGACCGCCATGTGCGTCGACACCATCCTCAACCAGCGCAAGAACTGGGAGAGCGGCGACGTCCAGCAGCAGGTGCGCTGCGTCTACGTCGCGATCGGCCAGAAGGGCACCACCATCGCCAGCGTGCGCCGTGCGCTGGAAGAGGGCGGCGCGATGGACTACACCACGATCGTGGCCGCGCCCGCGTCCGACTCCGCCGGCTTCAAGTGGCTGGCCCCCTACACCGGCTCGGCCATCGCCCAGCACTGGATGTACGGCGGCAAGCACGTGCTGATCGTCTTCGACGACCTGACCAAGCAGGCCGAAGCCTACCGCGCGATCTCGCTGCTGCTGCGCCGCCCGCCGGGCCGCGAGGCCTACCCCGGTGACGTGTTCTACCTGCACTCCCGGCTGCTGGAGCGCTGCGCGAAGCTCTCCGACGAGCTCGGTGGTGGTTCGCTGACCGGTCTGCCGATCATCGAGACCAAGGCCAACGACATCTCGGCCTACATCCCGACCAACGTCATCTCGATCACCGACGGTCAGTGCTTCCTGGAGACCGACCTGTTCAACCAGGGTGTCCGGCCGGCCATCAACGTCGGTGTGTCGGTGTCGCGTGTCGGTGGCGCCGCGCAGATCAAGGCGATGAAAGAGGTTGCCGGGTCGCTGCGTCTGGACCTGTCGCAGTACCGCGAGCTGGAGGCGTTCGCCGCCTTCGCCTCCGACCTGGACGCCACCTCCAAGGCACAGCTGGAGCGCGGCGCGCGCCTGGTCGAACTGCTCAAGCAGCCGCAGTACGCGCCGATGCCGGTCGAGGACCAGGTCGTCGCAGTCTTCCTGGGCACCGGCGGGTACCTGGACTCGGTCCCGGTCGAGGACATCGGCCGGTTCGAGTCGGAGTTCCTGGACCACCTGAAGGCCTCGCAGGCCGACATCCTGTCCGGCATCCGCGAGTCGAAGAAGCTCTCCGAGGAGGCCGAGCAGAAGCTGATCGACGTCATCGGCCAGTTCAAGAAGGGTTTCGCGGCGTCCGACGGCAGCTCAGTGGTGCCCGAGGAGCATGTCGCGGCGCTCGACGAGGACAAGCTCGGCAAGGAAGCGGTGCAGGTCCGCAAGCCCGCACCGGCCAAGAAGTAAGCGCCGGGACGTCAGATGGCTGCCACACTTCGTGAGCTGCGAGGGCGTATCCGCTCCGCCGGGTCGATCAAGAAGATCACCAAGGCCCAGGAGCTGATCGCCACCTCGCGCATCGGCCGGGCGCAGGCCCGGCTGGAATCGGCCCGGCCGTACGCCGACGGGATCACCCGGATGCTGACCACGCTGGCCGCCGAGGCCGCGCTGGACCACCCGCTGTTGGTGGAGCGTCCGGCGCCCAAGCGGGCTGGCGTGCTGGTGGTGTCCTCCGACCGCGGGCTGTGCGGCGGGTACAACGCCAACATCTTCCGGCGGTCCGAGGAACTGTTCTCGCTGCTGCGGTCCGAGGGCAAGACGCCGGTGCTCTACGTCGTCGGGCGCAAGGCGCTGAGCTACTACACCTTCCGGAACTGGGAGGTGACGAAATCGTGGACCGGGTTCTCTGAGCGGCCGACCTACGAGGACGCCGCCGGCATCGCCTCCACGCTGGTGGAGACGTTCCTGGCCGGAGCCGAAGGCGACATCGACGGCCTGGCCGGCGTCGACGAACTGCACGTCGTCTCGACGGAGTTCAAGTCGATGCTGTCCCAGTCCGCCGAAGCCCGTCGGATCGCACCGATGGTGGTGGAGTACGTGGGCGAGGAGGAGACCGGCCCGCGCACGCTGTACTCGTTCGAGCCGGACGCCACCACGCTGTTCGAATCGCTGCTGCCGCGGTATCTGACGACCCGCGTGTACGCCGCCCTGTTGGACTCCGCCGCCTCGGAACTGGCCTCGCGCCAGCGGGCGATGAAGTCGGCGACCGACAACGCCGACGATCTGATCAAGGCGCTGACGCTCGAGGCCAACCGCGAGCGGCAGGCGCAGATCACCCAGGAAATCAGCGAAATCGTCGGCGGCGCGAACGCGCTGGCCGACGCCAGGTAGGACCGGTAAGGAAAGCGAAAAGATTATGACTGTTACTGCTGACCAGGGCAGCAAGGCCGGTACCGACCTCACCGGTCGCGTGGTGCGGATCACCGGACCGGTCGTCGACGTTGAGTTCCCGCGCGGCGCGGTGCCCGAGTTGTTCAACGCGCTGCACGCCGAGGTGACCTTCGCCGAGCTGGCCAAGACCCTGACGCTCGAGGTCGCCCAGCACCTGGGTGACAACCTGGTGCGCTGCATCTCGATGCAGCCCACTGACGGCCTGGTGCGCGGCGTGCCGGTGAGCGACACCGGCAAGGCGATCTCGGTGCCGGTCGGTCACGAGGTCAAGGGCCACGTGTTCAACGCGCTCGGTCACTGCCTGGACAAGCCCGGTTACGGCGAGGACCTCGAGCACTGGGGCATCCACCGCAAGCCGCCGGCCTTCGACGCGCTGGAGCCGCGGACTGAGATGCTGGAGACCGGCCTGAAGGTCGTCGACCTGCTGACCCCGTACGTGCGTGGCGGCAAGATCGCCCTGTTCGGCGGTGCCGGCGTGGGTAAGACGGTGCTGATCCAGGAGATGATCAACCGTATCGCCCGCAACTTCGGTGGTACGTCGGTCTTCGCCGGTGTCGGTGAGCGCACCCGTGAGGGCAACGACCTGTGGGTCGAGCTTGAGGACGCGAACGTGCTCAAGGACACGGCCTTGGTGTTCGGCCAGATGGACGAGCCGCCGGGCACCCGTATGCGGGTGGCGCTGTCGGCCCTGACCATGGCCGAGTGGTTCCGCGACGAGGCGAACCAGGACGTGCTGCTGTTCATCGACAACATCTTCCGGTTCACCCAGGCCGGTTCCGAGGTTTCGACCCTGCTGGGCCGCATGCCCTCGGCGGTGGGTTACCAGCCGACGCTGGCCGACGAGATGGGTGAGCTGCAGGAGCGGATCACCTCGACCCGCGGCCGGTCGATCACCTCGATGCAGGCCGTGTACGTGCCCGCCGACGACTACACCGACCCGGCGCCGGCGACCACGTTCGCCCACCTCGACGCGACCACCGAGCTTTCCCGTGCGGTGTTCTCCAAGGGCATCTTCCCGGCGGTGGACCCGCTGGCGTCGAGCTCGACGATCCTGGACCCGGGCGTGGTCGGCGACGAGCACTACCGCGTCGCGCAGGAGGTCATCCGGATCCTGCAGCGCTACAAGGACCTGCAGGACATCATCGCCATCCTCGGTATCGACGAGCTGTCCGAGGAGGACAAGCAGCTGGTCGGCCGGGCGCGGCGGATCGAGCGGTTCCTGAGCCAGAACATGATGGCGGCCGAGCAGTTCACCGGCCAGCCGGGTTCGACGGTGCCGCTGAAGGAGACCATCGACGCCTTCGACCGGCTGACCAAGGGCGAGTTCGACCACCTGCCCGAGCAGGCGTTCTTCCTCATCGGCGGCCTCGACGACTTGGCCAAGAAGGCCGAGAGCCTGGGCGCCAAGCTGTGATCGGTGTTCTTCTGCCGGCGAAAGGCGGTGAGTAATGGCCGACTTCGACGTCGACATCGTCGCAGTCGATCGCAAGGTCTGGTCGGGTAAGGCGACGTTCGTCTTCACCCGCACCACCGTTGGTGAGATCGGCATCATGCCCCGGCACATCCCCCTGGTGGCCGAACTGGTGGCGGACGCACTGGTGCGGGTCGACCGGGTCGAGGACGGCGAGCTCCGGCTCGCCGTGCACGGCGGGTTCCTGTCTGTGACCGAGGAGGGTGTCAGCATCCTGGCCGAGTCCGTGGACTTCGCCGCGGAGATCGACGAGGCGACTGCGCGGCACGACGCGCAGTCCGGCGACCCGAAGCTTGCCGCGCAGGGCCGCGCCAGGCTGCGCGCCCTGGGTGTGATCGACTAGCAGGACATTGAGTCGATGAGCGCCACCACGATCTCGATGGTCGTGCTCATCACCGTGCTTCTTGGTGCCGTCCTGGTGCTGAGCTTCCGGCTGTGGAAGCTGCGCCAGGGCGGCACCGCTGCAATCATGCGAGACCTGCCGGCGGACGGCGGCCACGGCTGGCGGCACGGCGTAATCCGCTATCGCGGTGGGGAAGCCGCGTTTTATCGACTGTCGAGCGTGCGACTCTGGCCGGATCGGCGGCTGAGCCGGCGCGGCGTCGAGGTGGTCGCCCGGCGCGCCCCCCGCGGGGATGAGTTCGACATCATGACCGACGAGGTCGTCGTGCTGGAACTGCGCGACGCGACCCAGGAGCGCCGGACCGGCTCGGAGATCGCGATGGACCGCGGCGCCCGGTCGGCATTCCTGTCCTGGCTGGAGGCACGGCCATCACCACGGGCGCGCAACCGTAACGTCTGACGCGACGAATCTCGTTGGCGCAGATCACTTCCCGGGACGATCGGTCCGTTCCCCGCCCGGCTGCCACAGCACGTCACCACCGGGATTCGCCAGTCGGCACAGCACGAACATCAGGTCGGACAGGCGATTGAGGTACTTGGCCGGCAGGACGCTGACACCGTCCGGATGAGCCTCGACGGCCGCCCAGGCTGACCGCTCGGCACGACGCACCGCCGTGCGTGCGACATGCAGCAGCGCCGACAGCGGGGAGCCGCCGGGCAGGATGAACGAATTCAGCGGCGAGAGTCGCGCGTTGTACTCGTCACACCACTGCTCAAGCCGGTCGACGTAGTCCTGGGTAACCCGCAGCGGTGGGTACTTGGGGTTCTCGACCACCGGGGTCGCCAGGTCGGCGCCGGCGTCGAACATCTCGTTCTGGATGCGCAGCAGCGTGGCGCGGACGTCGTCGTCGGGACCGCCCAGTGCGATGGCCGCCCCGATCGCGGCGTTCGCCTCCTCGATGTCGGCATAACCGACCAGCCGAGGGTCGGTCTTGGGGACCCGGGAGAAGTCGCTCAGGCCGGTCGTCCCGTCGTCACCGGTGCGGGTGTAGACGCGTGTGATGTGCACTCCCATGGCGTAAACCGTACCGGTGCCCCAGTTGGCGGATCCGCGGCCGCCCGCTGATCCGGTAAGGCGGCGGGTTTTGACCGGACGGGCCCGGCACGCTTACTACACTGGCGCGCGTGAGTGAGCATTTCGTTGTCACCGGCGGCAATCGGTTGTCCGGTGAGGTCGCCGTCGGGGGTGCCAAGAACAGCGTGCTCAAGTTGATGGCGGCCGCCCTGCTGGCAGAGGGCACCAGCACCATCACCAACTGCCCGGACATCCTGGACGTGCCGCTGATGGCGGAGGTGCTGCGCGGCCTGGGGGCGACGGTCGAACTCGACGGCACCACCGTGCGGATCAACTCGCCGGACGAGCCCAAGTACGACGCCGATTTCGCGGCCGTGCGGCAATTCCGCGCGTCGGTGTGTGTGCTGGGGCCACTGGTGGGCCGGTGCCTGCGGGCCAAGGTGGCTCTGCCGGGCGGCGACGCGATCGGGTCGCGTCCGTTGGACATGCACCAGGCCGGCCTGCGGCAGCTCGGGGCAACCTGCAACATCGAACACGGATGTGTTGTCGCCCAAGCGGATTCACTGCACGGTGCGGAGATCCAACTGGAATTCCCATCGGTCGGCGCGACCGAGAACATCCTGATGGCCGCGGTGCTCGCCGAGGGGGTCACCACGATCCACAATGCCGCCCGGGAGCCGGACGTCGTCGATCTGTGCACGATGCTCAACCAGATGGGGGCGCAGATCGAGGGTGCCGGCTCCCCGACGCTGACGATCACCGGCGTGCCCCGACTGCATCCGACCGAGCACGAGGTGATCGGTGACCGTATCGTCGCCGCCACCTGGGCGATCGCGGCGGTGATGACCCGCGGTGACATCTCGGTGACCGGCGTCGATCCGGCGCACCTGCAACTGGTCCTGCACAAACTGCATGACGCCGGCGCGACTGTCACCCAGTCCGACCACGGATTCCGGGTGGCTCAATACGAGCGCCCCAAGGCGGTCAACGTGGCGACGCTGCCGTTCCCGGGCTTCCCGACCGACCTGCAGCCGATGGCGATCGGTCTGGCCGCGATCGCCGATGGCACCTCGATGATCACCGAGAACGTGTTCGAGGCCAGGTTCCGGTTCGTGGAGGAGATGATCCGCCTGGGCGCCGATGCGCGGACCGACGGACACCACGCGGTGGTGCGCGGTCTGCCGCAGCTGTCGAGTGCCCCGGTGTGGGCCTCGGACATCCGGGCTGGCGCAGGTCTGGTGCTTGCGGGCCTGGTCGCAGACGGTGAGACCGAGGTTTACGACGTCTACCACATCGACCGCGGGTACCCGCTCTTCGTGGAAAACCTGGCCGGTCTCGGGGCCGAAATCGAGCGTGTAAGATAGGGTTCCTGAGTCGGTGACAAGCGCAAGCGAAGGCCACTGACTCGCCCCGACCAGGCGATTTGACGCGGGACACGCGATCGACATAGACTGGTCAGGTTGCCCCAAAACGGCCAAAAAAGCCGCAGGGCGTGTTGTTTGAGAACTCAATAGTGTGTTTGGTGGTTTTTGTTTGTTGTTGTTTTTTGCCACATTCTTGACGCCCCGTGTTGGGGGTGTGGTGTTTTTGGATGTCAGTTTTTGACTGATGTTTTTGGTTCAGATTGCTCTGAAACAGTTTTTGTTTGGA
>NZ_JAHCLR010000043.1 GCF_018455725.1 Mycolicibacter acidiphilus
AGCAATACCAGTCTCAACGTCGCGCAGAGGCGGGCAGACCGCTACATGGTTCGGCGCGGTGGGCGCGACGTGGCGCGCGGACGGCACGCCGACCGGGATCAGCTGTTCTTGTCGATGCGGCGCTTGCCCGACGGGCGCAGCTTGTGCCGTCCACCGGCGGGCGCCGGCGCGGTTTCGGCGGCCGCGGTGTCGTCGTCGGGCTCAGCGTCGGACTCAGTCTCATCGACCGCGGTCTCGGCGTCGTCAGTGACCGCGTCGTCCTCGTCCTCGTCGTCGTCGTTCGGAGCTTCGAGCTCGGACTCGTCGACGGCTTCGTCGTCGTCCTCGGAGTCGACGTCCCCGTCGATCTCGGCGTCGGAGTCCTTCTTGCGCCGCTTCTCCTTCTTCGGCTTCAGCGGCTTCGGCGGCGGCGGCGGCAGTTCGGCCACCGCGGACAGGTAGAACGCGCCGATGCCCAGCAGCGCGATCGCCGCGGCGGCGCCGTAGATGCCGAACAGCCACTGCCCGGCGGCGTCGAGCGACAGCCAGATCTCACTGAGTGCGGCGACGACGATCAGCGCGCCGGCCGTCACGTGGGCCACCACCGCGCCGGTCAGCAGCGTCAGCGCCAACTGCGGGGTGCCGTACTCCGGCTTGCGGATGCGCTGCAGGGTGAACACCGCCGGCAGCGCGGCCAGGCCGATGAGTGCCCCGGTCACCACCCGCACCACCGTGCCGAGCGTGTGCGGGGTGAAGTCGGTCAGCTCCCACCAGCGGGGGATGACGAACAGGAAGTACAGCAGCGCGGCGACGGCTGAGAGCGACGCGTGCCAAACCCTGGCGACGGTACGGCTCACGCCACCTCCCCATCCTCGTGATCTTGTGACTCAGGTGCGGTCGGACCGTCGTTGCCGGTCCGACCGCACCTGAGTCGGCTGCGGAGGATAGGGGATTTGAACCCCTGAGGGCTATTAACCCAACCCGCGTTCCAGGCGAGCGCCATAGGCCACTAGGCGAATCCTCCGTCGGCCATGTTAGCGGAGACGGCCGCGCACTCCGCATCCCGGCTCCGCCGCGTCAGCGATCACCGCTAGACTGCCCCGTGGACCCCGCGCGGCGTCCATCCTGTGAACTCCCCCAGGGCCGGAAGGCAGCAAGGGTCAACGGGCTCTGGCGGGTGCGCGGGGTCCCCTCAATTTCTTGGAAGGGGCGGGAAAGGTCCGATGGCGGCGCTGCAGAACCTCGACCCTGCCGAACTGGCCACCCAGCAGCAGCGTTACCAGCAGGATTACGCGGCGCTGCAGGCCAAGAAGCTGGCCCTGGACCTGACCCGCGGCAAGCCGGCGCCCGCCCAGCTCGACCTGTCCAACGGGCTGCTGGCACTGCCCGGCCCGGACGACTACCGCGACGACGACGGTGTCGACACCCGCAACTACGGCGGCCTGCACGGCCTGCCGGAACTGCGTGCGATCTTCGGTGAGCTACTGGGCATCGCGGTGCCCAACCTGATCGCCGGCAACAACGCCAGCCTGGAGTTCATGCACGACGCGGTGGTGTTCGCACTGCTACACGGCGCGGTGGACTCGCCGCGGCCGTGGGGGCAGGAGCCCGTCGTCAAGTTCCTGTGCCCGGTCCCCGGCTATGACCGGCACTTCGCGATCACCGAGACGCTGGGCATCGAGATGATCCCGGTGCCGATGCGCGAGGACGGCCCGGACGTCGACCTGATCGAGGAACTCGTCGCCGCCGACCCGGCCATCAAGGGCATGTGGTGTGTGCCGGTATTCGGCAACCCGACCGGCATCACCTACTCCTGGGAGGCCGTGCGGCGGCTGGTCCAGATGCAGACCGCGGCGCCGGACTTCCGGCTGTTCTGGGACAACGCCTACGCGGTGCACACCCTGACACACGAGTTCCCGCACCAGGTGGACGTGCTGGGGCTGGCCGCGGCCGCCGGCAACCCGAACCGGCCGTACGTGTTCGCGTCGACCTCGAAGATCACCTTCGCCGGCGCCGGCGTCAGCTTCTTCGGCGGCTCACTGGGCAACATCGCCTGGTACCTGCAGTACGCCGGCAAGCGCTCGATCGGTCCGGACAAGGTCAACCAGCTGCGGCACCTGCGGTTCTTCGGCGACGCCGACGGGGTGCGGCTGCACATGCAGCGCCACCAGGAGATCCTGGCGCCGAAGTTCGCGCTGGTCGCCGAGATCCTTGAGCAGCGGCTGGGCGATGCCAAGATCGCGTCGTGGACCGACCCGCAGGGCGGGTACTTCGTCAGCCTCGACGTGCTGCCCGGCACCGCCAAGCGCACCGTCGCCCTGGCCAAGGACGCCGGCATCGCGGTCACCGAGGCCGGCGCGTCGTTCCCGTACCGCCGCGACCCCGACGACACCAACATCCGGATCGCGCCGTCGTTCCCGTCGCTGGCCGACCTGCGCGACGCGGTCGACGGGCTGGCGACCTGCGCGCTGCTGGCCGCCGCCGAGTCCCTGTCCCGCCCAGCGTGAACCCAGGTTCACGCTCGCACCCCGAGAGTGAACGCAACTTCACGTTCGGGTGGGGGTCCGGCGCGGATCGCCGTCGTCACACCCGGCCGGTAACCTGCTGACGTGGCTCTCTACCGCAAATACCGACCGGCATCGTTCGCCGAGGTGGTGGGGCAGGAGCACGTCACCGAACCGCTGTGCACAGCGCTGGCGGCGGGCCGGATCAACCACGCCTACCTGTTCTCCGGGCCGCGCGGCTGCGGCAAGACGTCGTCGGCGCGGATCCTGGCCCGGTCGCTGAACTGCGTGCAGGGCCCCACCCCGACGCCGTGCGGCGTCTGCGACTCGTGCGTGGCGCTGGCGCCGAACGGGCCGGGCAGCATCGACGTCGTCGAACTCGACGCCGCCAGCCACGGCGGCGTCGATGACACCCGAGACCTGCGGGACCGTGCCTTCTACGCGCCGGCCCATTCGCGCTACCGGGTGTTCATCGTCGACGAGGCGCACATGGTGACCACCGCGGGCTTCAACGCGCTGCTCAAGATCGTCGAGGAGCCGCCGGATCACCTGATCTTCGTGTTCGCCACCACCGAGCCGGAGAAGGTGCTGCCGACGATCCGGTCGCGCACCCACCACTACCCGTTCCGGCTGCTGGCGCCGCGCACCATGCGCGGGCTGATCGGCAAGATCTGCGAGCAGGAGCACGTCGCCGTCGACGACGCGGTGTTCCCGCTGGTGATCCGGGCCGGCGGCGGCTCACCCCGGGACACCCTGTCGGTGCTGGACCAACTGCTGGCCGGCTCGGAGACCGACGCCGACGGCACCAACCACGTCCACTACCAGCGGGCGCTGGGGCTGCTCGGCGCCACTGACGTCGCCCTGATCGACGACGCCGTCGATGCGCTGGCCGCCGGGGACGCCGCATCGCTGTTCGGGGCGGTGGAGGCGGTGGTCGACGCCGGCCACGACCCGCGCCGGTTCGCCGTCGACCTGCTGGAGCGCTTCCGCGACCTGATCGTGCTGCAGGCGGTGCCCGACGCCGTCGCCAAGGGTGTGGTCGACGCGCCGGAGGACATGCTGGAGCGGATGCGCGAGCAGGCCGACCGGCTGGGTGCGGCGACGCTGACCCGCTACGCCGAGGTGACCCACGCGGGGCTGGGGGAGATGCGCGGCGCGACCGCCCCGCGGCTGCTGCTGGAAGTGATCTGCGCCCGGCTGCTGCTGCCGTCGGCGGCCGACACCGAGGCGGCGCTGCTGCAGCGGGTGGAGCGCATCGAGACCCGGCTGGAGATGGCGGTTCCGGCGGGCTCCGCGTCGAGCGCCGCTGTTGCGTCGGCGGGCGGGGGCAAGCAGTTCACCCGGCGCTCCCAGGCGCCGGAGCCGGCGGCCGTTGCGCCCGTTGCGCCTGTCGTGCCCGCTGTGCCCGTTGCGCCCGCGGTGGCCCCTGAACCGGTGGCGCCGCCGCCCGCACCGGCGCCCGCGCCCGCCCCGCAGCCCGTCGTGAAGCAGCCGCCACCGCCGCCGCCCGTGTCACCGCCACCGCCACCACCGGCGCCGAAACCGGTGCCCGCCCCCGAGCCTGCGGCCGCGACCCCCGGCGCCCCGGACGCCGCCGCCGTGCGCACCATGTGGTCGACGGTGCGCGATAAGGTCCGTCAGCGCAGCCGCAGCACCGAGGCGATGCTGGTCGATGCCACCGTCCGCGCGGTCGACGGCGACACCCTGGTGCTCGCCCACAGGTCGGCTCCGCTGGCGAAGCGGCTGTCCGAGCCGCACAACGCCGACATCATCGTCGACGCGCTCAAGGACGCGCTCGGGGTGAACTGGCGGGTGCGCTGCGAGACCGGGGTGCCGGCGGAGAAGACGGCCGCACCGGCCGCACCGAACGCCGCGGCGCTGGCGGACTCGGCCCGGCGCGCCGATGAGGAGGCCATGCTGGCCGAGGCCAGCGACGACGCCGGATCCACCGCACCGCGGCGGGACCCGGAGGAGGCCGCCCTGGAGCTGCTGCAGAACGAACTGGGCGCCCGGCCGATTGCCGACGGCTGACCCGATGCCCGACCCGAGCGAGCCCGACACCACCACCTGCGCGATCGTCGGCGGCGGCCCGGCCGGCATGATCCTGGGCCTGCTGCTGGCCCGCGCCGGAGTGCAGGTCACGCTGCTGGAGAAGCACGCCGACTTCCTGCGGGACTTCCGCGGCGACACCGTGCACCCCACCACGCTGCGACTGCTCGACGAGCTCGGCCTGTGGGATCGGTTCGCCGAACTGCCCTACAGCGAGGTGCACACCGCGGCGTTCGAATCCGGCGGCCGTGCGGTAACCCTCGTCGACTTCGGCCGGCTGCGCCGCCAACCGCACAAGTTCGTGGCGATGGTGCCGCAGTGGGACCTGCTGGACCTGCTCGCCGACGCTGCCCGTGCCGAACCCGGCTTCACCCTGCGGATGCGCACCGAGGTCACCGGGCTGCTGCGCGAGGGCGGCCGCGTCGTCGGTGTGCGCTACGAAAGTCCCGACGGCCCGGGGGAATTGCACGCCGAGCTGACGGTGGCCTGCGACGGTCGGACGTCGGTAGTGCGCCGTGAGGCCGGTCTGGCCGCGCGCGAATTCCCGGTCGACTTCGACGTCTGCTGGTTCCGGTTGCCCCGCACCGACACCGGCGGCTCCTCACTGGTACCGCGCATCGGCCCCGGCCGGGCCGGCATCCTGATCCCGCGGCAGGGCTATTTCCAGGTCGCCTACCTGATCGCCAAGGGCACCGACCCGGTGTTGCGGGCCCGCGGCATCGAGGCGTTCCGGCGGGACGTGGCCGAACTGATCCCGGAAGCCGCCGAGACGGTCGCGGCGCTGGCTTCGATGGACGACGTCAAACACCTCGACGTGCAGGTGAACCGGTTGCGGCACTGGCACATTGACGGCCTGCTGTGCATCGGCGACGCCGCCCACGCGATGTCGCCGGTGGGCGGGGTGGGGATCAACCTCGCGGTGCAGGACGCGGTCGCCGCAGCGACCCTGCTCGCCGGTCCGCTGCGCCGGCACCGGGTGATGCCGGCCGACCTGGCGCGGGTGCGGCGCCGACGGGTGCTGGCGACGGTGGTGACGCAGACCGTGCAGCGGGTGTTGCACCGCGGCCTTCGCCCGATCCTGCGCGGCGGCGACCTCACGCCGCCGCCGGCGCTGCTCGACGTGCTGCGTGTGCTGCCGTGGCTGTCCGGCATCCCGGCGTATCTGGTCGGGGTGGGGGTGCGACCGGAGCACGCGCCGTCGTGGGCGCGGCGGAGCGGGCGAGGAGCGTGACAGGCAAGGATGAGCAGCCGAGCGCGCTGAAGGTCGCAGCAGCCCTGGTGTTCTGCGTTGTAGTGGGTGTTTTCTGTCTGGTCTCAGGTATCCGTCTGCTGGCGGACCCGGCGACATGCGACGGAAAGCAGATGGCCGCCGCTGACACCTGCTACCACTACGGCAAGCACAGCGAGCGGTTGCAGCCCGCGACGACGACGATCCTGAAGATGCCGCCGCGGCCGAAGTTCGTCCCGGGCGTGGACGATGACCTCCGCTCGACGTACGACGACGTCTGGCGCGACGTGCCAGCCACGGTGACGGCCACTGTTCCGTCCGGTTCCGGCACGTCACGCGACGACCAGGTTCCACGTAACCGGTTTGAGGGTGTGTTGGTGACCCTCGGCGGGTCTGCCATGCTCTGGGTCGCTGTCGCGGCCACCGCCAAGAGGACCCGCGGACGTCGTCATAGCAGCTAAGTCGAGCGCACCCTGTTGCCCAGGCGTCCGACCCTAGCCATTGTGTCTATCGCCACACGAGCTAACTATTTTCAAGTCGAAATCTGCGGTGCTACGGTCCATTTCGTACCCCGGTGATCCTGGGGACCCATTGCACAGCGTGATCGCGACGCAGCCTGCAACCTGATCAGGGCGGGCCCGCGGCGCGTACCGGCCGACCGCAAGCGTCGGCACCCAACTCGATACCGCGGCGGGCGCTCCACAGGTGCGGATGCGGCACGCCGCATACTGGAAGGCACCCTGGTGAAGCCCACATCAACTGTGGCAGCACCGATTACGTCAGCACGGTGGTTCAAGCTCGTCTGGGCCATCCCACTGGCGCTGCTGCTGCTCATCTCCGTCGTCGTCGCTGCCCAGTGGCTGCGGCAACTGCCCGCCATGCAGTCGTTCCTGGAGGCCTATCCGGGCGTGGCCGAACCGCGAGCCGACACCCCGGTCGGATTCCCCGGCTGGCTCGGCTGGCAGCACTTCTTCAACAGCCTGATCGTCATCCTGCTGATCCGCTCCGGCTGGCAGGTGCGCACCACGCAGCGGCCGGCCGCCTACTGGACCCGACGCAACGACGGGCTGCTCAAGACGAAGAACGCACCGAAGAAGATCAGCCTGGACCTGTGGTTCCACCTGAACCTGGCCGCGCTGCTGGTGGTCAACGGTGCGATCTTCTATCTTCTGCTGTTCATCACCGGTCAGTGGAAGCGACTGGTGCCCAACGGGTTAGACGTGTTCCCCAACGCCGCGTCGACGGCGATCCAGTACGCGTCGCTGCACTGGCCGACCGAGAACGGGTGGGTCAACTACAACGCGCTGCAATTGCTGGCGTACTTCGCCACCGTCTTCATCGCCGCGCCGCTGGCGATCCTCACCGGCGTGCGGATGTCCGGGGCGTGGCCACGGAATACCAAGCGGCTCAACACGATCTATCCGATCGAACTGGCCCGTAAAGTGCACTTCCCGGTGATGCTCTACTTCGTCGGCTTCATCATCGTGCACGTCACGCTGGTGCTGGCCACCGGCGCGCGCAACAACCTCAACCACATGTACGCGATGCGTGACGACGGCAGCTGGATCGGCCTGGGGGTGTTCGCGGCATCGGTGGTGGTGATCGTCGTCGCGTGGGTCGGTGCCCAACCGGTGTTCCTGCAACCGGTGGCGTCGCTGACGGGCAACCTCAGCCGGCGCTGACTCAGTAGCTCGGGATCGGCTGGCCGGCCAGGAATCCCGCGACCCCGCGGGCGATCGCCTCGGCGTAGCGCTGCCGCCCGCCGGGGCTCTCCATCAAAGCGGCGTCGGTGTAGTTCTTCATGTTGCCCAGTTCGACCAGCACCGACGGGTATTCGGCCAGGTTCAGCCCGGCCAGATCGGATCGGCCCTTCAGCCCGTCGGTGCCGATGTAGTTGGCCGGCGGGAAACCGCCCGCCTGCAGCTGATTTCGCATCACCTGCGCCAGCTGCACCGATGGTCCGGCCTGCGCCGGATTCAGCGGCGGCGCCGAATAGTTGACGTGAAATCCCCGCCCGGCGGGCGGGCCGCCGTCGGCGTGGATCGACACGATCGCGTCCGGGTGCAGGGCGTTGGCCATCGCGGCGCGCTGATCCACGCAGGGGCCGAGCGTGTTGTCGTCGCCGCGGGACATGGCGGTGCGCACACCCATGGCCGTCAGCGCCTGGCGCAGGCGCAGCGTGGTGTCCCAGGTGACGGCATGCTCGGGATAGCCACTGGTGGCGGCGGTGCCGCTGGTCTGGCAGGTCTTGGTGCCGCCGCGCCCGGTGGGCACCTGCCGGGTCATCGACGCGTCGTAGGCGCCGCTGTGCCCGGGGTCGAGGAACACGATCTTGCCCGCCAGAGCGGATGGGGCCGCGGCTGCCGGGACACCCGACACAGACGCGGCCGCCAGCAGGCCGGCGGCGATCACGGCCCCGACACGCGGGAGGACTGGTGCATGCACGCCGCCAACGTAACCAGGCGCCGACTACGCTGGGGGTTCCGAACCGCGTCGGCTCATCAGCTGAGATCAAGCCGCAACCGAGCCGAGACCCGCACGACGACGCAAGGGGACCGTGATGCAACCAGGAGGCGCGCCGGACATGTCGGCGCTGCTGGCCCAGGCGCAGCAGATGCAGCAGCAGTTGCTGGCCGCGCAGCAGGAACTGCTGAACACCGAGGTGCACGGCGAGGCCGGCGGCGGCCTGGTCAAGGTCACCGCCAAGGGCAGCGGTGAGGTCACCGGGGTGCAGATCGACCCCAAGGTCGTCGACCCCACCGACGTCGACACGCTGCAGGACCTGATCGTCGGGGCGCTCTCCGACGCGGCGAAGAAAGCGCAGACCCTCGCGCAGCAGCGGCTGTCTCCGCTGGCCGGCGGGATGGGCGGCGCGCTCGGCATGCCCGGCGCCTAAATGTTTGAGGGGCCGGTCCAGGATCTGATCGACGAACTCGGCAAGCTGCCGGGCATCGGTCCCAAAAGCGCGCAGCGGATCGCGTTCCACCTGCTGTCGACGGAACCGTCCGAGATCGACCGGCTCACCGCGGTGCTGACCACGGTCCGCAACGGGGTGCGGTTCTGCGAGGTGTGCGGCAACGTCTCGGACGCCGAACGCTGCCGGATCTGTGCGGACCCACGCCGGGACTTCTCCCAGATCTGCGTGGTCGAGGAACCCAAGGACGTGCAGGCCATCGAGCGCACCCGGGAGTTCCACGGCCGCTACCACATCCTCGGTGGCGCGCTGGATCCGCTGTCCGGGGTCGGGCCGGAGCAGCTGCGGGTGCGCGAGTTGCTGACCAGGGTGGGGGAGCGCGTCGACGGCGTCGACGTGTCCGAGGTGATCATCGCGACCGACCCCAACACCGAGGGGGAGGCGACCGCCACCTACCTCATGCGGGTCCTCCGCGACATCCCCGGCCTGGCCGTGACCCGGATCGCCTCCGGCCTGCCGATGGGCGGTGACCTGGAATTCGCCGACGAGTTGACGCTGGGGCGGGCGCTGGCCGGGCGCCGCGCGATGGCCTGAGCGTCTTTACGCCGACGAGGGCCTTCTGATGCCGGACCCGAACGCGGAGTCGTACGGCGCAATTGGGGCGCTGATCGTGTTGAACACGGCTATGTTTGCCGAGCCCGATGAGGGGCGATTCCAACGATGGCTGTACTGGTGTATCGCTCCCGCCCTGGCGTTTCCGTTTCTGGCACTTGCCTTCAGCAGCATCGTGGGTGGACTCGTCGCGACAGGTTTCGTCATGATGTTTCTGGGTCTGGGTTACCTCAGATACAAACGGTGAGTATGCGATCCAGGAGCACGCCCCGGACCCTCGGGCGAAGCATCGCCACGTCGCGAGCCTGGGGGTACCTCCCGCTTGCGGGGGAGAGTTAGTGCGGGGGCCACTCGCACTTCTGCACCGTAACTACAGGCTCGACGTGGGTGTCGGTGGCTGCCGCCACGATGTCACCCATGAGGGCGGTCTTCCTGGGGAGTGAAGCCGGCGCGCAGGGCAGGTTGACGACCCACGAGCTGCGGCGATGGCACCAGAAGGTGTTCCGCGATGTCTACGTCCCGGCGCGGCACGAGGTGACGCTGCGCGACCGGATCGAGGGGGCGTGGCTGCGGTCCGGGCGGCACGGGGTGATCGCCGGTGTCGCAGCATCCGCACTGCACGGAGCCCGGTGGGTCGATGACGACATCCAGATCGAACTGGTCTGGTCGAACACCAGGGCACCGCACGGACTGGTGGCTCGCGACGAGAGCCTGTGTGACGACGAGATCACCCGGGTCGCGTGCCTGCCGGTCACCACGCCCGCACGTACCGCGTATGACCTGGGCCGGCACCTGCCCCGGGACCAGGCGGTCGCTCGGATGGATGCCCTGGCCCGGGCCACGCCGTTCGCGACCGACGACGTACTGATGCTTGCCCGGCGGCATGCCGGGGTCCGCGGCCTGTGCCAACTGCGGGCGGCGCTGCCGCTGGTCGACGCGGGTGCTCAGTCGCCGAAGGAAACCTCGCTCCGGCTGCTGGTCATCGACGCCGGCCTGCCCACCCCGACCACCCAGATCCCGGTGATCGAGCGGGGGTATTGGCCGTTCGCCTGGCTGGACATGGGGTGGGAGCAGTTCAAGGTCGCGGCCGAGTACGACGGTGACCACCACCGCAAGGACCGCCGCCAGTACGTCAAGGACCAGCGCAGGCTGCGCCGGCTGGAACGGCTCGGCTGGATCGTCATCCGGGTGATCGCCGAAGACGATCCGGCCGAGGTGATCGAGCGCGTCAGGACCGCGCTGCTCAGCAGAGGCTGGCGGCCCTGACCCGCTACGCCGGTTGCAGGACGTCGGTGATTGACGCACCGGCGGCGATCTGGCCGCGGGCCGACCGCACCCGCTCCGGGGCACCGGCACCCACCACGGCGACCAGCACACCGTCGCGTTCGTAGTAGGCGACGAACCGGCGGCCGTCATCCTCGACCAGGTGCACGGTGTCGGCGAGCGCCGGGCGGCCGAGGCACTGGATCTTGACGTCGTACTGGTCGCTCCAGAAGTACGGCACCCCCGCCGGCGGCGTCGGCAGCCCCAGCATCGCTGCCACCAGGGTTCGCGCCTGCTCGGCGACGTTGCTCCAGTGCTCCACCCGAACCTGCGAGCCCGCCGCATCCCGCCAGGACGCCACATCACCGATCGCCCACACATCCGGTACGTTGGTGCGCCCGGCCTCGTCGCAGACCACGCCGTCAGCGATCGCCACCCCACTGCCGGCCAGGAAGTCGCAGGCCGGTCGGGACCCGATCCCGAGGACAACCAGGTCGGCCTCAACAACCGAGCCGTCGGACAGCGTTACCGACTCGACCCGGTCGGCGCCGCCGACGCCCGCCACCGTGACACCGGTGCGCAGGTCGACTCCCTCGATGCGGTGCAGCCGACTCAGCAGCTCCCCGATCTGCTCGCCCAGGACCGATGCCAGCGGCGTGGCCTGCGGCTCCACCAGCACCACCTCGACGCCCATGCCGCGCAGACTCGCCGACACCTCGCAGCCGATGAACCCCGCACCGACGACCACGGCGCGCCGCGCGGCGACCGCCCGTCGGCGCAGCGCCACGCAGTCATCGAGAGACCGCAGCAGGTGGATGCCGGCCAGGTCGCCTAACGACGGGATCCGGTTGGGCACCAGGCCGGTGGCGATCACCAACTGGTCGTAACCGAGGACCGTCGAGTCGGTCAGCGTCACCCGATGCCCGACGGTGTCGACGCTTCGGGCGGCCGAGCCCAGCCGCAGCGTGATCTGCTGCTCGGCGTAGAACCCGATCGGCTTGAGGTTCACGTTCTCGACCTCGCCCCGCAGCAGTTCCTTCGACAGCGGCGGACGGTCGTAGGGCAGGTGGGTCTCCGCGCCGACGATCGTGATCGGCCCGGTGTGACCGCCCCGACGCAGCTGCTCGGCAACCCGGACCGCGGCCAGGCCGCCGCCGACGATCACCGTCCCGCTCACGGCCGCACCATCTCAACCATCTCGAAGTCGACCTTCGCCGCGCCGCAGTCCGGGCAGCTCCAGTCCTCGGGGATGTCGGCCCAGCGGGTGCCGGGGGCGATCCCGTCCTCCGGCCAGCCCAGCGCCTCGTCGTATTCGAACCCGCACTGCAGGCAGCGGAACAGCTTGTAGTCGCTCATGAGTTCTCTCCGATCAGTTCGAAGTCCGGTTTTTCGCGTACCGCACAGTCGGGGCAGGCCCAGTCCTCCGCGATGTCCTGCCAGCGGGTGCCGGCCGGGAACCCCTCGCGGGGTGCTCCGATGGCCTCGTCGTAGACGTAGTCGCAGCCGGGGCAGCGGTAGGCGGGCATCAGGCAGCCCCGTAGCGAGCCAGGACCTTCTGCCGACGGCGCGGCGAGATGTTGGCCTGCGTGATGTCGCCGCGGTAGTGGGCCAGCACCCGGTGGTCCATCAGCTTGCGCCACACCGGCGGGAAGTAGGTCACCCCGATCAGTGCGCCGTAGCCGGCCGGCAGGTTCGGGGAGTCCTCGAAGCTGCGCAGCGTCTGATACCGCCGGGTCGGGTTGGCGTGATGATCGCTGTGCCGCTGCAGGTGGTAGAGGAACAGGTTCGTGACGATGTGGTCGGAGTTCCAGCTGTGCTGCGGTGTGCAGCGCTCGTAGCGGCCGTTGGGCAGCTTCTGCCGCACCAGCCCGTAGTGCTCCAGGTAGTTCACCGCCTCCAGCAGCGACGACCCGTAGAACGCGTTGATCAGCACGTACGGCACCAGTGCCACACCGAACACCGCGATCATGACGCCCCAGAACAGCACCGACATCGCCAGGGCGTTGACCGTGTCGTTGTCCCACCAGGTCTGCGGGTTCCACGGGCTCTTGCCGGTCCGGCGGATGCGTTGCGCCTCCAGTTCCCAGGCTGAACGGATGCCGCCGACGGTGCTGCGCGGCAAGAACTCCCAGAACGTCTCCCCGAACCGGGCCGATGCCGGGTCCTCCGGGGTGGCCACCCGCACGTGGTGGCCGCGGTTGTGCTCGACGTAGAAGTGGCCGTAGCAGACCTGGGCCAGGGTGATCTTGGACAGCCAGCGCTCCAGGGAGTCCCGCTTGTGGCCGAGTTCGTGGGCGGTGTTGATCCCGACGCCGGCCACCGTCGCCGCCGTCATCGCGACACCGATCTTGCCCAGCCAGCCCAGGGCCCCGTCGTAGCCGAGCCAACCGAGGTCGGAGGCGGTGAACAGGTACGCGCCGAAGATGGCGCTGGCGTACTGGAAGGGAATGTAGGCGTAGGTCGCGTAGCGGTAGTAGCGGTCGCCTTCCAGCGCCGACATCACCTCATCGGGCGGGTTCTGCCCGTCGTCGCCGATCCAGAGGTCCAGCGCCGGCAGCAGCGCGTAGATCAGGAACGGGCCGATCCACAGCGGCAGCTGCGACGCGGTGTGCCAGCCGGCGGCGTTCATCGCCCACACCGCCGGCAGCACCAGGAACAGCATGGTGGGCACGACCAGGCCCAACAGCCACAGATGGCGTTTCCTGTCCTGCCAGATCTTTGGCCCGCCGGCCACCTCGATGCTCATCCGCTTCGTCCTTTCGCCTGGTCACATCACTGATGCCCTTGACGGTAGGCAGCGTCACACGGTGGCCGCTCGTCCCGCGAAACCGAGAATCGTCTCGCTATTCGTCTCCGGGGGACAAGGAAGACGACGGGGACAACACGCATGCGCCGTACCATTGACATAGCAGCAGCGCGATCTCCACGTCGAGGCGGTCCTCGGCGATCGGCCGGCCGCGGCGCTCGACGGCGCGTTGTATCCGGTATTTCATCGTGTTGACGTGGAAGTGCAGTTGCTCGCCGGCGGCTTTGAAACTGGATCCGGTCCGCAGGAACACCCGCAGCGTGTCGCGCAGGCGCTCGTCTGCGTCGGTCGCGGACGCCAGCGGGCCGAGTACTTCGCCGACCCAGGCCCGTGCGGCGGCCAGGTTGTCGGCGCCGAGCAGCGCCGCGGCGGACAGTCCGGGATCGTTCGCGGCGCTGACGCGATTGACGTCCGTACCCGCCGCCACCGCCAGGGTGTGCACCGCCAGCGCCTGCTGGTGGGAGCGGCGGAAGCCCTCGACCCCGGGCAGCGGATCGCCGATCGCGACCCACGGTTCGTCGGCCGCGGCCAGCGCGCAGGCCCGGATCTGCGACACGACATCGGATCCGGCCGCCGACGGCAGCGGAATCCAAGCCCACCCGGTGGTGCTGTCGGTCGGGATGAACAGCGGTGCGCCCTGGATCGCCAGCGACTCGGCGAGTTTCTTCGTGAAGCCTTCGGCGGCGGCCAGCTTGTCGCCGTCCGACTCCGGGTACCACACGACGATCGCGACATGGGTTCGCCGCAGGGGGTACCGGATCGCGGTCGTCATCGCATCGACGTCCAGGCTCTCATCGGCCAGAATCTCCCGGACCCGCAAGGCGCGCACCGCATTTCGGCTCTCCAGCCAGCGTTCGCGCTCGGACTGGTAGACGTTGACCACCTGCTGCGACATCTCGTCGATGTAGCCGAACATGACCGTCGACAGCTGCCCGAGCACACTCAGGCTCAGGTCGGGATCCAGCCCGGCGGAACGAACCTCCTCCAGCACCAGCTGCAGCGCCACCGAGTGCCCCAGCCGGTAGCCGCGCACCAGCGCGTTCACCGGTACCCCGCGCTGCGCGAGTCTGCGGGCGTGTTCGAGTGCGACGGTCGGCGCGGCGACGTCGGACACCGGGATGTTGTGGCGGATCGCCGAGAAATACGTGTCGACGTTCGCTGTCACCGTTTCGCGCAGCAACTGCAGCAGCGACGAATCCCCGGTCAGCTCCGGCGACTCCTTGGCCACCAGATCCTCGATGACGCCGGCCGTCTCGGGCAGGTGCTCGTAGAGCCGCCGCGAAATCACGATCGCGGCCTCGGCGACACGGTCTGGATCTGTCATAGCCAGAACGTAGCCCGCACGCCGCGGCACGGCGGTCGGTTCACGCTCGCCGTCAGACGCGCCGGGGTGCCGCCAACCGCTCGGCGCGCAGCAACTCGACCTCCGGTAGTTCCAGCGGCGCCAGCTCGCCCACCACCCGCGACAAGAGGTAATCGGCAAGCTCGGGGTTTCGCGCCAAGCACGGCCCGTGCAGATAGGTGGCGATGACGCTGCCCTGCACCGCGCCGTCGAACCCATCACCGGCCCGGTTGCCGGCACCCTTCTCCACCGCGCCCAAAGGTGTTGCGGCAGAACCCAGCACAGTGCCACCGCGGTGATTCTCGAAACCGGTCAGCGGCGCTGAAAGACCGTCGAGCAGTGGTCGGGCGACCACCTCGCCGATGGTGCGCGCATCCTGCGGGGAGGTGGTCAGGTCCAGCAGGCCCACGCCGTCGACCCGTTCCCCGGCGGCCGTCTCGTACCAGTTGCCGAGCACCTGGATCGCCGCGCAGATCGCCAACACCGGCGTTCCACGTGAAACCGCCTGCTGCAAGCCGGGATACCGCAGCAGGTGCCGGGTGGCCAGCCGCTGCGCGTAGTCCTCCGCGCCGCCCAGGGTGTAGAGGTCGCAGGACGCCGGCACCGGGTCGTTCAGGGTGATCTCCACGATCTCGGCGTCGATCCCGCGCAGCCGCAGCCGCTGCCGCAGCACCACGGCGTTGCCGCCGTCGCCGTAGGTGCCCATCACGTCGGGGAGCACCAGCCCGATCTGCACGCTCACGACAGCCTCCGCTGCAAGCCCAGGAACGCCGTGTAGTTGGCGACGACCTCCACCCGGCCCGGCGGGCAGGATGCGATGGCGGCGACGGTGTCGTGCACCAGGGTGTGCTCGACGCCGGCGTAGCCGAGTCGCACTGCCAGGTCGGTGCCGCGCTCACCGGCGGCCACCACCGGTACGCCCTCGAAGTGCTCGAAGCGCACATCCCACAGCCAGGACAGGTCCTCGCCGTCGGGCACCTGACCGTTGACGGCGATCACCACCGAGGCGTCCCGGTCCACCATCGACAGGGCTTCCTGCCAGCCGGCCGGATTCTTGGCCAGCAGCATCCGCACCTTGTGCTCACCCACCTGCACGGTCTTGTATCGGCCGGCGACCTCGTCGACGGCGGACACCGCGGCCACCGCGGCAACCGGGTCGGCGCCCAACGCGACCGCGGCGGCCACAGCCTGCGCGGCGTTGCCGCGGTTCACCGCGCCCGGCAACGAAAGCCGCATCGGCAGCGCCAACCCGCCCGGCCCGTACAGCGACTCCGAGTCGTACCACCACTGCGGTTCCGGGCGGGAGAAATCGCAGCCGGTGGAGTGCCACCGCGTCCCGTCACGGACGATCACCTCACCGCTGCGCGGGCAGCTCACCGAGTCACCCGACCAGGACCCGCCGGCGGCCACCCACACCACATTCGGACTGTCGTAGGCCGCCGAGGTCATCAGCACGTCGTCGCAGTTGGCGACCACCACCGCCTGCGGATGCCGGGCCAGCCCGCCGCGCAGCGCCCGCTCGACGGCGTTGATCTCACCGACTCGGTCCAACTGGTCGCGGGACAGGTTCAGCAGCACGACCACCGCGGTGTCCACCGCATCCAGGACGTGTGGGACGTGCATCTCGTCGACCTCGAGGGCGGCCAGTGCAGCGCGCCGATCCGCCGCCAGCGCTGAGATCAGCCCGGCATCCATGTTGGCGCCCTCGGCGTTGGTGGCCACCGGACCCAGCCCGCGCAGCGCGGCGGCCACCATCCGGGTGGTCGTCGACTTGCCGTTGGTTCCGGTGACGACGACGGCCCGGCGTCCGGTGCCCAACTGGCGCAGGATCGAGCGGTCCAGGGTCATGGCGACCAGGCCGCCGATCATCGCGCCGGCGCCGCGGCCGGTGACCCGCGACGCCCAGCGGGCCCCGGCGCCGGCGGCCAGGGCGAGACGTCCACGGGCGGTGATCACGCCGGTGAGTTTAGGGCGATCGCAAGACACGGCGCTCGGCGACCGGAGTTCGTCGGAGTGGCGTGCCACCCTGGACGGTATGGATGCGGTGTGGGGACGCCCGGCCCGGGAGCCCGGCGCAGGCTGGGCCGTCGTCGACGTCGAGACCTCGGGGTTTCGGCCGGGCCAGGCGCGGGTCCTGAGCATCGCCGCACTGGCGCTCGACGCCGACGGGCGGATCGAGCGCTCGGTGTCCAGCCTGCTCAACCCGGGCACCGACCCCGGCCCCACCCACGTGCACGGGCTGACCGCCGAGATGCTGGCCGGCCAGCCCCAGTTCGCCGAGGTCGTCGGTGAGGTCGCCGAACTGCTGGCGGGGCGGACGCTGGTGGCGCACAACGTGGCGTTCGACTACACCTTCCTGGCCGCCGAAGCCGAGATGGCCGGCGCCGAACTGCCGGTCGACGCGGTGATGTGCACGGTGGAGTTGTCGCGGCGGCTGGACCTGGGCCTGGAGAACCTGCGGCTGGAGACACTGGCCCGGCACTGGCGGGTCACCCAGACCCGGGCGCACGACGCGCTCGACGACGCGCGGGTGCTGGCCGGGGTGCTGGTGCCGTCGCTGGAGCGGGCCCGCGAGCGGGACGTGTGGCTGCCGGTACGGCCGGTGACGCGGCGGATGTGGCCCAACGGCCGGATCACCCACGAGGAACTGCGGCCGCTGAAGGCGCTGGCGTCGCGGATGCCGTGCCGCTACCTGAACCCGGGCCGCTACCAGCGCGGTCGCCCGCTGGTGCAGGGCATGCGGGTGGCGCTGTCGGCGGAGTGCACCCGCACCCACGAGGAACTCGTCGAACGGATCCTGCACGCCGGACTGGCCTACAGCGACGTCGTCGACACCCACACCTCACTGGTGGTCTGCAATGCGGACGCCCCCGAGCAGGGCAAGGGATACCAGGCCCGCGAACTCGGGGTGCCGACGGTATCCGACGAACAGTTCCTGGCCTGTGTCGATCGCGTGGTCGGGGGCACCGGCATCGAGGATTTCGTCGACCCCGGATCGACCGGCGCGCAGATCTCGCTGTTCTAACGACGAGGGGCCGGTCCCGGAATCCCGGAACCGGCCCCGACGCCGTCGTGCGGGCGGTCAGCCCAGGGTGGTGAACATGTTGCCCAAGTCGGTCATCAGCGTCGCGAACGCACCGTCGGCGCCGAACACGTCACCGAACGGCCCGCCGGCCAAGGTCTCGAACAGCGACTTCGAAGCCTCGCTGAACGCGTCGGCGTCGAAGCTCTTGAACAGGTCGGTGAAGTCGTCGCCCTTCAGCCCGGCGATGTCGGCGAGCATCGCCAGGTTCTGGTCGAACATGCCCTGCAGGCCCCCGATGCTGCCGTCGTTGAAGGTCTGCTCGGACGAACCCTGCAGCAGGCTCGACGTCAGCTCCTGCGGGTCGTAGCCGGTGACACCGAGGAACCCGTTGAGGCTCTGCTGCTGAGCGTCGAACAGCATGTTGAACGAGTTGAAGCCGCGGTTGACGATCCCGTTCAGCGCACTGTCGTTGCCGAAGATCGCCTGCTCCAGCGCCACCTGGTCGCTCAGCAGGTCGGTGTTGAAGTTCTGCTCGGCGGCCACCAGAGCCTGGTTGAAGGTGGTGACGCTGGCGACCAGTTGGTTGAAGGCGTCACCGGAGTCCCCGTGCTCGGGGTTGATGCCCGACTGCGCCGCCTGGAAGAAGGCGGCGGCACCCAGGTAGTGGCCGATCGCGGCCTCGAGTCCGGCGAAATTGAAGCTGGCGGTGTGATTGTCATCGACGATCAGCGACCCGTTGAGGTTGGGGAGATCGGTCGAGGTGAACGCGCCGTCAGTGTCGACCGTGCCGCGCGCGCCGAGCAGGCCGAGCAGTGCGGCCTGGTTGATGTTGGTCAGCGCGTTGTTGGCGTCGAAGAACTGGAAGACGGCCTGCTGGGCGGCGTGAGTCTGGAAGCCGGTGGCATCCGAGCCGACCAGCATCTCGGCAAGCTTGTCGACCTGGCCCGCCTGGTCGGCAACCAGCTTGCCGTTGGACGTCAGGAAGCCGGTGATCAGATCCGAGTTCTGGCTCAGCTGCTGACTCGCGATGTCACCGAGGCTGAACCCGGTGGTCAGTGCGACGTCGCGCAGCTGCACACCGGGCAGGGTGGCGACGACGGGCGCAGCGGCCATCAGGCCTCCGGCGACGAGGGCCGCCGTGGCGACGGCGTACGGACGGGCGGCGAGTTCCATGAAGAGGCTCCTAAAAGAGGTCGATGAGCAAGTTAGGGAAACCTATCATAAGTTCGTGATCATGATGAGTGCGAAAGTCCGCGGATTAAGCACTATCGAACACCAGCATGCACGAATGTCGGCGATACAGCACTCGATTCAGCGAAGAAGCTGAGTGAGTGGTGCAGATCACTAACTTAGTGCCGCCGGTCAGCTGAGCCGGGCGGCCCGATTCACCGCCGACACCACCGCCCGCAGCGACGCCGTCGTGATCGACGGCGCGATCCCCACACCCCACACCGTCGACCCGCCGATGGCGGCCTCGACGTACGCCGCCGCCTGCGCCTCCTCGCCGGCGCTCATCGCGTGCTCGGAGTAGTCCAGGACGTGGACGTGGATGCCGACGCGGCTCAGGGCGTCGCAGAATGCCGCCAGCGGCCCGTTGCCCTCGCCGGCGACCTCGGTCTCCACCCCGTCGATCTTGACGACGGCCTCGATCCGGTCGGTGCCGTCGTCGGTCTCGGCGGCGATCAGCTTCTGGTGCATCCGCTCCAGCGGCGTGATCGGGGTCAGGTACTCCTCGGCGAACGCGTCCCACATCTCCTTGGGGCTGACCTCGCCGCCCTGGGCGTCGGAGATGCCCTGGATGACCTTCGAGAATTCGATCTGCAGCCGGCGCGGCAGCGCCAGCCCGTGGTCGGCCTTCATGATGTAGGCCACCCCGCCCTTGCCGGACTGCGAGTTGACCCGGATCACCGCCTCGTAGGAGCGGCCGACGTCGCGCGGGTCGATCGGCAGGTACGGCACCTGCCACAGCAGATCGTCGACGTCCGAATCGGCGGCGTCCGCGTCGATCTTCATCTGGTCCAGGCCCTTGTTGATCGCGTCCTGGTGGCTGCCGGAGAACGCGGTGTAGACCAGATCGCCGCCGTAGGGGTGGCGTTCGGGCACGTTCAGCTGGTTGCAGTACTCGACCGTGCGCCGGATCTCGTCGATGTTGGAGAAGTCGATCTGCGGGTCCACGCCGCGGCTGAACATGTTCAGGCCCAGCGTCACCAGACAGACGTTGCCGGTCCGCTCGCCGTTGCCGAACAGGCAGCCCTCGATCCGGTCCGCCCCGGCCTGGAAGCCCAGTTCGGCGGCGGCGACCGCGGTGCCGCGGTCGTTGTGCGGGTGCAGGCTCAGGATCACCGAGTCGCGCCGCTTGAGGTTGCGGTGCATCCACTCGATCGAGTCGGCGTAGACGTTCGGGGTGGCCATCTCCACCGTCGCCGGCAGGTTGAAGATGATCGGGTTCTCCGGCGTCGGCTGGATGACGTCGCCGACGGCGTCGCAGACCTCCTTGGCGTACTCCAGCTCGGTGCCGGTGTAGGACTCCGGCGAGTACTCGTAGCGCCAGTTGGTGCCCGGATGCTTGGCCTGCTCCGCCAGGCATTTGCGCGCGCCGTTGACCGCGATGGTCAGTACTTCGTCCCGGTCGGCGCGGAACACCACCCGGCGCTGCAGGATCGACGTCGAGTTGTAGAAGTGCACGATCACGTTCGGTGCGCCCACGCACGCCTCGAAGGTGCGCTCGATCAGCTCGTCGCGGCACTGGGTCAGCACCTGGATGGTGACGTCGTCGGGGATCGCGCCGTCCTCGATGATCTCCCGGACGAAGTCGAAGTCGGTCTGGCTGGCCGACGGGAAGCCGACCTCGATCTCCTTGTAGCCCATGTTCACCAGCAGGTCGAACATCCGGCGTTTGCGGGCCGGGCTCATCGGGTCGATCAGCGCCTGGTTGCCGTCACGCAGGTCGACCGCCCCCCACAGCGGGGCGGTGTCGATGACGCGGTCCGGCCAGGTGCGGTCCGGCAGGCTGATGTGCTCGACCTCGTCGGTGAAGCTGCGGTACCGGTGCACCGGCATGAACGACCCGCGCTGGGTGTTCCACACCGGCTGGTTGATCCCGGGCGGTCCGGCGGGCTTGGTGATGGTGCGGGCGGACGAGTAGGCGTCCGGGCTGGGGGAAGTGGTCACGATGTTCGCTCCGGTGAGTCAGATGGACTGCAGACCGGCGCATCGGCGAAACCCGCGACGGGAAGCCGGTCCTGGTCAGACCCCGTCGCGGCGTCCGAGCAGGAGCGCGCGCAGCATGTCAGGCATTCTAGCGCGTCGGCCCGTGCGGAGGGAGCGGTGGTCGACCAGCGCAGCCGGCTACCGGCCGCGAACCGCGGCGGTGGCCTTGACCAGGAGGTCGGACATCAGCTGTTGCGGGTCGGCGTCTGCGTCGGCACCACCGCGGACGACGACGCTGGTGTGCTCATCGAGTGCCGCCGTGAAGATGTACTCGGGGTCCTCGTGGTCGGCGGTCAGTTTCATCGCGGTCGTGGTGGCACCCTCGATCCGGGGCGCAGGAATGGCCTCGGCGGTCCCGGCCACCTCCGGTGAACCGGAGATCGCAACCCGGTCACACCCGGCCGGCGGCTGTCCCACCGGAATCGGGGTGGGCGACTGGAACGCCACCACGTCGATGCTTCCGTGGTCGCCCTCGGCGTCGATCCCGGCCGCTCGGGTGCCGGCTGACGGGTCGGCGTACGGCGGGAGGATCGCGGCGAGGCATTGCGGCGGATCGAACGTCGCGTGGGTCAGGGTGCTCACGCCGGACTTGTCGACGTCTTGCTGGTCGAGGGTCTTCGGCTGGTGGGTGTTGACCGTGAAACCCTGCGGGAAGTCGTTCTCCACGGTGGTGACCCGGGCGATGTCGTAGGGCCCCGCCGCTGCCGTCGACGCGGCGCTTGACGACGGGGATTGTGCCGCGGACGGGCCGGACTCGTCGTGCGTCGCCGCGTGGCCGCACGCCGCGAGGAAGACACCGGCGCCGAGCGCCAACGAAACGCTTCTGCCCCTGGTGAATACCCGAGATGCCATCGGCCGAGTTTAGGCGACGGCTGGGGCTATTGTCGGTTCCAAGTCGTATGAAGGAGTTGACGATGTCGCGATCACATGCCCGCGCGGTCAGCGCAGTGGTCGGCGTGCTCGGCGCCGGCGTGCTCGGCGTGCTGTCCGGCCCCGTCGGGTCGGCGCACGCGACGGTGCCTGTCGCCGCCACGGCAACGGTACTGCCCGGTGCGGGCGACGTTTCCAGCCCGGATCCACACATCGCGCCCCTGGGCCGCGGCCACTGGGGCGGCCACCGGTACTGGGGCAACGGCGGCTGGGGTGGCAACTGGGGCGGCGGCTGGGGCAACGGCTGGGGTAACAACCAGGGCAACGGCTGGGGTAACGACGGCTGGCACGGCAACTGGGGCGGCGGCGGCAACTCGCAGAACTGACCGGCGACGGTCGACGATCTGCCGGACTGTGCGGATGGCGGACCGGCCACACCCGAGGGCGTGGCCGGTCGTGGGATGGCTGCTCAACGCACCCGGCTAGATCAGGCCGGCGGTGCCGGTTCGGACGGGAGGACGTCCCCCACCGGGATGCCGGATTCGACCGACGAGGAGAACGGGTCGAAGGTGAACGTGCTGATGCCGTCGTTCGAGTCAGTGCCGTACATGATCTCGCTACTGGAGGTCTGCACCGAGGCGGTGGCTCCCTGGAAAACCGTCAGCTGGTTCTCGTCGGCGTAGCCGTATGCTTGCTCGCCTGTCGGCAGGGTGGTCGTGGCTTCCTGAACCGTCGCGAAGTTGAACACCGGAACCGACTTGTCCGTCGTGGTGTCGACCGCGACGAACGCGTTCAGCGGCGTCGTGTCGGTCCAGGTCCACTGCGTCGAGCCGAAGTCGACTTGCAGCACGTTGCTGTCCGACAAGCCGTAGGCGTTGACGTCGTCGGCGAATGCCAGGCCCGCGGGTCCGGCGGCTGCGAGGCCAGCGGCGAAGACTCCCGCGACAAGACCGCGACGCAACGCGGTGCGGTGGGTGATCATCATGACGATTCTCCTTGTTCGGTGCGGCGTCGCCCGTGGCCGTGCGTGGAAGTGATTGACGGCCAAGATGATTAGCCGGTCAACCAGACGTCGTGCTGCGAGTCTTCCCGCGTGGGTGTTACAGGGGCATCACAAACCGCAGCGATGCGTGGGCACAAGAGCGCGGTCCACTGAGCGGACCGGAGTGTCGACCGGATCGGGCGCTGGTCCGCTGAGCGGACCGCGGTCTTGTCAAGACCTCGACCGATGACGCGCAATGAGTCGTGATCGAAGCCGAGTGTCGTTGGGGGAGTGATCGATATGCGGTCTGAAGACGTCATCCGACTGGCGGGTGGGGCAGTCCCCGCCAGTCGGATGGCGGCCAGGCTGAGCGAATACCCGGCGACCGCCAGCAATGCCGGCACAACCTAGGAGTCCCAGATGTCGTATGTAACAACAGAGCCCGAGATGCTGCTGTCGGCGGCTGGCGATCTGCACGGCATCGGGTCGCTGATGGCCGCGCACAACCTCGCGGCGGCGGCGCCGACAACCATGCTGATTCCCGCTGCCGCCGACGAGGTTTCGGTGCTAACCGCGGCGCAGTTCTCCGCGCACGCTTCGCTGTATCAGCAGGTCGGCGCGCAGGCTCTGGCGGTCCACGACCTGTTCGTGGCGACGCTGACCGCCGGTGCGGGCTCTTACGCCGCCACCGAGGCGGCCAACGCGGTCGCGACCAGCTGAGGGAGTGATCCGCCGTGAGCCTGGGCGTGCTGCCGGATTTCGGGGCACTCATGCCCGAGATCAACTCCGGGCTGATGTACACCGGGGCAGGCCCGGGACCGATGGCGGCCGCCGCGGCGGCCTGGGACGCGCTGGCCGCCGACCTGTACGGCACAGCAACCGCCTACGGTTCGGTGCTCTCCGCGATCACCAACACCTGGCGGGGGCCGTCCGCGATGTCCATGGTGGCCGCCGCCACCCCGTACGTGGCCTGGCTACACGCGACCGCCGGGCAGGCCGAATTGGCGGGCGCACAGGCCAAGGCGGCGGTGACCTCCTACGAAGCGGCGTTCGCGGCGACCGTTCCGCCGCCGATCATCGCCGCCAACCGCGCGCTGCTGATGATGCTGGTGGCCACCAATTTCTTCGGCCAGAACGCCCCGGCCATCGCGGCGACCGAAGCGCACTACGCCGAGATGTGGGCCCAGGACGCCACCGCGATGTACGGCTACGCCGCGGCGTGTGCCGCGGCCACGTCGACGCTGCCCGGATTCAGCGGGGCGCCCACCACGGCCACCGGGCCGGGGCCGTCCTCGGCAGCGGCGGCGACGGCCGGTTCGGCGGGCTCCGCGGGATCTGCGGCGTCGTCGGCCGCGACGGCGGCAGCGGCAACACCGGCCGCATCGTCGCTGGGTGCGCTGTCGTCACTGAGCACGTTGATGTACCCGGCGATGATTCTGGCCCGGTTGGTGGTGTCGCCGATGAGCGCACTGGTCACCCGGATGATGTCGATGGGCATGGCGGCCCCGGCAGCCGGCCGGTTGGGGTCCGCGGGGCACGGGCCAAGCCCGACCGGGCATGGCCCAGGGCACGTACTGCGGCTCGTCGCCCTGGCGAACCCGCATTACACGCCGCCGGCGGCGCCATCACCGTCGGCGGGGATCGGGCGCGCCACCCTGGTCGGCAAGTTGTCGGTGCCGCCGCGGTGGGTGACGGTGACGGCCCCGCTTACCACGGGTTCGACGCCGGCCGCGCTGCCAGTGGCTAATCCGCTTGTGGGACAGGCGGGCTCAGCGGGTGCACCGTTCGGCATACCGGTGGCGCACAACGGCCGACGGAACGCCGGTTCGACCCCGGCGCGCTACGAGATGCGACCCAGCGTGCTGCCGCGCTGGACGGTCGGCGGTTAGGAGACTCAGGTGTTCATCGACTTCGGGATGCTGCAGCCGGAGATCAACTCCGGGCGGATGTACACCGGCGCCGGCGCTACACCGCTGCTGGCGGCGGCGTCGGCCTGGGACAACCTGGCGACCGACCTGCACGCCACCTCGGCCGGATACGCCTCGGTGGTCGCCGGGCTGACCAGCGGTGCGTGGCTGGGTAGGGCGGCGATGGCGATGGCCGGTGCGGTCGCGCCGTACGTGGCGTGGCTGCGGGCAACCGCCGGGCAGGTCGAGCTCACCGCCACCCAGGCGAAACTTGCTGCGGCCGCTTATCAGACGGCGTACGCGATGACGGTGCCGCCGCCGCTGATCGCCGCCAACCGCAGCCTGTACCTGTCGCTGGTGGCCACCAACGCCCTGGGGCAGAACACCCCGGCCATCGAGGCCACCGAGGCGCACTACGGCGAGATGTGGGCGCAGGATGCCTCGGCGATGTACGGCTACCAGGCGTCCTCGTCGGGGGCCTCCTCGACGCTGCCGCCCTTCGGTTCGGCGCCGCACACCGCCAACCCGGCGGCGGTGGCGGCGTCGGCCGCCGCGGTGCCGTCGACCGCGGCGACCCACGCGGCTTCAACGGTGGCAGCGGCTTCGACGGCACCGTCGACGGGTTCGGCGCCGCAGTCCGCGGCGTCCGGTCTGTCGGCGCTGTCCTACCTGACTCCGCTGATGTACCCGATGTCTATGGCGACGATGCCGCTGAGCTCGATCATGAGCACGCTGATCGGCCGCGGTTTGACGGGGTTGGGGGCCGCCGCAGGTATGGCCGGTGCCGCCGGCGCCCATGCGTTGGGCTCGGCCACCGGGGTGCTGGCGCCGGGATTGGCCGGGCTGGCGAGCCTGGGACACGGCATTCCCGCGGCAGCCGCAGCGGTACCGGCGGCGACGGCGACCCTGGGTCAGGCGGCCGGAATCAACGGCTTGTCGGTCCCGCCGACCTGGGTGGCCGCCGCGCCACCTCCGGTCAGCTCGGCGGTCCTGGCGTCCAGTGTGGGCGCGGCCGAGGCGGGTGGCTCCACCTCGCCGTTCCCCTACGGAATGCCCTGGACCGGGGCCGGCGCCCACGGCGGCACCGGGGTTGCGGCCCCGTCGAAGCCGGAACTGCTGCGCACGCTCGTCGTTCCACGCTTCCCGATCATTGGGTAGCGCAAGGGAAGGGAGACCCTGACATGGCAACGAGATTCATGACGGACCCGGATCAGATGCGGGCGATGGCAGGCCGATTCGACGTGCACGCCCAGACCGTCGACGACGAGGCCCGCGCGATGTGGGCGTCGTCGACCAACATCGCCGGCACCGGTTGGGGTGGGGCCGCGCAGGCGGCCTCCTACGACACCATGGGGCAGATGGGGCAGGCATTCCGCAACATCGTCACCATGCTGCACGGCGTGCGGGACGGGCTGATCCGCGACGCCAACAACTACGAGCAGCAGGAACTGGCCTCGCGCCAGGCCCTGGGCAGCTGACGGCGCTGGATTCATCGAAGGAGGACCACGATGACGATCAACTATCTGTTCGGCGACGTCGACGCCCACGGCGCCACCATCCGCGCTCAGGCCGCCGCCCTGGAGGCCGAGCATCAGGCCATCATCTCCGATGTCGTTGCGGCCGGGGACTTCTGGGGCGGCGCCGGATCGGCGGCCTGCCAGGAGTTCATCGCGGCGCTCGGCCGCAACTTCCAGGTGATCTACGAACAGGCCAACGCGCACGGCGCCAAGGTGCAGAACGCCGGTGACAGCATGGCCGGCACCGATTCCGCGGTCGGCTCCAGCTGGGCCTGAGCGGCCGGGCGGTCACTTGCTGGTCAGCAGCAGCCGCACCAGTTCCGCCTGGCGGTGGGTCTGGGTCTTCTGGAAGATGTGCTGCTGGTGGGTGCGCACCGTGGACAGCGAGACCCCGAGTTGGTCGGCGACGGACTGCAGGCCGTGACCGTGCACCAGGGCCGCCGCAACCGTGGATTCGGTGGCGGTCAGGCCGAAGCGCTGCCGCCAGAACTGCTGGTGCAGTTCGGGCTGACCGGCGGGGTCGACGATCGCGACCAGCACAGCGGGTGCGGCGGCGTCACCGAGTGGCAGCACCTCGACGCGGTACGGGCTGCGCCCCGAGGGGCGGGGCACGGCGAACCTGGCGCCCGAGCGGGTCGGCCCGGCGGAACCGGCGGCCATCGTGATCCGCCGGACCAGGGTGGTGTGGGCCTCCGGGGCCACCGCCTCCAGGCGCCCGAGGTGATCGATGCGCAGGCCGTCGGCGCAGGCCAGGAGTGTCATCGCGGGGCCGTTGGCAGCCAGCACCACTCCGTCGCGGCCCAGCACCACCGCCGGGCGCGGGCACTGTTCGAGGACGTCACCGGTCAGCCGGCAACTCTGCTGATGCTGCGCGGCCAGCGAGATGCTGGTGTGGGTGGCACGTTGCAGGTGCGGCACCAGCAGTCGCATCAGCCGGATGCGCTTGTGGTCCGCGATCGGCCGGCCGTTTAGCCCCCCGGCGACCACCAGCCAGCACGGCTGTTCGGCAGTATCGGTGAAGCGCGCGAAGATCGCGTCACCGACGTTGTTGGGTGTGCACCAGTCGACGAAGAACTCGCTGCGCGGGCGGACGTCGGCGGGCAGGGTCTCGGACAGGCTGAGCACGGTGCCGGCGGGCGACCGTTCGATGGCGGCTGCGGCCGGGTCGATCCGGTGGTAGTAGCCGGCGTAGTCGGGCGCCGTGTCGGGTGGCTCGTCGACGACGTGGAACAGGGCGGGCCCGCTGTCCGGCTGGGCGGTGAGCAACGCGCACCCGTTGCCACCGAAAGCATCGATCAGTCCGATAAGTGTCCTCTCCCAGAGAGAGGAGTCTAGTGCAGCTTCGTAAATAGACGCGATCAGCGTCGAAAAACTCTCTAATTTAACGGACATGTAAATACCTCTGCGCCTTACTCGGCGGTAGCCAGTCAGTGGTCCAATCTCATCCGTTCGTCTGATGACACCTCAATCTGGACCTGCTGCAATCACGATGTTAATCACGAAGTCATACGTCAAGTAGACACCTTTCGACGTCACTTGAACATAAGAAAAGCGAGTCGCAACCCGCGAGTCGTGACCAGGGGTAAGGGGTGAGTCCGACGACCAGTTGTGAGGCCGGCCCATTTGACGTTGCCGTCAAAAATACAGTGGCCGAGGAAGGCCTGCAGATGAATGCGCTCACCGAGATCGCCGGCTGCCACCGCGGCGTGCTCACCGGAGCGTTCGAGATTCTCGACGTGCTCGGGCACGCCGACGCCGGGCTTGGTCTGACCGACCTCGCCCACCAGACCGGGCTGGCGAAGTCCACCGTCCACCGCCTTGCGGAGCAACTCGTCAGCGTCGATGCGGTGCAGCGCATCGGGCAGCGCTATTTCATCGGTCCGGCCGTGGCCCGACTGGGGCGCTGTTGGCAGCCGGACCCCCAACTCCGCCAGGCCGCCTACGCCTGGGTCCGCACACTGGCGGCGCTCGCCCAGACCGCCGCAGCGGTGTACGTGCTCTGCGAGGGCCGCGGCCATCTGGTGACCGCCACCGTGGGCCGCAGCCAATCCTGGCTGCCGCCGGTCGATTTGGATGCGGTCCGGCTTCCGCGCACCGCGATCGGCCGGGCGCTGCTGGCCTGCTACGACACCGACGGTCCTGGGTTTCCGGCGTGCCGGTGGCGGCGCCCGTCGGACCTGCCGGGCTGGCGGGAAGTGGTTGCCGACGATCGGGGCGCCACCGGCGGCTTCGGCTGGATCGCCGCGCCGGTGCGGCGGTCCGACGGGCTGCCCGCCGCGGCGGTGGGTGCGATCGTCGTGGAAGCCGTTGTGCCGCCAAGGTTGAAGGATGCGGTGATCTCCGCCGCCGAGCAGATCGGCCGCGCCTGCGACGGCGCGCCGGTCCGCTGACCGGACTGAGGTGTTGCCGAAGTGGGCGGCGTGAGCGTCCAATCGGGGTGTGGCAGGAGAGTCCGCCCGCCGGATTGGAGCGAGGACATGGGGGCCGCCGGTAACGGGCCCACGATCACGGCCCGGGCGATGACACCGCAACTGCTCGTCACCGGCCGTGGCTTCCTGCCGGGCTCCGAGGTGACCATCCGGATGATCGGCCCGGATGGGACCAGCACCTTCGTCCAACAGGACGCCGACCGGTCCGGTGCGCTGGCGATCGGAATCCCGGCGCCGACACCGCATGGGTCGCTGTGCATTTCGGCCACCGACAGCCTGCCCGACCCCGACGACGAGACCGGTGTCCGCTGGACGAACACCGACACCGTCGCCTGGTGATCCGTCACGACGAATGCGTTCGGCACGCCGGTCCAGTCAGTGGACCGCGATCTTGTGCCAGGAGGCAGATGGGCGCCTAATCGATCGCAGGGATGCGAAATCGGAAGGGAGCCCGCACATGTCGTACCTAGAGCACGCGATGCTGATGCCCACGGGGCATCACCGGCAACCCGATGGATCCGTGCTGCGGGTCGACTTCGAGGCGGGCCAGTGGGTCGGGTCGCTGTACACGCCGCAGCTGGAACTGCGAAGCCAACTGATCGGCAGCGACACCGAGGTGCACGCCTGGGCGGACCGGCTCGCCATGTAGCGGCTGTTGCGCAGCTCACCGCGATAGGCGTTCCGGGCGATATCCCATACCTCAGGTCAGCGGCTTCGTGCGGCGCGCAGTGGCCCACGTATCCTGTTCTGAACTTCGACCCTGACCGGGAAGGGATCAATATAGTGGCGCTCGTCGTACAGAAGTACGGCGGATCGTCGGTGGCCGACGCCGACCGGGTCCGCCGGGTCGCTGAGCGCATCGTCGCGACCAAACAGGCCGGCAACGACGTCGTCGTGGTCTGCTCGGCGATGGGCGACACCACCGATGAGCTGCTGGACCTGGCTCAGCAGGTGTCGTCGGCCCCGCCGGCTCGCGAGCTGGACATGCTGCTCACCGCTGGGGAACGGATCTCCAACGCGCTGGTCGCGATGGCCGTCGAGGAACTGGGCTGCCAGGCCCGCTCCTTCACCGGTTCGCAGGCCGGGGTGATCACCACCGGCGCCCACGGCAAGGCCAAGATCATCGACGTCACCCCGGGTCGGCTGCAGGCCGCCCTCGGTGAGGATCAGATCGTGCTGGTCGCCGGTTTCCAGGGCGTCAGCCAGGACACCAAGGACGTCACCACGCTGGGCCGCGGTGGCTCCGACACCACCGCGGTGGCGCTGGCGGCGGCGCTGAAGGCCGACGTCTGCGAGATCTACACCGACGTCGACGGCATCTACAGCGCCGACCCGCGGATCGTGCCGAACGCCAAGCGGCTGGACACGGTCACCTTCGAGGAGATGCTCGAACTGGCCGCCTGCGGCGCCAAGGTGCTGATGCTGCGCTGCGTGGAGTACGCCCGCCGCTACCACCTGCCGATTCACGTCCGGTCGTCGTACTCGGACAAGCCCGGCACCATCGTTTCCGGATCGATCAAGGACATCCCCATGGAAGACGCCATCCTCACCGGAGTCGCACACGACAAGAGCGAAGCCAAAGTGACCGTCGTCGGCATCCCCGACCTGCCCGGTTACGCGGCCAAGATCTTCCGCGCCGTCGCCGACGCCGACATCAACATCGACATGGTGCTGCAGAACGTCTCCAAGGTGGAGGGAGGCAAGACCGACATCACCTTCACCTGCCCGCGCGACAACGGGCCCGCCGCCGTCGCCAAGCTCGAATCCCTCAGTGCCGACATCGGTTTCAAAGAGGTGCTGTACGACGACAAGGTCGGCAAGGTGTCGCTGATCGGCGCCGGGATGCGCAGCCACCCCGGTGTGACGGCGACGTTCTGCGAGACGCTGGCCGACTCCGGCATCAACATCGACCTGATCTCCACCTCGGAGATCCGGATATCGGTGCTGGTCGCCGAAGCCGACCTGGACAAGGCCGTGGTGGTGCTGCACGAGGCGTTCGGCCTGGGCAGCGACGAACAGGCCACCGTGTACGGCGGGACGGGCCGCTAATGGTTTCCATCGGAGTGGTGGGGGCCACCGGCCAGGTCGGCCAGGTCATGCGCACCCTGCTGGCGGAGCGTGACTTCCCGGCCGACACCGTGCGGTTCTTCGCGTCGTCGCGCTCGGCGGGACGCACCCTGCCCTACCGCGGCACCGAGATCGTCGTCGAGGACGCCGAGACCGCCGACCCGTCCGGGCTGGACATCGCACTGTTCTCCGCCGGTGGTGCCATGTCCAAGGTGCAGGCGCCGCGGTTCGCCGCCGCCGGGGTGACCGTCATCGACAACTCGTCGGCGTGGCGCAAGGATCCGGATGTGCCGCTGGTGGTGTCCGAGGTCAACTTCACCCGCGACGTGCTCGACGCGCTGCCGCTGAAGAAGGGCATCATCGCCAACCCGAACTGCACCACGATGGCGGCGATGCCGGTGCTCAAGCCGCTGCACGACGAGGCGGGCCTGACCCGGCTGATCGTCTCCACCTATCAGGCGGTCTCCGGCAGCGGGCTGGCCGGCGTGCAGGAGTTGGCGTCGCAGGTGCGCGCGGTGTCCGACGGCGCCGAGGGCCTGGTGCACCACGGCGGCGCGGTGGACTTCCCGGCGCCGAACAAGTACGTCGCGCCGATCGCGTTCAACGTGGTGGCGCTGGCGGGCAGCTACGTCGACGACGACTCCGGCGAGACCGACGAGGACCAGAAACTGCGGTTCGAGAGCCAGAAGATCCTCGGCATCCCCGACCTGCTGGTCAGCGGGACCTGCGTGCGGGTGCCGGTGTTCACCGGGCACTCGCTGTCGATCAACGCCGAGTTCGCCCGGCCGATCTCCCCGGAGCGCGCCACCGAGTTGCTGTCCCACGCGGCCGGGGTGGAGCTGGTGGACGTGCCGACCCCGCTGGCCGCCGCCGGCGTCGACGACTCGCTGGTCGGGCGCATCCGGGTCGACCCCGGGGTGCCGGACGGGCGCGGGCTGGCACTGTTCGTCTCCAGCGACAACCTGCGCAAGGGCGCGGCGCTCAACACCATTCAGATCGCCGAACTGCTCGCCGCCGCACGGTGACCCGCCGGGTGGGCCGGTGCCGGATCCGGCTGGCTCTCCCGATGCTGCTGCTGACGGCGCTGGTGACGCCGTGTCCGGTGCGTGCCGATCCGCCCTCGCCGATGCCGCGGCCGGTGCTGTGGCCGCTGGCCGAGGGGCAGGTGATGCGGATCGGTCCGAGCGCCGGCACCGGAACCGCCACCGCCGACTACGGGATCGGCGCCACCGACCTGTGCGAGTTCATGGAGTTCCCCAGCGCGGTGCTGCAGATCTGCGGGGACTCCTTCGCCGGGCAGGGGGTCGGCTACGGCGGCTGGTATTCGCCGATCGCGCTGCGGGTGGATCCGGACTCGGTCGACGACCCCGCGGGGATCCGCTATGTCGGGGTGAGCGGCGCGCGCCGGCCGCTGCTGGCCGACCCGGCTCCGCCCGGGTGTTCCCAGCTGCCGGCCGGAGTGATCTCGATCAACCGCACCAACTACCTGATGGTGACCACCACCAAGATGCTCAAGCCGCAGACGTCGCGGCTGGTGAAAGCCGACCCGGCGCAGGACGGCTGGCCGACGGTCGCCGGCTCGGTGCGCGACGGGGCCTACCAGGATTCCGGGCAGTCCCAGATCAGCGGCTACTACGACCCGATCCCCACCCCGGAGTCAGCCACCGGATGGGTCTACCTCGTCGCGAACAATTTCGATCGCAGCGCACCGGTCACGCTGTACCGGGTCGCCCCGGCGAAGTTCACCGACCGGTCCGCCTGGCAGGGCTGGGCGGCCGGCGCCGGGTGGGGGCACAAGCCGACGCCGCTGTGGGGGGACCCGGTCGGTGAGCTCAGCCTGCGTCAGGTCGACGGCAAGCCGGTGCTGTCCTACTTCAACGGCACCACCGGCGACATGGAGGTCCGGGTGGCGTACGAGCCGACGCTCCTGGGCAGTGCCCCGGTAACAACCGTGGTGCGGCACGCGGACTGGCCGGAGCCGGCCGAGAATTTGCCGGCACCGTTCGACAACACCCTGGCGCAGCCTTACGGCGGCTACATCTCGCCGGGATCCACCCTCGATGAGCTGCGGATTTTCGTCAGCCAATGGAACACCACGCCGCGGGAGCGGGCGCCGTACCGGGTGATCCAGTTCGCGGTGAACCCGTTCAAGCCGTGGTCGTGACGCCAACCGGCCCGGTTGTTCCTGGCAGATTCCGTACAGTCCAGCTCTCAAATTGACCTCAACATACCGAGAGTCATAGTTTCTCTGAGGTTCCAGGGAGAACCGCGACGAAAGGTATCTGGGGGATAATCATGGTTCAGCGTATGGACGCGCGCCGTAATCACAGCAGCACCGACCGGCAGGGGCCGGGCTTCTCCGTCCGCGGCCTGGCGGCCGCCTCGTCGCTGGCGGCCGGCATCGGCCTGGCCGGACTGGGTGGCGGTATCGCCCCGGCGAACGCCGACTTCGGCTTCGACGACCTGATCGACTTCATCGACCCGGGTGCGATGGCGGGGAACACCGACATCCCGGGCCTGGACTCGTTCGACCCGAGCGCGCTGTCCGGCAGCGCCGAGGTCCCCGGCCTGGACTCCCTCGACCCGAGCGCCGTGTCCGGCAGCGCGGCCGACGGCAGCCTGTTCCAGGACTTCTACCAGGCGCTGCACGGCTTCGAGCAGGACTACATCTCGGAGAACTCGTCGTGGCTGGCCACGATGAACCAGCCGTTCCTGGCGACGATGGACCGCCCGCTGATCGGTAACGGCATCGACGGCACCGAACTGCACCCCGACGGTGGTCAGGGCGGCATCATCTTCGGCGACGGCGGCAACGGTTGGGACTCCACCGTCGCCGGGCACGCCGGTGGCGTCGGCGGGGCCGGCGGCGGCAGCGGTAACGGCGGCGACGGCGGCACCGGCGGCCTGGGCGCCGACGGCGGTGCCGGCGGCGCGGGCGGCTTCATCGGTGACGGCGGCGAGGGCGGTGCCGGTGGTACCGGGGCCACGGGCGGCCTGCTGACCTCGCTGGGGCTGGCCAACTCCAACGGTGGAGCCGGTGGCGTGGGCGGCTCCGGCGGCCTGTTCGGCGGCGACGGTGGCGACGGTGGTGCGGGCGGCGTCGGCGGCCTGGGCTCGACCGGCCAGGCCGGCCTGCTCGGCACCACGCTCACCGCGGCGACCGCCGGTGGCACCGGTGGCGAAGGCGGCGTCGGCGGTGCCGGCGGTGCCGGGACGGGCTTCTTCAGCGACGGCGGTAACGGTGGCGTCGGCGGTGTCGGTGGCCAGGGCGGTACCGGCGGCGAGGGCGGTAGCGGGATGCCCGGCATCCTCAGCGACGGCGGCAAGGGCGGCGACGGTGCGGCCGGTGGTACCGGTGGCGAGGGCGGCGCCGGTGGCGCGGCGGGTCAGGGCGGCTTCTTCGGCCAGTCCGGTGTCGGTGGTGGTGACGGCAACGGCGGGGTCGGCGGCACCGGCGGTGCGGGCGGGACCGGCGGCGCCGGAGCCCTCGGCACGCTCAGCCTCGCGGGCATTACGGTCACCCATGCCGGCAACGGCGGCCTCGGCGGTGACGGCGGTGTCGGCGGCGCGGGTGGTGCGGCGCTGGGGACCGCGACCGGTGGCGCCGGTGGCGTCGGCGGTGCCGGCGGTGACGGTGGCGTCGGCGGCCTGGGTGCCAGCTCGCTGCTCGGCGCCGGCCAGGCCGGTGGCACCGGTGGCGCCGGTGGTGACGGTGCGACCGGCGGCGTCGGTGGCACCTCGGTGGCCGGTGTCGGTGGCGCGGGCGGTGACGGTGGTGCGGCCGGTGACGGCGGCAACGGCGGTAACGGCGGCGCGGCTGTGATCTCCACCGGTGATTCCGGTGGTGCGGGCGGTGCCGGCGGTGCGGCCGGTGACAGCGGTAGCGGCGGTGCCGGCGGCGTCGGCGCCGAGGGCACCGGTGCTGCGGGCGGCGAGGGTGCTGCAGGCAGCGCCGGTGATCCGGGCGCCACCGGACCGAGTGTCGTCAGCCTGCCCGGCGGCAACGCCGGAACCCCGGCTGGTGGCACCACCCCGAGCGACCCGGTGAGCAGCACGGTGGGCGATGTCACCGGCACCGTCACCAGCACGGTGGGCGATGTCACCGGCACCGTCGGCAACACGGTGGGCAATGTGACCGGAACTGTCGACAACACGCTGGGCAATGTCACGGGCACCGTGACCAACACGGTCGGCGGCCTCACCGGCGGCCAGAGCAGCGGCGGTCTGCTCAGCGGTCTCACCAAGACGATCAGTGGCCTGTTCAGCGGCCTCGGCAACCTGCTCAAGTTCTGACCCTGATCCACACCGTCTCGGGCCCATCCGGCGTATCCCGCCGGGTGGGCCCGCGTCGTTGCGCGTATCAGCCGCCTCGCCCATGCTTCAATGGCATAATCAACGTTATGTTCGGCTTGCCCTCGGCACTCCGGGCGAGCCTGCCCGACGTGGCTGCGCCTCGCGAACAGTTGGCTGGGCGGACCATCGAACTCCCCGGTCGCGGCAGCACCTACGTCCTGGACACCGGCCCGGTCAAGGGACCGCGCAAGGCGCCGACGTTCCTGATGCTGCACTCGGTGGCCTGCACCGGCATGCTCACCTGGTATCCGTCTCTGGAGACCATGCGACGCTTCGGCCGGGTCGTGATCTTCGACATGCGCGGCCACGGCGCGGGCATCGCCTCGCCGCGGCTGCTGCTGGAGGACTCCGCCGACGACGCGGTGGCACTCGCCGACGCGCTGGGCATCGACACGTTCATCCCGGTCGGGTTCTCGATGGGATCGCTGGTCGCCCAACTGGCCTGGCGGCGACACCGGCACCGGGTCGACGCGCTGGTGCTCTGCGCGGGTGCGGCGACGTTCGCCGAGGGCCTGCCCATGCGGATCGGCACCAGCCTGTTCGCCGGAGTGCTGGAGGCGTTCAGCCCGCAAGCGGGTGCCCCGGCCGCCCCCGCCGAAGCCGGTGCCGAAGTCCCGCACCCCTACCTGTGGGCGTTCGGCGAATTCCGCGCGACCAGCCCCGGCGCGATGCTGCGCACCCTGGCCGAGATCGTCCGCTTCGACTCACGGTCCTGGCTCGCCGAGATCGACGTGCCCACCGCGGTGCTGATCCCGGCGCGGGACAAGTTCATCTCACCGCGGCACCAGCGCTGGATGGCCGAGCAGATCCCCGGCGCCGAGGTCATCACCGTCGACGCCGGGCACGCCTGCTGCACCCTGGGGCACGAGGCGTTCACCCCGGGACTGCACACCGCGGTCGAGTCGGTGCTGGCCCGCGCGAATGGCCGCCGCCGTCGCCGCCGGGCCACCGCGAGCTGACGCGCCCGATGGCAGGCCCCGCGGACAGTGTCAGCTGGCTGGCGCTGCGCGACGCGGCCTATGTGGACCGGTTGATGCCGCTGCTGCGACTGGCCGTCAAATACTATTTCCGCTCCGATGTGCAAGGGCTGCAGCACATTCCGCCTGGTGGGTCGCTGCTGGTGTCCAATCACTCCGGCGGGATGGTGCCGATGGACGTCCCGGTGGTCGCGGTCGCGTTCCACGACCGGTTCGGTGGCCGGCGACCGTTCTACGTCCTCGCCCACGACGGACTGCTGCTGGCCGGGAGATCGGTGCTGGGCCGGGCCGGGTTCCTGCCCGCCAACCGGGACAACGCACTGGCCGCGCTGCGCTCCGGTGCGACGACGATGGTGTTCCCCGGCGGCGACCACGACGTGTTCCGGCCGACCCGCGACGCCGCCCGCATCGACTTCGCCGGCCACACCGGCTACGTGCGCATCGCCCTGGAGGCCGGGGTGCCGATCGTGCCGGTGGTCAGCATCGGCGGGCAGGAGGAATTCCTGATCCTGTCCCGCGGTGAGTGGCTGGCCCGCCTGCTGCGACTGGACACCCTGCTGCGGCTCAAGGTCTGCCCGATCGTCGTCGGGTTCCCGTTCGGGCTGTCCAGTGGGTTCGCCCCGAACCTGCCGATGCCGTCCAAGATCGTCACCCGCATCCTGGAACCGATCCATCTCGAACGCGAATTCGGACCGGACCCGGTGATCGACGAAGTGGATCACGAGGTGCGCACCCGGATGCAGCGGGCACTGGACGACCTGGCCGCGCACCGCGGATTCCCGGTCATCGGCTGAGACGGCTCAGGGGTTGATGCGGGCCAACAGGTCGGTGCGCACGATCTTCCCGGTTGCATTGCGCGGCAACCGATCCAGCAGCAGGACTTCGCGCGGCACCTTGTAGCCGGCCAAGTTGTCGCGCACGTGCTGCTTGAGTTCGTCGGCGGTGACGGTCGCCCCGGGTCGCGGCACGACGAACGCTGCCAGTCGCTGCCCGAACTGCTCGTCGTCGACGCCGAGCACGGTCGCCTCGGCGACCGCGGGATGCCCGGTCAGCACCTTCTCCACCTCGATCGGGTAGACGTTCTCGCCACCGGAGACGATCATCTCGTCGTCGCGGCCCACCACGTACAGCCGTCCGGCGTCGTCGAGGTAGCCCAGGTCGCCCGACGCCATGAACCCGGCGTGGAAGTCTTTGGTGGTCCCCGAGGTGTACCCGTCGAAACCGGTGGTGTTGTGCACGAAGATCTGGCCGACCTCTCCGATCGGCAGATCGTTGAAATCGGCGTCCAGGATGTGGATCTCGGTGCCCTCGGCCGGGCGGCCCGCGGTGTCGGGGCGCACCCGCAGGTCGGCCGGGGTCGCGGTGGCGATCATGCCGGCCTCGGTGGCGTTGTAGTTGTTGTAGATCACGTCGCCGAACGCATCCATGAACGCCGTCACCACCTCCGGGCGCATCCGCGACCCCGACGCCACCGCCAGCCGCAGCGACCGGCAGTCGTACTTCGCGCGAACGTCAGCGGGCAACTCCATGATCCGGTCGAACATCACCGGCACCACGGAGAGCCCCGTCGCGCGGTAGCGGTCGATCAGCGCCAGCGTCGCCTCCGGGTCGAACCTGCGCTGGGTGACGATCGTGCACGCCAGCGTCGCCGCCATCACCAGCTGCGACCAGCCCCAGGCGTGGAACATCGGCGCCATCACCACCGTGGTCTCCTCGGCCCGGTACGGGGTGCGCTTCAAGGTGGCCGTCAGGTCGCCGATGCCGCCGCCGGATCGCTTGGCGCCCTTCGGTGTTCCGGTGGTCCCGGACGTCAGCAGGATCAGCTTGCCGGTGCGGCCGGGCCGGTGGGGCCGGCTGCCGTCGTGCCCGGCGATCATGCCCTCGACCGTCCACGGCTGCGGATTGTCGGTCCACGCGACGATCCGGGTGGCGTCCGGCAGCCCGGCGAACGCCCGCTCGACGCTTGCGCCGAACTCCTCGTCGTAGATGACGGCATCGGGGGCCTCGCGGGCCACCACCTCGGCCAGCGCCGGACCGGCGAACGAGGTGTTGAGCAGCAGCACGTCGGCGCCGATCCGATTGGCCGCCACCAGCGCCTCGACGAAACCGCGATGGTTGCGGCACATGATCCCGACGACCGCCGGCGCCCCGCCCGGCAGGGCCTGCAGTGCGGCGGCCAGCGCGTCGGCGCGCCGATCCAGCTCCCGCCAGGTCAGCGTGCCCAACTCGTCGATCAGCCCCGGCCGGTCCGGGCACCGCCGTGCCGCGGCGGCGAAACCCGATGTGGTGGACAGGTTCTCGCGTTGCATGGCGGCGATCATCCGCACGTACCGGTCAGGGCGCAGCGGGGCGATCAGCCCGGCCCGGCGCAGCGTTGCCACCATGTCACGAATCCGAGCCAGCCGACCCGCCATCGTCGTCGCCGCCATGGTCTTCGATGCTATCCAGCCCAACAGCAACGCCGCAGCAGGTCAGCGCGGCTAAATTGGTTGGCATCGGCGAGACGAGCGGCGGTGGGCGATGAAACGACTGCACGGCATGGACGCCCTGCTGCTCTACACCGAGACCCCGAACGTGCACACCCACACCATCAAGACCGGCGTCATCGACGTCTCGCACTTCAACGGTGAGTTCACCTTCGACCTGTTCCGCGACCTGCTGTGGCGGCGGCTGCATCTGCTCGAACCGTTCCGCTACCAGCTCGTCGACGTGCCGTGGCACCTGCACCACCCGGTCTGGCTGGAGCACGCCCCGATCGACATGGACTACCACCTGCGCAGCGTCCGGCTGCCCAGCCCGGGTGGGCGCCGCGAACTCGACCGGCTCACCGGGGAGATCGCCAGCACCCCGCTGGACCGGGACCGGCCGCTGTGGGTGATGTACGTGGCGGAGGGCATGGCCGACGGCTCGGTGGCGGTCGTCGTCAAGATCCACCACACCCTGGCGGACGGGGTGGCGTCGGCGAACCTGCTGGCCCGGGCGATGCGGTTCACCGCCACCGCCGAGGACGAACGGGAACCGGCGCCACCGGACGCACCGCCGTCGGCGCGGGCGCTGCTGACGGTGGCGTTCGCCGACCACCTGCGGCGGATCGCCGGGCTGCCGCGGCTGCTGGCCCAGACCGGCGAGGGGGTGTGGCGGCTGCGCAGGGCGGCCCGGCGGCGCGGCCCGCACCCGCAGCTGGCCGGCCGGTTCTCCCCGGCGCCGACGTTCTTCAACCACACGCTGTCGCCGGGGCGGGAGTTCGCCAGTGCCACGCTGGCGCTGGTCGACGTCAAGCAGACCGCGAAGCAGCTCGGGATCAAGATCAACGACCTGGTGCTGGCCACTGCAGCCGGGGCGCTGCGCGAGCTGATGCTGCGCTACGACGGGCGGGCGGACCGGCCGGTGATCGCGTCGGTGCCGGCGAGCCTGGACACCGCGCCGGACCGGCTCTCCGGCAACGAACTGGGTGCGCTGAACGTGTCGCTGCCGGTGCAGGTGGACGACCCGCTGGAGCGGGTGCGGCTGACCTCGCTGGGCGCGCAGTTCGCCAAGGAGGACTTCACGCTGCTGGGGCCGCGGCTGCTGGCGTCCTGGCTGGAATACCTGCCGCCGACCTTCGCGCCGCGACTGTTCCGGTGGCTGTCGGCGCGTAAGTCGCAGAGCCCGCTGCAGAACCTGACGATCTCCAACGTGCCCGGGCCGCGGGAGCGCGGTCATGTCGGCGGCGCGATGTTGCGGGAGTTCTACTCGGTCGGGCCGCTGATCGCCGGCAGCGCCATGAACATCACGGTCTGGAGCTACGTCGACCAGCTCAACATCTCGGTGCTCACCGACGACGTCACCCTGCGCGACGCCCACGAGGTCACCGACGCGATGATCCACGCGTTCACCGAGATCCGCGTCGCAGCGGGCCTTCCCGCCGCGCTGACCAGGGTGGACACCGCGATGGCGGCGGCCGAGGCGATCCGTTAGCGGCGCCCACTCATAGCGGGCGCACAGCTACCACCTAGCGGCGCCGGATGGTTGGTCCCGCATGATGCCAACCATGAGCGAAACACCTGACACGACCACCTCGACACCGCCCGCCGCCCCGGCGAAGCCGTACTGGCTCTACCGGTTCGCCGCGTGGGTCGTCATCGTCGCCGGCATCGTCTTCATCGTCTCGTCGATCTTCTTCGCCGGCGTCTGGGCCAGCGGTGGCGGCTTCCGGGGCGGCGAGGGCCACCACTGCCACCACCACGGCCACCACGGACCCGGCGCGATGTTCCACAAGGGGCACCACGGGTGGGGTCCGATGGACGAGATGGGTCCGGGGCTGATGATGCCCGGCCCGGATGAGCTGCCCGCGACCGCGCCGACACCGCCGGCGCCGCCCGCGCCGCCGGCCCCGCCGGCTCGCCCCGGCCGGTAACCGCCCGGCCCCAGACCCCACGGCCGCCGTCCCTCCCGAAGGGCGGCGGCCGTGGTGTTTGTGCTGTCACAAAACTTGACCGATACCGTACGGGGTATAGTATCAGAGGGGTTCGGAGTCGGGGCTGAGTTCAGCGGAACGGAGCGTGCAGTGGCAAGCAATGTCGTCATCCTGGGTGCCGGTATCGGCGGTCTCAGCGTCGTCCGGGAACTCCGCGACTCCGGCGTGGACCTCGCCGACGTCGACATCACCCTGGTCGCCGAGGACTTCGACCACTACCTGGGATTCACCCTGCCCTGGGTGATGCGCGGCTGGCGCGACGAGCCGAGCGTCCCGATCCGGCCGGCCGCCGACACCCTCGCCGGCATCAGCACCGTCACCGGGTCCGCGTGCGACGTCGACCCCGTCGGGCGCACCGTGGGACTGGCCGACGGCCGGCGCATCGGATTCGACGCACTGGTCATCGCCACCGGAGCCCGCAACGCGATCGACCGGGTGCCCGGCCTCGGCGACGCCGTCGACAGCGGTACGGCGGTGCACTACTACAGTGCCGCCGCAGCGGCCGGCGCGCACCGGGCACTGCAGGCCTTCACCGGCGGCCGGCTGGTCTTCCTGATCACGGCGCTGCCGTACCGCTGCCCGGTCGCCCCCTACGAGGGCACTCTGCTCGCCGCGGATCTGCTGCGCAGCACCGGCGTCCGGGACGCCACCGAGATCGCGATCTACACCCCGGAACGCAACCCGATGCCCTCCGCCGGCCCGCACGCCGGACCGGAACTGGTGAAGATGTTGAACGCCAACGGAATCGGCTTCCACGGCGAACACGACGTCGCACGCATCGACGCCGACGGCCGACTGATCGAATTCCGCGACGGGACGTCGACCGGGTATGACCTGCTGGTGTTCATCCCGCCGCACGAGCCCACCCTCAAACTCGGCGACGCGGACTGGATCGCGGTGGACCCGGTGACCATGGCGACCGAGCACCCGGGGATCTGGGCCGTCGGCGACACCACCGTGATCGCGTCGTCGTCCGGCCACCCACTGCCCAAGGCCGCGACCTTCGCCCGCAACGGCGCCGCGGCGGCCGCCCGCAGCGTGCTGCACCACCTGGGCCGCAGCACGCAGGCCGGGACGCTGTCCGGGCGCGGCTACTGCTACATCGACACCGGCGACCACCGCTCGACCCGCGGCCTCGGCGACTTCTTCGCCCACCCGCACCCCGACATCCGGCTCAGCCCCCCGTCGACCCAGATGTACGCCGACAAACAGCAGGAGGAACGCGACTGGCGTGCCGCCTGGCGCAGCGCCTGAGCCCGGGGGTTCAGCGGCCGATCAGACCAGCGGAATCAGCGTGCCGGGCGGGTACACCTCGCTGCCGGTGACGCTCGGCGACCGGTACTCCACCACCACCTCGTTGGCCGGGCCCTCCACACAGACGCGATCCACCGAGGCGATCAGCCCGTCGGGAGTCTTGAATTGCTGGCCCGGGCGCAGTTGCTCGGCCGGAATACGCTCAACGGACATGTCCGCCCCCTCACGATCGAGTCATCCCACGAAGTCGGGAACCGCTGACAGACCGTGCCGCAGGGACTGGAATCCGGCCGCGAAGTAGGCCGGCCGACCTGGGAAGACGCCCTGTCAGTCTACGTCCCGGGGATCACCCCCGGAGGGCTGAACGCCGGATTGCGCCGGCGGCGGCCCCATCAATGCGCAAGGTGTCGTGGCTGATTCAGCGGCCGCGGGTCTTCGGCCAACCGCGGCTGACGGCTCCACCCCGGGCCTGGCATGATCGTGGCCATGAGCCTGCGCGTCATCTTCTCCGCAGAGTCGACCGCCGCCGGTTACGGCCGCGACGGGGGACAGGTCACCTCCGCGGACGGCCTGATCGACTTCAAAACCGCCCACCCGCGCGAACTCGGCGGGCCGGGCGACGGCATCAACCCCGAGCAACTGTTCTCCGCCGCGTACGCCACCTGCTTCCTCAGCGCGCTGCGGCTGGTGGCCAAGCGCTCGGTCGTCATGCTCGACGAGCACGCCACCGTCACCGTCGCCGTCGGCTTGGGCAAGGACCTCGACGACTCGATCGGGCTGACCGGCACCATCACCGGCTACCTGCCGGGCGTGCCGCAGGGCAAGGCCGACGAGATGATGGCCGAGGCGCACGAGATGTGCCCGTACTCCCGGGCGATCCGCGGCAACTGTGACTTCGCGCTGGTGGCCAAGGTCTAAGCGCGCAATGCGTATCGCCGCGATGCTGGTGGTCGCCGGGCTGGCGGCCGTCCCGGTCGCTCCGGTTGCAATGGCGAAACCGTCCGAACCCGGCGTGGTGTCCTACGCGGTGCTGCCGAAGGGGTCGGTCGGCAACATCGTCGGCGCCCCGATGGGCTGGGAATCGGTGTCCGGCTATCCCTACCAGGGGTACTGGGTGGACGATCCGGTCTGCAACAACTGGGCCGACATCGGGCTGCCGGAGGTCTACAACGACCCCGACCTGGCGTCGTACAACAGCGCGGTCACCCAGACATCGGCCACCGACCAGAACCACCTGGTCAAACAGGCCGTCGGGGTGTTCGCCACCGACGCCGCCGCGACCCGGGCGTTCCACCGCGTCACCGACCGCACCGCCGGCTGTTCCGGGCGGACCACCGCGATGCATCTGGACACCGGCGCCACCCAGGTGTGGTCGTTCGCCGGCGGGCCGGCGGGCGCCGCCGACGCGGCCTGGATCAAACAGGAGGCCGACACCGACCGGCGCTGCTTCAACCAGACCCGGCTGCGGGCGAACGTGCTGCTGCAGGCCAAGGTCTGCCAGACCGGCAACGCCGGGCCGGCGGTGGACGTGCTGGCCGGTGCGATGCAGAACATCCTGGGCCAGTGAGGCGCGAACCCGGGCAGAAATATTGACAGGCGTGGCAGGTTGAAAAGGGTCAGGCCGGGTAGCCGGCACTAACCAGCGGTCCGTGGCACCACGGCGCGGGCCCGGAAGGGTCGATATGGGCTTCGCCACCGCGACGCAGGCGGCACGATCCGATCAGTCCTGCGCCGACGACCCCGAACTGGCCGGGGCGGCCGCGGCCGCCCGGATGATCGCCGACGGCTGCCTGGGCGACGGGCCGGTGGGCACGGTCGGACTGGAGATCGAGGCGCACTGCTTCGACCCGGCCGACCCGCACCGCCGTCCCGGCTGGGCCGAGATCCAGGATGTGCTGCGGACACTGCCGCGGCTGCCCGGCGGCAGCGCGGTCACCGTCGAACCGGGCGGCGCGGTGGAACTGTCCAGCCCGCCGGCCGCCGGACCGGCCGCGGCGATCGCGGCGATGGCCGCCGACCGGGCGGTGCTGCGGGCGGCGTTCGCCGGCGCCGGGCTCGGCCTGGTGCTGCTCGGCACCGACCCGCTGCGGCCCACCCGGCGGATCAACCCCGGCGCGCGCTACGCCGCGATGGAACGCTTCTTCGCCGCCAGCCACACCGGCTCGGCGGGTGCGGCGATGATGACGGCAACGGCATCGGTGCAGGTCAACCTGGACGCCGGGCCGCGATCAGGGTGGGCCGACCGGGTGCGGCTCGCACACGCGCTGGGCCCGGTGATGGTCGCGATCAGCGCCAACTCCCCACTGCTGGGCGGGGAGCCGTCCGGCTGGCGATCCACCCGGCAGCGGGTGTGGAGCCGGCTGGATTCGGCGCGGTGCGGCCCGATCCTCGGTGTCGACGGGACCGACCCTGCCGCCGACTGGGCGCATTACGCGCTGAAAGCGCCGGTGATGCTGGTGCACGCCCCGGACGCCATCCCGGTCACCCGGTACGTGCCGTTCGCCGACTGGGCCGACGGGCGGGTGCTGCTCGGCGATCGCCGTCCGACCGAAGCCGATCTGCGGTATCACCTGACGACGCTGTTCCCGCCGGTGCGTCCACGCGGCTGGCTGGAGATCCGCTACCTCGACAGCGTCGACGACATGCTGTGGCCGGCGATCGTGTTCACGCTGACCGCGCTGCTCGACGAGCCGGACCTAGCGCGTGCCGCCGCGGAGACGGTCGCCCCGGTGGCGACCGCCTGGGACGTCGCGGCGCGGGACGGCCTGGCCGATCGGAGGCTGTACACCGCGGCCAACCGGTTGGTGTCGCTGGCGGCCGAGCGGGCACCGGACACGCTGCGGACGGCCATGGACCGGCTGGCCGGGATGGTCGAATCCGGCCGCTGCCCGGCCGACGACTTCGACGACCGGGTGCGTTCGGTCGGCCTGGTGCCGGCGGTGACCGAACTGGCCGGGGGGTGCGGGTGAACCGGGTGGAGGTGCTGGCCCGCGACCTGGCCCGGGCACGCGAGCGAACCCTGGCACTCGTGGACTTCGACGACGCCGAACTGCACCGCCAGTACGACCCGCTGATGAGCCCGCTGGTCTGGGATCTGGCGCACATCGGTCAGCAGGAGGAACTGTTCCTGCTGCGCGGCGGCGACCCGAACCGGCCCGGGCTGCTGCCGGCTGACGTCGAAGGGCTCTACGACGCGTTCACCCACTCCCGGGCCAGCCGGGTCGACCTGCCGCTGCTCGCCCCGGAGCGCGCCCGAACCTACTGTGCGACCGTCCGATCCAAAGCGCTGGACGCACTCGACGGGCTGCCCGACGGGCTCGGTCACGACTTCGTGTTCGGGTTGATCCTCAGCCACGAGCACCAGCACAACGAGACCATGCTGCAGGCACTGAACCTGCGCACCGGGGCGCCACTGCTGGGTCCGGGCGAGCCGCTGCCGGCCGGGCGGCCCGATGTGGCCGGGGAGTCGGTGCTGGTGCCCGGCGGGGAGTTCGTCCTCGGCGTCGACGCAACCGACGAACCGCACTCGCTGGACAACGAGCGCCCCGCGCACGTCGTCGACGTGCCGGCGTTCCGGATCGGGCGGGTGCCGGTGACCAACGCCGAGTGGCGGATGTTCATCGACGACGGTGGCTACCGGGACGCCCGGTTCTGGACCGAACGCGGCTGGCAGCACCGGGTGGCGGCCGGTCTGACCGCGCCACAGTTCTGGGGCGCCGACCACGACTGCCGACTGCGGTTCGGCCGGTGGGAGGCGCTGCCCGGCGACGAACCGGTGCAGCACGTCAGCTATTTCGAGGCGCAGGCCTACGCGGCGTGGGCCGGCGCCCGGCTGCCCACCGAGATCGAGTGGGAGAAAGCCTGCGCGTGGGATCCGGTGACCCGGACTCGGCGCCGCTACCCGTGGGGAGCGGCGGAACCGACTGCCGCGCTGGCGAATCTGGGCGGCGGGGCGCTGCGCCCGGCACCGGTCGGGGCGTATCCGGCCGGGGCGTCGGCGTACGGGGTCGAGCAGTTGCTCGGCGACGTCTGGGAGTGGACCAGTTCGGAGTTGCAGCCGTGGCCGGGCTTCACCCCGATGATCTATCAGCGCTACACCCAGCCGTTCTTCGGTGGCGACTACCGGGTGCTGCGCGGCGGCTCCTGGGCGGTGGCTCGCGAGATCCTGCGGCCCAGCTTCCGCAACTGGGACCACCCGTACCGGCGGCAGATCTTCGCCGGGGTGCGGCTGGCCTGGTCGGTGGACGGGGCCGACTGATGTGCCGGCACCTGGGATGGCTGGGCACGCCGCGCTCACTGGCCGAGTTGATGCTCGAACCGGCGCACGGCCTGCTGGTGCAGTCCTACGCGCCGCGCCGGCAGCGGCACGGCCTGATGAACGCCGACGGTTGGGGCGCCGGGTTTTTCGACGGGGCTGTGCCGCGGCGCTGGCGCAGCGCCGCCCCGCTGTGGGGCGACGCCTCGTTCGCGTCGGTGGCGCCGGCGCTGAGCAGTCACTGCGTGGTCGCCGCGGTCCGCTCCGCCACCGTCGGCATGCCGGTGGAACCCAGTGCCACCGCGCCGTTCACCGACGGGCGCTGGCTGCTGTCGCACAACGGCGTCGTCGACCGCGGTGTGCTGCCGACCTGCGCCGGCGCCGAATCGGTCTGCGACAGTGCGGTTCTGGCGGCGACCATCTTTGCGCGGGGGATGGCTGCGCTCGGTGCGACGGTCATCGAGGTCGGTGTTGCCGATCCGGCCGCGCGGCTGAACATTCTGGCCGGGGACGGCTCCCGGCTGTTGGCCACCACCTGGGGGGACACGCTGTCGATGCTGCACGGCAACGACGGGGTGGTGCTGGCCAGTGAACCCTACGACGACGACCCGCGCTGGGTGGACATCCCCGACCGGCACCTGGTCGAGGTGACCGCCGGCTCCGTCACCGTCACACCGCTGGAAGGAACTTCATGAGCGTCTCCCTGGCCAACCACCTGGCGGCCGACGCGGCCCGCGCCGCGCTGAGCCGCGACGTCCGGCACGGGCTAACGCAGACACCGAAATCCTTGCCGCCCAAATGGTTCTACGACGACGTCGGCAGTGAGCTGTTCGACCGGATCACCCGGCTGCCGGAGTACTACCCGACCCGGGCGGAGGCGCAGATCCTGCGCGCCCGCTCGGCGGAGATCGCCGCGGCCAGCGGCGCGGACACCCTGGTCGAACTGGGCAGCGGCACCTCGGAGAAGACCCGGCTGCTGCTCGACGCGCTGCGGGCGACGGGAACCTTGCGTCGGTTCGTCCCGTTCGACGTCGACTCGTCGGTGCTGGCGATGGCCGGTGCTGCGATCTCGGAGGACTACCCGGGGATCGAAATCCAGGCTGTCTGCGGCGATTTCGAACAGCACCTGGAAGAGATCCCAGCCGGCGGGCGGCGACTGTTCGTGTTCCTGGGATCCACGATCGGCAACCTCACCCCCGGACCGCGGGCGCGGTTCCTGGCGGCGCTGGCCGCAGTGCTGGCGCCCGGCGACACCCTGTTGCTCGGCACCGACCTGGTCAAGGACACCGGGCGACTGGTGCGCGCCTACGACGACACGGCCGGGGTCACCGCCGCGTTCAACCGCAACGTGCTGGCGGTGGTCAACCGGGAACTCGACGGCGATTTCGACGTCGACGAGTTCGACCACGTGGCCCGGTGGAACGCCGCGGCCGGGCAGATCGAGATGTGGCTGCGGGCGCGCACCGCCCAGCGGGTCCGGATCGGCGACCTGAATTTGACCGTGGACTTCGCCGCCGGCGAGGAGATGCTGACCGAGGTGTCCTGCAAGTTCACCCCCGAGCAGGTGGCCGCCGAACTGGCCGCCGCCGGGTTGCGGCGCAGTCGGTGGTGGACCGACGCCGCCGGTGATTTCGGGCTGTCGCTGGCCGTCAAGTGAGCCTGGCGGCGGATTGGCGGGCCGCCCGCCCGCCGGTCGCCGGGCTGCACCTGGACAGTGCGGCGTGCTCCCGGCAGAGTTTCGCCGCGCTGGCGGCGGCCGCCGCCCACGCCCGCCACGAAGCGGAGGTCGGCGGGTACGTCGCCGCCGAGGCCGCGGCACCCGCGCTGGAGGCGGGGCTGGCGGCGTTCGGCGCCCTGACCGGGATGGCCGGCGCCGACACGGTGTTCACCACCGGCTCGCTCAACGCCCTGGACCTGCTGCTGTCCGGCTGGCCGGGGCGGCGCACGCTGGCCTGCCTGCCCGGCGAGTACGGGCCGAACCTGGCGGTGATGGCCGCCAACGGGTTCCAACGCCGCGAACTGCCGGTGGACGGCGCCGGTCGGCTGCTCATCGACGAGGCCGCCGCCGTGCTGGCGACCGACCCGCCCGACCTGGTGCACCTCACCGCGATCGGCAGCCACCGCGGCGTGGTGCAGCCGCTGCGCGAGATGGCCCCGGTGTGCCGCGTGGCGGGGGTGCCGCTGGTGGTCGACGCCGCCCAGGCGCTGGGGCAGGTCGACTGTGCGGTGGGCGCCGCCGCGGTGTACTCGTCGTCACGCAAATGGCTGGCCGGGCCGCGCGGGGCGGGGGCGCTGGCCGTCACACCGGAGTTGGCGGACCGGCTGCGACCACGCCTGCCGCCGGGGCTCGGGGACGTGGATGTGGCTGCGCGGGTGGGGTTTTCGGTGGCGCTGGGGGAGCACCTGGCCGCCGGGCCGGCCGCCGTGCGGGCCCGGCTGGCCGAGCTGGGCACCCTGACCCGGCAGGTGCTGGAAGCGGCGCCCGGCTGGCGGGTCGTGGAGCCGGTCGATGAACCCAGTGCCATCACCACGCTGGCGCCCACGAACGGCGCCGACCCGGTGGCGGTGCGGGCCCGGCTCATCGCCGAGCATCGCATCGTCACCACCGCCGCCGGGATCGAACGCGCCCCAGGGGAGTTGACGACGCCGGTGCTGCGGATCTCCCCGCACGTCGACACCGTCGCTGAAGATCTGGCGGTGCTCGCGGCCGCGCTGGCCTGACTCAGTCGGCCTTGTGCGCGCTGAGCAGGTAGGCGGGCAGTTTCATCCGGCCCTTCTCATCGGTGCCGTGCGGCGGGAACGCCGGCGCCGGACCGTCGCCGTGCTGGAACGGAGCGATGTTGGCGTGGATGAACGCCGGCCGGATCTCGTCGATCGCGAAGTACTGGCCGACTGCGGCGCGCAGTTCGGCCTCGTCCACCTCGTTGGGCTTGGCCTCCAGGTCGGTGGGGAAGGCGCCCTTGGCGAAGACCAGCACGTAGTAGTGCGCGCCGGGGGCGGCGGCGCGCTGCATGGCACGCAGGTAGCCGTCGCGGCCCTCGACCGGCAGCGAATGGAACAGCGTGCTGTCCATGATCGTGTTGAACCGGCCGTCGTACCCGGTGAGGGTGGTGATGTCGGCCTGCACGAAACTCGCGGTGGTCAGGCCGCGTTCCTGGGCGGCGGCGGTCGCGGCGGCGACTGCGGTCGGCGTCAGGTCGACCCCGACCACGGTGTGACCCTGGGCGGCCAGCGCCAGCGACAGTTCCGCGACGCCGCACCCGGCGTCGAGCACGTCGCTGCGGACCTGGCCCGCCGCGATCACCGCGGCCAACTCCGGCTGCGGTTCACCGATGTTCCACGGCGGCGGCCCCTCGAAGCCACCCTGCCCGCGGTAGACGTCGTCCCAATCCATCACTTCCGGCATGCCCCCGACTGTACCCAGTTCCGGGCTCCCGGTGCCCTCGCCACGGTCCACGAACCGCACCACCGAAACCGCGGGACACGATGAGGTGCGGCGCGATCGCGACGGTCGCAACACTGCCGGTCGCCGTCGCGATGACTGCCGCCGCCGCGGCGCAGGCCACTCGCAGCGAGTATGTCTTCCAGTCGCCGTCGGGCAACATCGTCTGCGATCTGCATGCCACCGACACCGGCCCCGGAGCGTTCGTCTACTGCGTCGTCCGCGACCACAGTTGGTCATCGCCGCTGCCGCCGTCGTACTGCCCCGACGGCCGCCCGCCGGAGACCCTGGTGCTCAACGCCGGCAGTCCCGCCGCGCTCACGTGTCACCCGGCGCCGTGGGCGCCGGCCGCCACCCTCGACTACGGCCAGAGCCGATCGGTGCCGCCCGTCGACTGCGTCAGCCAGCTCACCGGCATCACCTGCAGCGACACCGACACCGGCCACTTCTTCCGGGCGTCGCGCGAGACCTGTCAACTGGGTTGATCGGAAAGAGTGGAGGAACCACCATGTACACCATCGGAAGAATCGCTGCGGGCAGTGCGACCGTGGCCGCAGCGCTCCTGCTCTCGGGCGCCGGGCATGCGCAGGCCGATCCGCGAGGGCCGGATCCGCAGCCGGTCGAACCGGGGGCGGTCGAACCCGATCGCCCGTACCTCCCGGTGGAACCCTGCGACGACGGGTGCGACTGGGTCCGGCCACCGGGGCCCGACGAGCCCGGCCCGATCTTCCTCAACCCGCAGCCGCTGCCGCCGGGTCGTCGGTGATGCCCTGGACGCGGCCCGGGCGCTACCACCGGGACGCTCCGAAGCCGTGGGATAGCCGGGGTGCGTGCTCCGGCTGGGCCATGATGGAGCCGGAGAGGCGGTAATCACCGGGCGACGGGAGGCGGGGACTTGGCTGATTTCGTCGCGTCGATCGACCAGGGCACCACCAGCACCCGATGCATCATCTTCGACCATGACGGGGCCGAGGTGGGCCGTCATCAGCTGGAGCACGAGCAGATCCTGCCGCGGGCCGGCTGGGTGGAGCACGATCCGTTCGAGTTGTGGAACCACACTGCGGCCGTGCTGGTGTCCGCGCTCAACACCACCAAGCTCGTCGCCGCCGACCTGGCGGCGCTCGGCATCGCCAACCAGCGCGAGACGACCGTGGTGTGGAACCGCACCACCGGGCAGCCGTACCACAACGCGATCGTCTGGCAGGACACCCGAACCGACCTGATCGCCGCGCAACTGGAGCGCGACGGCCACGGCGAGGTGATCCGGCGCAAGGCCGGGCTGCCGCCGGCCACCTACTTCTCCGCCGGGAAGCTGCAGTGGATCCTCGACAACGTCGACGGGGTGCGTGAGGCAGCGGAGCGCGGCGAGGCGATCTTCGGGACCTGCGACACCTGGGTGCTGTGGAACCTCACCGGCGGACCGCGCGGCGGGGTGCACCTGACCGACGTCACCAACGCCAGCCGCACCATGCTGATGAACCTGGAGACGCTGGACTGGGACGACGAACTGCTGGCGCTGTTCTCGATTCCCCGGCAGATGCTGCCGCGCATCACCGCGTCGTCGTCGCGACGGGGTCACGGCTTGAGTGTCAGTACCGGCCCGGTCCACGGCGAGGTGCCGATCACCGGCATCCTCGGCGATCAGCAGGCCGCGATGGTCGGCCAGGTGTGTCTGTCGGCGGGTGAGGCCAAGAACACCTACGGCACCGGCAACTTCCTGCTGCTCAACACCGGTGAGCAGATCGTCCGTTCCAACAACGGCCTGCTGACCACGGTGTGCTATCAGTTCGGCGATGCGAAACCCGTTTACGCACTGGAGGGTTCGATCGCGGTCACCGGTTCGGCCGTGCAGTGGCTGCGGGACCAGTTGGGGATCATCAGCGGCGCCACCCAGGTCGAGTCGCTGGCCCGCCAGGTCGAGGACAACGGCGGAATGTACTTCGTGCCGGCGTTCTCCGGGCTGTTCGCGCCGTACTGGCGATCCGATGCCCGCGGTGCGATCGTCGGGATGTCGCGGTTCAACACCAATGCGCACCTGGCCCGCGCCACCCTGGAGGCGATCTGCTACCAGAGCCGGGACGTCGCCGAGGCGATGGAGGCGGATTCCGGTGTGCGCCTTGGGGTTCTGAAGGTCGACGGCGGGATCACCGCCAACCAGCTGTGCATGCAGATCCAGGCCGATGTGCTCGGCGTCGACGTGGTCAAGCCGGTGGTCGCCGAGACCACCGCGCTCGGCGCCGCCTACGCCGCCGGGCTTGGGGTCGGGTTCTGGAAGGGTGAGGCCGATCTGCGGGCGAACTGGCAGGAGGACCGCCGGTGGACGCCGACCTGGACCGCCGACCAGCGTGCCACCGGGTACGCGGGCTGGCGAAAGGCGGTGCAGCGCACCCTCGACTGGGTCGACCTCGACTGACGTCGTCGTGACCCTGCCGCGACGCAGCAGGTCCTCTGTGCCGGCCCGGCGCCGGGGGCTGCGGGCCGCCGGTGTCGTCGCGGTGATTGCGGTCGCCGCGGTCGGCTGGGCGTGGTGGCAGAACCAGGGTTTCGGATCGTCACCGACGTGGCACCCGGAACCGACTGCGGCAGCGGGGAATCCGGCCTACGACACCGCCCGCCGGCAGTTGGAGGCGCTGCCGGTGCAGGGCTGGGACCGGGTGCAGGACTTCAAACGCTACCGGTTCGGTGAGCGCTGGAGCGACGACGTCGACGTCGAGTTCGGGCACAACGGCTGCAACACCCGCGACGACATCCTGCGCCGGGACCTGACCCAGGTGGAACTGCGCCGCGGCACCTGCCTGGTGGCACGCGGCGTCCTGCACGACCCGTACACCGGGCAGACCATCGCATTCGTCCGCGGGCCGGACACGTCCGAATCCGTGCAGGTCGACCATGTGGTGGCGCTGGCCGACGCCTGGTACAAGGGCGCCCGGTCCTGGGACGACACAAGGCGCCGGAACTTCGCCAACGATCCGCGCAACCTGCTCGCGGTCGGCGCCCAACCCAACTTCGACAAGGCGTTTCGTGACGCCGCCGGGTGGCTGCCGCCGAACCGGGCGTTCGAATGTGACTTCGTCGCCCGCCAGGTGGCGGTGAAGACCGACTACGGGCTGTGGGTGTCGGCGAACGAGAAGACCGCGATGCGCCGGGTGCTGCGTAACTGTTGATTTCGGCGCGGTTCTGCTCGCTGAGCGGGCAGAACCGCGCCGAAATCGCCTAATCGGCCTCGCCGAGGATGCCGTAGATCTCCTTGCGGGCGCCGTTGAGGATGCTGACGATGCGCTCCTGCTGTTCGGGCGTGGCGGCCTGAGCCGCTTGCCCCGCCGCGCCGAAGAGTTGGCCCATCGCGGTGCGCAGGCTGAGCTGGCCCGGGTCGGCGTCGTCGGCGATCGCCTCCCAGGGCGGGGTCTCGATCTTCTCGGCGGCCGACCGGCCGTCGTTGGTCAGCTCGAAAAGCCGCTTCTTGCGGTCTGTTTCGCTGCCGCTGATCAGACCCTCATCGACCAGCATCTGCAGGGTGGGGTACACCGAGCCGGGGCTCGGTCGCCACAGTCCCTGACTGCGGTCGGCGATCTGGGAGATGATCTCGTAGCCGTGCATCGGGCGTTCGGCCAGCAGCGCCAGGATCGCGACCCGCACGTCGCCGCGGCGGCTGCGGCCACCGCGCCGGTGTCCGCGGTGCCCGCCCGGACCGAAACCGAAGCCGGGGCCCCCGGGACCGAAACCGGGGCCGAAGCCGGGGCCGAAGCCGGGTCCGAACCCGTGCCGGAAGCCGGGATTGGGGCCGGGACCGAAACCGAAGCCGAGCGGTGGGCAGTGCTCGCCGGTGTGGTCGTGCACCCGTCGGCGGAAGTCACGTCGGGCTTGCCGACGGGCGGCGCGGAGTTGCTCGGGGGCCGGGCCGATCCCGAAATCGCCTGCGGGGAAAGGTCCGTCGGGCGGACCGAAGGGGTTGTTCATCGTCACCTCGTGTTGGAAAAACGGAGCGTCCATCGCTCTCGATACAGTGACGATATATCGAGAGCTATCGAGATGCAACGGTGAGATTGTCAGCCCGGCGGTGCGAACCCGCCCCCGGCCGGCGGCGGTACCGGGTAGGGCAACACCGGGCCGGGGCGCACCCGGGCCAGCGCGCGCTGATGCCGTTCGGCGAGCATCGCGGCCAGCACCGCCTCCGGCGGGGCATCCGGCGGCGGGGGCGGCGAGATCTGCGCCAGCACCTCACCGGAGATCCGATACGCCATCATCTGCCGGGTGTGCGGATCCAATTGCGCTGCCCGGGAAAGGAATTGCCGGGCAACCTCCGCGGATGCCGGTCGCAGGGCAGACAGCTGCAACGACGACGCCCACCACGCCAGCGCCGGTGGCATCGTCGGCGGCGGCACCGGGGTCGGGCCGCGTTCGCTGACCACGACCGTGCCCGCGAAGATGTCGCCGAGGCGTTTACCCCGGGCCGACAGCAAGCTGCTGATCACCGCCGGGCTGCCGACCAGCAACCAGATCTCCAGCACCGCCGCCAGCGCCCGAAACAGCGCCTGACGGAACCGTTCCGGGCTGCCGTCGTCGGAGACCACCCGCAACCCCATCGCGATCTTGCCCAGCGTCCGGCCCCGGGTCACGGTCTCGAAGATCACCGGATATCCCACCAGCAGCAGCACCGTGAAGATGATCAGGATCGCGGCGCTCAGCGCCTCGTCGAACCGGAAGACCGTGAACGACCAGAGCAGCAGTGCGAGGAGGTATCCCGTCGCGACGACGCCGATGTCGATCGCGGCGCTGACCGCCCGCACCGGCAACTGCGCGATCGCGATGTCGAGGACGACGGCGTCGCCGGTCACCAGCGGCGGGTTGCGGTCGGCCATAGCGCAGACGGTACCCGCCGGCCCGGCGCCGATAGGCTCGACGACGTGGACGTCGACGCCTTCACGGTGGCCCATCGCGGCGATTGGGTGCGGCTCGACCAGTTGGTCGGCAACCGACGCCGGCTCACCGGCGCCGAGGTCGATGAACTCGTCGACCTCTACCAGCGGGTGTCCACCCAGCTGTCGGTGCTGCGATCGGCGTCGTCGGAGCCGGCCCTGATCGGTCGGCTGACCGCCCTGGTGGCTCGCTCGCGGGCTGCCGTCACCGGTGCGCACGCCCCGCTGGCCGGCGAGTTCGTCCGATTCTGGACGGTGTCGTTCCCGGTGGTCGCCTACCGGGCCTGGCGGTGGTGGCTGGCGACGGCCGCGGTGTTCCTGGCCGTCGCGGTGGTGATCGGCTGCTGGGTGGCGGGCAACCCCGACGTGCAGGCCGCGATCGGCACGCCCGCCGAGATCGACGAACTGGTCAACCACGATTTCGCTTCGTACTACAGCGACCATCCGGCCGGGTCGTTCGCGCTGCAGGTCTGGGTGAACAACTCCTGGGTGGCGGCACGGGCCATCGCGTTCTCGATCCTGCTGGGGCTGCCGATCCCGTGGCTGCTGTTCAACAACGCCGCGAACCTGGGGGTGGCGCTGGGGCTGATGTTCCACGCCGGGCAGGGCGGATTCATGCTCGGGTTGCTCCTCCCGCACGGCCTGCTGGAGCTCACCGCGGTGTTCCTGGCCGGTGCGGTCGGCATGCGGCTGGGCTGGCTGGTGATCGCGCCCGGCGACCGGCCCCGCGGGCAGGTGCTCGCCGAGCAGGGCCGGGCCGTGGTGGCGGTGGCCGTCGGTCTGGTGGCGGTGCTCGGCGTCTCGGGGCTGATCGAGGCGCTGGTCACGCCGTCCGGGCTGCCCACCTGGTTGCGGATCGCGATCGGGGTGCTGGCCGAGGCGCTGTTCCTGGGCTACGTCGTGCACTTCGGCCGCCGGGCCGCCGCCGCGGGTGAGTCCGGCGACCTCGCCGACGCCCCGGACGTCGTCCCCACCTCCTGAGCTCCCCACCTCCCGAACCCCGCGACCGTGCAGACTTCACCGGCATCCGCCCAGGTCGCGGGCTGTTGCAAAATCGGTAGTTAGGTGA
>NZ_JAHCLR010000044.1 GCF_018455725.1 Mycolicibacter acidiphilus
TGTCGGCACCTCGTTGCTACGACGCTATGACACCGCCGGCCTCTATGCTGGACCTTGATCAGACCGGCCCCGCGCCGTGGGTTCCGGTCTCCGGCCTCGACCCCGATGAGCTGTGGGAGATTGGCGAAAGGGTCTCGCATGCGATCAATGGCTGACCTGGCGATCGACGGTTGCTCAAATTGTTGAGACTTTTAATTCCAGTTGTGAATCGAGTAACCCCGACTCCACGTTCGAGTCGGTTTACTCATTGTGGACGATTTGACGACTTGGCCGTGCCTCTGGATGTGGGTTTAGTTTGCGAATAATCCAGTCGGCAACGCTCTCCAAAATCGATACTAGCTCAAGGACCCGTTTTTCCCCGACCCCCTCATTGTGTCCATGTGCGATCTTGTGTCGCCTATCTACTGCAAATGACAGAGCCCGGCGTAGCGACTGGTCGTCTTCGTCGATCCAGTCCTCAAATTCTTGTCGGAGGCTGAGATCCAATCGGCCAAGCGCGTTCAACAAATTATCGACAGTTGGATTTTGACTCTTGCTAAGATAGGAACTTGAGAAATTTCGGACTGTGCCATAACTTTTATGCCAGATATGCTCTCGATAGCATTCGAAAAATACCTGTTCAAGGTATCCAAATGCCCGCAGTAAGAGGAACCGTGTCAGCCAGATGTGTTCGTCGTCCGTCCTGCTGCCAGGGGGGTTTCGCACGGCTTCGGTGAGCGTATTCAGTTGTACTTCAAGGCTCCTTATGCCCAGCGGTGGCCACGCTGACGTGCTGGTCATTTAGTGTTGGAGGCCAAGTGTCGGCTGACGCCAGCCAGGCGTGCGCGAACATTCTCCTCGCTCGTCGTCGAGGATGCTGATGCCGTTAGAAGGCCCTGGTCCTTGCCGATTTCGCTAAGGGCAACCGCAAGGCGCCTGGGCTCCAATGGCGAGCCGTCGGCAATCTGACGCATGTAGCCAACTATGACCGATTCTAGGAGAGCCGTATTTACCCTCTGCCCTGCGCGACGGATGGCGTCGCGAACTCCGGCCGACTCTAGAGCGTCGGTAGCCTGAATGAAAAGCGACCGTATCTTCTCGGACGGAAAACTATCCAATGCCCTATGGTCACCCATAAACTTGTTCAGAAATTTCTTCAGCGGCGAAAAATATTCATTTGAACGAGTGTGCAATGCGATGACGCGCAGAATTACTTCTTGGTCGCGCAATCGAGGTGACAGTGGTCCGTAAATCTTTCGCCAAGATGGGACAGCGTTTAACTCTGTCAAATAACCGACAAACGGTCCGGAGTATAACGCTACGCGAATTTCATGGGGTGTGAGTTGAGTCCCTCCAGAGTTCAGTCTCTCGAACACCTGATATACAGCATCTAACGAACCGGGTGTACCATCCCCTCGCACGATAATTGTTTGAAAGAATGTGTTGTCTAAGGTTCGTCGTTGCGGTTCGCTGAGCGAGTCGTAGGTCAGTCCCTTGTACTCATCTGTCACATTTGTAAGAGCAAAGGGTTGGTCGCGATATGTTCCTGAGTAGAAGTATTGTAATGTGCGCAGCCGTTGCTGTCCGTCCAGCACTAGGTATCGTTTATCTGGCTGTTGAATTAGCATAATTGCAGGGATTGGATATCCAAGAAGTAGGGACTCTATAAATCGATCCATCTGAGGGCGACGCCATACAAAGCTCCGCTGAAACCCTGCCACATCGATGTCATCGTCCGAGCGACCAAAGTTTGGAATAACGATATCGCCACGATTTAGGCGACGAACCAGGCCCTCGACATCAAAGTCAGTGCCGGAATACACTATCGGCCCCGCTTCTGGCTCCGCGGCTTCTACCGCTTCGATTTCCTCGTCCGTTAACGTGAGAGGTTCGCTGGGATCTGAGTCAGAGTTCGAGACGGGTTCGGTCACACGAGGAGGGTACCTGGCGTGCAGGTGGTCGCGAGCACAGTTTTTGTGGCCCGGGTCTGCTGCACGGATAGGTGCAAGTTTGATCTCCCCTACTCATGCAGCAGGCCCGGCGTCAGGGCTCCCTGTCCAGCCACGCGCTGAACTCCACAGGCAGAACGACGTTTTCGGGTTTGCCAGCGAACAGCGGCGCGATCTGGTCGGGGCGGTAGTCGGCGATGCCGGTGCCGATCGGGGTGACCTGGAAGCGCAGCTCGGGGTGGGCGCGCGCATAGCCCAGGAAGGTGTCCACTTCGGCGGAGAGGGTGTCGAAGCCGCTCATGGTGTCGATGGCATAGGACTGACCGTGGTGGCCGTGGCCCTCACCCCAGACGGCGCCGAACTTCTGGAAGGCGTCGCGGGCGGCCCCGCCGTCGTGCAGGCCGTGCGCGTTGGAGCCGAAGACGAACACCTCGCCTGGTGCCAGTCGCTCGATACGACTGCTGGTCATGGAATCCATGATGCGCCGCTGGATCTGATTGAGCGCATCCAGGCGCACCCCGCGCGGCAGGGACTCGATCGCGTCCACCGCGACGGCGACGACCTCGCTCAGCGTCGGCCGCGCCGACGAGGACAGGCTGGGTGCAGGGGGCGGGGCCTCCGGTGTGCTGCTCACTAACGAGCCGCGCAGCTCCTCGGTGGCGAACAGGTCATCGAGGCCGACGCCGAGTGCACCGGCGATGGCGAGCTGCGTGGGGTGCGCGGCGGTGCGGTATCCGGTCTCGAGCTGCGAAAGGTAGGGGTAGGAGATGCCCGCCGCCTCGGCAAGCGTGTTGCGGTCCATGCCGAGCTCTTCGCGCCGACGCTTGATCCGCTCGCCGACGCCGGCGTCCCCCCGTCGGGGGAGATTCCCCCGACGGGGGGCGGGCCGGGTGGGTTCTGTCATGGCACCCAAAATATCAGTGGTTATGCCGACGGCATAACCACTGATGTGCACAGCGCGTCGTCAATCGGTATGCTGACGGCATTAACGAGATGACGCGGACCGCATAGGAGACGTGATGGCCACAACGACGACTCCGACCTTTCCCCTGCTGCACGTCGGCAGGGGCGCCCAGTACGGCGCGTTGACGCTGTTTCCGGTCTGGGCCGACGGTGGCGCCGCTACCGGTCTCGAGTGGGACCTGGGCGCCCTGAACGTCGGCGAACACGACGGTGGTGGGCAGGTGGATTCGTTGGCCGCGGTCAACTCCGGCGACAAGCCGGTGGTTCTCCTCGAAGGCGATCTGCTCGAAGGCGGCTGGCAGACAAGGATGATCGCCCGCTCGACCATCATCGGCCCGCACCAGACCGCCGATATCGCGACGCTTTGCGTTGAGCAAAGTCGATGGGAGTCCGGCGGCAACCGCAACCATCGTGCCAGAGGCCGTCGCGTCTCCGCCTCCCTGCGCGCTACCCGTGACCGCGCCTATCGCCAGGGCGAAGATCCCCAGCACGTGGTCTGGCACGGGATCGCCTCCCGCTACGAAACGAGCGTGCCGACGGCCACCAACTCCTTCGCCGACCACCTCGACCGCGTCACCCGCGAATACGCCGAGCGTCCGCTGCCGGCCAAGCCGCTGGCAGGCCAGCGCGGCGTGATCATCGGCATCGGCGGCCGGGTGCTCGGCATGGAGCTGCTGGCAACGCCCACCGCGCTCGCGAAACGCTGGACCGGCATCCTCGAGGCGGCGCGTTTCGACGCCGATGGCGCGCCGGCGGTGGCGACACCCGGTCAGCAGGCCCGTGACTTCGCCGTCAAGGTCGAGAGTGTGCGCGCAGCCGTCGCCTGCGAGTCGCCCGCTGTCGTGGCGCTTACGGCCGACCGCGCCGCAATGCATCTCAGCGGGATCGCGGCGCCGGAACCGGAACACTCGACCGATGGTGACTTCTGGCGCATCGTCCACTTCGCCGCCTACGACCGGGCGCATCCACTGCTCGCGGACGCATAAGCCGGCAACGCAGATCGCGCACACGGAGCGGCCAGGGCCGTGGCGCCGTCGCCTCCCCGATGCGAATCTCGTCTATTCGGCACAAGCCATACTGGATCGACCCGCAGTACCCTGGGTCCATGGCAGCGTTTGAGCGCATCACCATCGACCCGGAAATTGCCCACGGCCGTCCGGTGATTCGTGGGACTCGCATGCGCGTCGCCGACGTACTGGCGTTACTTGCAGCCGGGGCGTCCGAGCAGGAAATTGTGGCGGATTATCCGTATGTGACCGCCGAAGATGTCAAGGCGTGCCTGCAGTATGCAGCAGTGCAAGCTGACCATACGATCCTGACCACGTCATAGCCGGTGCGGTTCCTGATCGACGCGCAGCTGCCGCCGGCGCTCGCGCGCATGCTGACGGAGCACGGTCACACCGCCGAGCACGTTTGCGACATCGGGTTGGGCGGCGCGGCAGATCGAGCCCTCTGGGATTATGCGCTCGACCATGATGCTGCACTCGTCACAAAGGACGAGGATTTCTACGACATGCTCACGTTGAGTGATGCTTCACCGGTCATCGTGTGGGTCCGGGTCGGCAACACCCGGCGCCAAGAATTGCTCCGATGGTTCCAGCCGTTGATGGGTCGCATCGTCGAACTGGCGGCTGCCGGGAATCGGCTGATCGAACTGCGCTGAGCCGCGTGGTGGATGACAAGGCACGTCATGCCGGTGAACGGCTGCCGTGTCGGCCCGGTCGGCTAACCTGCCGGCCATGGACACCGGCGTCTACGAATCCCTGCTCACCGAGCACCTGCACGCCCAACTCGCCCGCCACACCGACCTGCAGCCGGACTTCGCCGCCGTCGACGAGGCCGAGCAGGCGTTGACGATCACGCGCTACCTGGCGCCGCTGATCGAGAGGTCGCTGCGTTCGGCGCGCACGGTCGAGGATCGCGCCGTCCTGACGCAGCGCATCCTGGACGTGCTTCCCGACACCCACACCGACGGCGCCACCCTGCACACCATCGACCCCGGTAAGATCACCCGCCTCGATGAGGTCCGCAAGACCGGCGCGTTGGGCAGCCACCGGCTTGTTCGCCCGGCCACCCCGTTCTCCGATGCGGCGCTGATGACCAACGGCCGCGGCGAGCCCACCCTGGCCGCCGAACTGCGGGCCGAACTTGCCAGCGCCGACGGGGTGGATCTGTTGTGCGCGTTCGTCAAATGGCAGGGCCTGCGGCTGCTGGAAAGCCAGCTCACCCAATTGCGCGACCGGGGAATTCCGCTACGGGTCATCACCACCACCTACCTGGGTGCCACCGACGCCCGCGCACTGGACGCCCTGGTCGACGAATTCGGCGCCGAGGTCCGGATCAACTACGAAACCAATCAGACCCGCCTGCACGCCAAGGCGTGGCTGCTGCGGCGCAACACCGGATTCGACACCGCCTACGTCGGATCCAGCAACCTGTCGCACGCCGCACTGGTCGACGGGCTGGAATGGAATGTGCGACTGTCGGCGATCGCCACTCCGCACCTGCTGGAAAAGTTCCGAGCCACCTTCGACTCCTACTGGGAGAGCAGAGAATTCGAGCCCTACCAGCCGGACGAAGACGGTGACCGGCTCCGCCAAGCCCTGCAGTCCGCATCCGGGAACCGCACGCGTGATCCGATGGCCGTCACCCTGTCCGGCCTGGAAGTGCGGGCGAAACCGTTTCAAGCCGAGATGCTCGAACAACTTGACGCCGAACGCACCCTGCATGATCGGCACCGCAACCTCATCGTCGCCGCCACCGGAACCGGCAAAACCGTTATGGCCGCCTTGGACTACCGCCGGCTGGCCCGCGAGATCCACGGCCGCGACCTCACCGTGCTGTTCGTCGCGCACCGCAAGGAAATCCTCACCCAAGCCCTGCGCATGTACCGGGAGGTCCTCACCGACGCCACCTTCGGCGAACTGCTGGTCGACAGTCAGCAGCCCACCGGGTGGCGGCACGTGTTCGCCAGTATCCAGTCGCTGTCGGGGAACCGGCTGGCCGACATCACGCCGGACCACTTCGACGTCGTTGTGGTCGATGAGTTCCACCACGCCGAGGCTGCGTCGTACCGCCGACTGCTCGACCATGTGCAGCCGATCGAACTGCTCGGGCTCACCGCCACACCGGAACGCGCCGACGGTGTCGACGTGCGCGCCTTCTTCGACGGCCGCATCGCCGCCGAACTGCGGCTGTGGGAAGCCCTCGAACAGAACCTGCTCTGCCCGTTTCACTACTTCGGCATCCACGACGGCACCGACCTCGAAGCGGTGCAATGGAAACGCGGCGGCTACGACCAGGCCGCGCTGAGCGGCGTGTACACCGGCAACGACGCGCGCACCCGCATCGTGCTCAAGCAATTGCGCGACAAGGTCGGTGACGTTGCGACCATGCGCGCGTTGGGGTTCTGCGTCAGCGTCGACCACGCCCACTACATGGCTGACCGCTTCAACGACGCCGGTATCCCCGCCGTGGCGGTCTCGGCGGAAACGTCGGCCGACCAGCGTCGTGCCGCGTTGGCCGCGTTGCGCAACCGCGACATCAATGTCATCTTCGCCGTCGACCTGTTCAACGAGGGCCTGGATATCCCCGAGGTCGACACCGTGCTGTTTCTGCGGCCCACCGAAAGCGCCACCGTCTTCTTGCAGCAGCTGGGGCGCGGTCTGCGGCTCACCCACGGCAAAACGGTGCTGACCGCACTGGATTTCGTCGGGCAGCAGCGCCGCGAGTTCCGCTTCGACCAACGCTTCCGGGCACTGACCGGCACCGGCGGCAAGGCGTTGCAGCACCAGGTGGAGGCGGGTTTTCCGTTCCTGCCGTCGGGCAGCCAGATCGTGCTCGACCGCGTCGCACACAAACTGGTGCTGGACAACATCAAACAGCAAGTTGCGCCCCGCTGGGCGGCGCTGGTCTCCGAGGTGCGAGCCCGCCCTGACGACCGGCTGGCCGGTTACCTCGACGCCTACGGTCGCAACCTGCCCGACATTGTGAAGAACAACCGATCCTGGACCACGCTCTGCCGCGACGCCGGAAAGCTGGCCTCCGACGCCGGGCCGCTGGAGACTGACCTGGTCAAACGTGTCCGCACCTTGGCCCACGCCGATGACCGGCTGCGCTGGGAGACCTACCAGGCCATCCTGGGTGGAGTGGTTGATCTGGGCAGCCCCGTGCAGCGCCGGCTGGCCGCGATGCTGTTCTACTCACTGTTCCCCAATGGCGGCGGATTCCCTGATGTCACAACCGGACTCAATGCCCTGGCCGGCGAACCGGTGGTCGACGAGATGCGCCAGGTCATCGACATCGCGTTCGATACCGCCAGGCGCACCACCTACTCACTCGGTGGTCTGGTCCCGGCGCTGGCGGAGGTGCCGCTGCAGGTGCACGCCACCTATTCGCGGGAAGAGATCCTGGCTGCGCTGGACCACGCCACCCAGAACCGCACACCCAGCACCATGCGCGAAGGAGTCGTGTGGCGCTCGGAAATCAACACCGACGCATTCCTGATCACGCTGAAGAAATCCGAGACCGACTACTCGCCGACCACCATGTACCGCGACTTCGCGCTCAGCGACAGGCTGTTTCACTGGGAGTCGCAATCCACTACCTCGGCGGCCTCACCCACCGGGCAGCGCTACATCCACCACCGCGACAACGGTTCGTACATCCTGCTGTTCGTCCGCGCCGCCAAGACCACCACGCTGGGTGCGTCGCCGTACGTGTTCCTCGGCCCTGCCGACTACGTCTCGCACGAGGGGGAGAAGCCGATGGCGATCACCTGGCGGCTGCACCAGCCGATGCCCGCGGAGGTGTTCCAGGCGTCGAGTGTGGCGGTGGCGTAGCGATCAGATCAATCGCTGTCGCACTGCGGACTGCCGGTGCGAGCCTTGCCGTCCTGCTCGGCTTCCGCCGCCGAGCGGCCGCCGGCCAGAAAGCCCGTCTTCGGTGTCGGGCTGAAGGGATCGACCCAACTTCGCAGGCCCGCCAGCGCCGCGGCGAACGCGATCGAGGCGGTGGAGCCGCTGTGGGTCCCGGCGAAGGCGCGTTGGCCGACTTCTCGGGCCGCCGCATCGATGGCGTCGCCCTCGACGTCGATGTCCGCCGACATCCTCGCCTGCAGGACCGCTTGTCGGGTGGGCTCGGCATCGCCAGTCATGAACCCGGCCCGGGCCAGCACCGACACCGAACTGGCTGGGCCGCTCCCGCTGAGCCGCAGTTCGCTCGGATCACCCAGGTGTGCAACCTCGCGCAGCACCTGCACCGTCTGCGCGGCAACCTTGTTGACCTTCTCCCGCGCGATGCCGATGGTCTCGCCGTCCTCGTCACTCCATGCCAGCGCGCCCATACCAAACCAGAGCCTGCCGGCGGCATCGCAGCGGAACTCCGCCAGCGGCGGCGCCACCGCCGACTTCCGGGAGATCGTGAAGACGTCCCGGGAGTGCACCATCCCCGCGAGGTATGCCGCGATGAAGGTCTGGAACGACCGCCACTGGTCATTCGAGGTGTACTCGCTCATGAAATCGCCTTCCTGTCGGTGCTTTCCGCGGTGCGGCGCTAGGCGCGATCCTCCGGTGCAGCAAGGCTGAACACGGTGCCGACGCCGTCGGTGCAGAGGCGCTCTTGCCCGCACCGGTTGATACGGACCGCTTCGTCATCCGAGCCACCCACGAGCGTGGGGTTGGCGTGCCGTCCAGTCGGAGCTTGGCGACGGCAACTCATGAAGCGACTTCAGGGTAGCGGCGAGCACCGACAAGTTCCGGTGACCATGCTCGCAGCGTCAGCCCGCCGGCCCAGCCCCAGAACCCGCATCCGACCCCTGCCCCAACGCCCGCACCTGACCCACCAGATCCCGCACCGTCGCGAGCGAGGGCTGCAGCTCGTAGGAGTGGTGGTGCATGGCGCGGCTCAACGCATTCCAGGCCCGTTGTGCCCGTTGACCGTCGTCGGAGCTTCCCAACGCCGTCAGCGCAACGAGCTTTGACCGGGTACTCGGGTAGGAGTGCGGCACCGTCGGCCACGACGCGCACTGCTGATCCAGCCAATCCTCCAGCGCGCAGCGCGCCAACAGCGCCGCCGTGCGCGGGCCGGCCGATCCGATCTGAACGTGCCCGGCCAGGATCTGGTCGGCATAGTCCAGCAGGGCGGTGCGGCTCGTCATTTGCTGCCGGCCCTCAGATCGCGGACGGCTCGACGCACATCGTTGACCGCTCCCTTGAAATCGCTGAAACCGTCGTGGATCCCCCTGTTGACCACCGCCATGGTCGCCCGACGTGCCTGGCCGCCCTGCTTCCACTTGTCCACTGCGACATCGTCATCGGGGTCGAGGGTGAGCGCCAGCGCGAGCCGTTTGCTTACTTTCTGCGCCTGATCCCAGGTGTCTTCGACTTCGCTGCGTGACGTGCCCTGCGCCAGCGCGCGTGCGGAGTACACGTCCCACGCGGTGACCTCGATCGCCTCGCGGCACAGCCGCGGAACCGCTCGGCGTTTGATCTCGACGGGTACCGCGCTATCGGCGGCGATCGCGAACGCATCGTCCAACAGCCGCAATGCCGGGTCGCTGGATTCCTGGACGTGTACTGCGGAGTTCAACCCGCGGCTCACCTCGATGATGCGGGCCGGTGTCCGCGATGACCGGATCGCCGACGGCAGCCGATCATCATGGGTCAAGACGATCACCTGACGGTCCTGCGCCAGCTGTGTCAGCACTTGCAGGAAACCGTCGATCTTCGACGGGTCCATCGCCTGGATCGGATCGTCGAGCACCAGGAACCGGAACGGACTCTGCGGCGAGGTGGCCCGCGGGATGAACACCGCCAGCGCCAGCGCCTGCAACTCACCCTGGCTCATCACGCCGAGCGCGGCGGTCTCGGTGCCGTCGACCGCCGCCAACAATTCCACGCGCCGGCTGGTGTTCTGCCCCTCCAACCGGATCCCGTCCAACTCGACGTTGCTCTCCTGGCGCAACGTCGCCCAGATCTGTTTCGCTCGGTCGGCCAGTGGCGCGATGCGTTCGTTGCGAAGTCGATCGGCGTTCTCCCGCAACCACTTCGATGCGTGCTGTGCTTCTTCGAGCTTCGGTGCTGCGTGCGCGGCCGCTTCTGCTTTGCCCACCCACTCGGCCAGTTGCAGTGCGACCGGCTCCCAGGCGGCCTGGCGCTGCGCGATCAGGGTCGCCGCCTGTTGTCGTAGCGCGGTGTAGTCGCGATCCAGTTCGGCGAACGTCGCCTCCACATGGTCTGCCAGTGCGACGTCGTCATCGACCGGCAGCTGCACGAAACGGTCGTAGGCATCGCGGGCGGCAGTCAGGTCGGTCAGTTCAGCGTCGGCTGCCGGCGGCCGTGCGACGGTGCGGACCAGGTCCGCCAACGCCGCCCGGGCTTGAGCTGTTGCGGCACGCGCCGCGGTCAGGGCCTGCGCGGCGCCGCGTTCGTGCTCGAGTGCTGTGCGCGCCGCGGCCGCCCAGTTGCTGTCCAGGTTGCCCTGCCCGCAGACCGGGCACTGCTGGTCACCGTGCTGTTCGTGGAAGGCCAAGCCCTGCTCCAGCAGCCGCGTCCGGTCAGCCGCCAGTGCGTCGGAGCGTTGGGCCTCGTCTCGTTCGGCGATGGCCGCCGCCCGCAGTGCCGCGACCTTCTGCGTTACATCGTCGACCGCCGGTGACGTCAGGTCCGCGGCTTGCTGCCAGGCGGGTGCGATGGTCGCGGCACTGCCCTCGGTGATCAGCGGACGCACCGCATCGAGATTCGGCTTGGTCTTCTTGACCTGCGCGAGCGCGACGGCAGCGCGCGGATCGGTGTGGGCCTCCAGCACCGGTTTGAGTGCGTCGCGGGCCTGCTTGAGTGCTGTCGACGGCTCCTTGAGCTGTCTGACCGCGACATCGAGACGCCCCAGTGCCGTCGTCAACTGTTCAAGGCCGAGCAGCTTGTGGAGTTGGTCGTAGAACTCACTGGGCCGACCCTCGAGGATGTGGCCGAGCTCGTCGTAGCTCAGCAGCGGCCGGTACATCTCCAGCGCGCCGCTCCAGCCGAGCACCTCGATGCTCTCCTGCCGCTGGCCGGCGCGTTGCACCCAGGTCTTCATCGCATCGACGCTCACGTCGGCGCCGGCAGGCCAGTCCACCCCGATCGTCGTCGTGCCGGACCCCTCCTCGGTGATGCCGATCCGGATCATGGCCGGCTCCCCGGCGTGCAGATTGCGCCAGTTCTGCGACCAGACCGCGGACCGGTTCTGCCAGCGGGAGTTGTGCCCGGTCAGTGCCAGCTCCAGCGCCTCGGCCAGCGTCGACTTGCCGGATCCGTTGCGGCCGGCGATCACGATCAGGCCCGGCCCGGGCAGCACCGGCACCGTCAATGCGGGGCCGATGCCCCGGAAGCCCTGCACCGAAAGCGATTCCAGGTAGGCCCCGACCGGCTCGACGGCATCCGTGGTGGCTGCGCTCAATGCGGCGACGAGCTCAGGGGAGGCCGCGGTGTCGCCGAGCACCTCCGCCAGATCGTCGGAGCTCTCCAGCGCCGCCAGCACGATGAGCTTGGACTGTTCGTGCAGGGCGGTGTCCTCGTCGGCCCGGCGCAGCACGTAATTCTTGAGCGGGTCGTCGGCCATCAGGCCCCTTTCGCTGGCATTCGGTGCTGCGGGTGGCGGCATCGCTATTGAAGCGCAGTTCGTCGGACGTGGTCGGCCAGGTCAGGTCGATGCAGCCCTGTCGATCTGCGCAACAAATCGCTGGACCGCTGCGGCGGCCTCATCGACTGTCCCGGCCAGTTCAAGATGGTCGAGCCCCTCCAGTGCGCGTGTGTAGATCGTTGGCCAGTGCGGCGGTACGGCGACTGTTGGTGGCCACGGCTGTTGCGTGCGCGTTTCGAATACTGCAATGCACGCGCTGCGAGTCTTCGCGACGTCAGCATCCGGCAGCAGCTCTTGGAGGAGCTGCAGATCCACCAGATCGTGCGCACGGTCGTTGACCTTGGGTTCGGCGAGCACGGCCGTCACCGCGTGCAGTTTCTGCGCAATCTGCCACGGGATGCTCATGCACGGTATGGCGACCGTCGCGGGTACGCCCACCAGACTGAGTGCGTCCGAGGTGAGCGTGTCGAACTGATCGGCGTTGCCGGCTTCGACGGTGGAGACTTCGATGGGAACGGAGGCGAAAGCCTGGCCACGGTAGCTCAGCTTGGCGGTGAATCGGAGCGGCTTGACGGGAATTCCGGGGACGTCGATCTCCTCTGGAACGGTGAAGACCGCGGTGAATCCCTCCCATCCGGTCTCGCCCGCATCGGCGAGCCGCTCGTAGATCGGCTCGACACCCTGGCGTGCGACTGCGTCGAAGTCCTTGGAGGTGCGCGAATCGGGGATGCCCCGGCGCAACTCCAACGACGATCCGCCCTTGACCAGTAGTAGCGGAGCCCCGATTTCGTCGGTGAGCGCGGCGGCGAACTGCGCCACCACGATCATCGCCACGTGACGCTGCAGGCGCCCGAACACAACACCCTGTCGGTCAGCAACCTGGACCAGCCGATCTCGCAGTGAGCGCAGGTTATTCGGTGCCGACGAGTAGGGCTTCGTCATACCGACGCTCGCCCCTGTCGGGTGCGCGATTCCTTGGCGCGCTCATCGAGCGCTGCGCGCAGTTCGGTCGCAGCCGCACGACGCACTGTGCCTGCAGCTTCGGCCTGCTCGATCGCGGCTCGGAGCTGGTAAGGGTCGGTGCCACTGGTCAGGCAGTCCTTGATGGTGCGCGCGGCGGTCGTCACCGGAATGCCGTCGATGGACGTGATGTCGGTTGGCTGGAGGTCGCGACGGTGTAATCGGTACAACTCACCCCCCGCCGCACGGGGATGGTTGTTTCGCGGGACGGTGAGATGGATACGTGAGGGGTTGACGTCGGCGAGCGCGTGCAGCGACAGAGCTGACTCATGCGAAATAACGCCGCGACCCTGGGCCCACGACACTGCGATCGCCAGATCGTCGTGTTCACCACGTGGCAACACGGGCACCCGGTAGACGCCACGCCCGGTGTGCTCAAGTCGGCCGCGAGCGGCCAGGATTCGGAGCTGCACCGGGTCGACACCGATATCTCGCGCGTCCCGTGTCGTGACGTACCCATGTTGTTCCGCGGCGAGCCCGACAAGCTGATCCCAGATCGCCATGTGCGTAATCGTATCAATTAGATACGATTGTGCACACAAGATCGGATCGCGGCGCTCGCCGCAGTGCCCACCTCAGCGGCCGTGCCGCGCGAACCGCATCGGGTTCCTCGGCATTCACCGTGCAGCTCCCGCCCACGCCTGGGCACGACGCAGTGCGGCCATCCGCCCCTGGCCCGTCGCGAGTTCTGCCAGCCGGCGTTGGTCGCTGCGTGGGTACAGGCTGATGATTGCGGCGGGAATGTCGGGTTCGGCATGGCCAAGCGCGGGCCGATGCGCAAGGTCGAGGATGGTCTGCTCGACGGTGGTCACCAGTGCCGGCCCCAGTGGCGTCTCGACTCGCTCGACATCCAGGGGGTCGCCATTGCGTTTGACGAACCGCACCACCGCTGCGCGATCGACGAGCCGAATCGGCCGATGTTGCTCGGGGACGGTGATGATCACGGCGGCCAGTGCTCGGGGGATCGCCCCGAGCACCCGCGCTGCGCTGACGCCCATGATGATTGCGTTCGCCGGTCCGTAGATGGACGAGGCGATGCCGGCGGCGGTTGCCTCCAGATTGGGCAGCCAGGGTCGACCGAGATGTTCCTGGGGCACGACGACGTAGTAGCCGTTGGCCGCACGATGCAGGACGCCGCGTGCCGCAAGGCGAGCGAACTCAGGGCCGGGGTACGGGTAGACGTCACCGGCATCTTGAGGGCGAACGGTGCGCAACGGCCTGCCGCCCAGACCGGCGGGCAGGGGAGTGCTTCGTCGCCCAGATGCAGCACTGTTGATCGTCATGATTGGTTTGATTTTAGGCTTATGGCCTATGAATTGCATATACAGCGTGAAGTTGGCGCCGATGGGTGCATCAGGACTAGTCGTCTAACCGCCTGCTGAACTCCGCCGGCAGAACCACGTTGTCGACTTCTGGCGCATCGTCCACCTCGCCGCCTACGACCAGGCGCATCCGCTGCTGGTGGGCGCATGAGCCTGCAACGTCGACTCGCCGGCCCAGCCCCATGACCGCCAGCCGGCTCCTGCCCCAGTGCCCGCACCTGCCTCGCAACCTGAATCCATGTCACCCGTCGATGCGATGATGCTGGCCGAGTTCTCCGGGAATGCGAAAGGTGCCAGGGAATGTCTGATCAATCCGACGAGTTCGGGTCGTCGCCGCATGTCGCTGAGGGACGCCGTCCTGTGCCCGTCTCGGCCACAACGCCGATCAGCCCGGTCGTACGCGCCGCGAACACCCTCACCGAGCGGTGGTGTGCCCACCTGGACGGCGGGGATGCGGTGGTTTCGGCGGCCGGGGTCTGGCCGCTGCTGGCACTGCTGTCTTCCGCAGCCGACGCGCCCGCCCGCGCCGAACTGACCGCGGCACTCGGGCGGCCGGCCGATTCGGCCCGGCGCGACGCCCTCGAACTGCTCGACATCCTCCGCACCGGCACGTCGACCGCCGCCGCACTGGGCATCTGGGCGCACAACGATGTTCCGGTGCACGAGGATTGGGCGGCGCAGCTGCCCGATGGTGTGGTGGGGGAGTTGTCCGGCCGGGAGGCGCTCGACTCGTGGGCGTCGGATGAGACCGGCGGGTTGATCGACCGCTTTCCGCTCGACATCGACGCCGACACGATGCTGGTCGTCGCCTCCGCGCTCGCCGCCCGGGTGCGCTGGCGTACACCGTTTAACAGCTACCCGCGCGATGATGACGACGCCTCGGATGAGCCGGGCCGACAGTGGCTTTCGCGCACCACGTTCGACCTGGCTGCTGCCGCGGTACTCGACGACACGGTGACCCGGGTGGTGGTCGAAGGCGACGGCGACCTCGACGTGCATCTGCTGCTCGGCGACGGGCAGCCCGCCGATGTGCTTGCCACCGGGCTGCGGGAACTGTGCGGTGCGGCCCGGGTCGTGCCGGCCGCCGACCTCGACGGTGTCGCTGCGCCCGGCATGCGGGTCAGTCGCACGGAATCCGTCAACCCGGACGACGAGTTGCGGTTGACATTACCGTCGTTCGAGATCAGCGCCCAGCATGACCTGCTGGCGCATCGCAACCTGTTCGGACTCGGCTTGCTGACCGATTCCGGTACATCGCATCTGCCGCTGCTCAGCACGATGCCGCTGTACGTGCAGCGTGGTGCCCAGGATGTGCTGGCCCGGTTCTTCGCTGAAGGCTTCGAGGCCGGCGCCGTCACCGCGTTCGGAATCTGTTGCACCGGTGTACTACCGCCGGAGATGTACCAGGTGATGACGGTTGACGTCACCTTCGACCGTCCGTTCGGTTTCCTCGCGGTACATCGCCCTAGTCGCCTCGCGGTGGTCGCGGGCTGGGTCGCCAGTCCGTTCCCGTCGGCGTAGGCGGGCGTGTTGGGCGGCGCCGTCAGGCCGGTGCCGTCCCGCCCTGCGCGTCGATCACGCGCTGAATCAGTTCGGCGATGTGCTGCTGACCGGCGGCGGCCAGGTCGAATTTGGTGCGCATCTCGGTGAAGCCGCCGATCATCTCCTGCCGCAGGCTGGTTGCGCCCTGCTGCATGTCGATCAGGTCTTCGCGCAACGCGTTGAAACTGGCGATCGTGGCACGACGGAAGTCCCGGACCTCGTTGCCGAGCTCGCCGACGTCACGGTCGGCCCCACCGGCCAGCACGCGAGCCGCGGCCGCATCCTGCTCGCTGGCCCGGCCCCGCTCGCGCAGTTCGCGCACCTGCTCTTCCAGGGCGGTGACCCGTGGCTCGAGGTTCTCCGGTTGCATGCTGGCAGCGTACGCCGGACGCATGGGCCGGCAAGTCAGCCGTGGGCACGCCGATCCACTACCGTCGTCGGCGTGGCGAGCGACAACGCGGACATTCGGCGCCTCGTCAACGAGGCGCTGGCAGATCTCTCCCTGGATGAGATCCGGACACTGACCCAACAGTTGCTGAACACCGCGCCGCCGATCCAGGATCTGATTGCTGCGACCAAGCCAGCGTCACGTCGCCGGCCGCGCCGCAAGAAGCCGGTGACGCTGCGGGTCCGGGTGGACCTGTCCGACACCAAGCCCAAGGTCTGGCGGCGGCTGGAATTGGCGTCGGATCTGATGCTCGACGAGGTTCACCGAATCATCCAGACCGCATTCGGCTGGACCGACTCGCACCTGCACCAGTTCGGCAGCGGGCCGTCGTATTACAGCCCGCAGACCGAGTACTACCTGTGCCCGTTCATGGTCGACGAGGGCGAGCGCGGGGTGCCGGAGGATCAGGTGCGCCTTGATGAGCTGCTCGTCGACGTCGGCGACAAACTGTTCTACCTCTACGATTTCGGCGACAGCTGGCGGCACGTGATCCGGCTGGAAGCCGTCCTGGCCCGTGATGAGTCCGCACCGCGGGCCGTCTGCACCGGCGGACGCGGCCCCGCGCCGGCCGAGGACTGCGGCGGGGTCGGCGGTTATGCGCTGCTGGTTGCGGCCACCGATCCACACCACCGCGACCATGCCGCCGCCCGCGCCGAGTACGCCGAGATCTTCGGGGCGGACGTCGACCCGCGCTGCTGGGCGCCGACCCCGTTCGACCTCGACCAGATCAATCGCGAACTGGCCGGTGGTGGCGGCACGGCGGTCGATGTCGATACGGCCGACGCGGCGATCCGGCCCTACCTGTGGCTGTTGCATCGGGTCGGTGACGACGGCATCAAACTCACCCAGGCCGGTTACCTTCCGCCGGTCGATGTGTACGCCGCGTTCACCGAGCTCGGGTTCGATGCGCACTGGATCGGCGCCGGCAACCGCGAGGACCTCACCTATCCGGTGTGGGAGCTGCGTCAGTCTGCTCAGCGCATCGGGCTGCTGCGCAAGTATCGGGGGCGGCTGCTGGCGACTGCTCGCGGCCGAGCGCTGCGCGACGATGCGGTCGGGTTGCGGCGGTACATCGCCGAGCAGGCGCCGGGAGCGGTTGGGTGACGACGCGGTTGACGTCGCACGAACTCGATCTCTCGACCGAGACGAGATTCCGTATTACGATAATCGGTATGGCTGGCGAGACGATCAACGGGGTTCCCGCTACCGAGGAATCGATCCAGGGCTGGGTGAATGAGGCTGAGGCCGGCTACAGCGTGGACAAACTCCGCAAGCGCGGTAGGCCGACGGTAGGGGAAGGCCCCGGTGTGGTGATTCCGGTACGAATGGACGCCGCGCTGCTGGAGGCGTTGAATGCCCGTGCCGAGCAAGCGCAGGTGTCGCGATCCGAGGCGATCCGTGAAGCAGTGCGGGCCTGGGTCGACGTTGCGTGAAGGCGCACAAGTCAGCGCTCAGGCATGGCATCAGCGAGGGCGACGGCGTTTATGCCGCCGAACATCACGTCTACATCGCCGACCTGGACGATGACAGCCCTGCGCGCCAGTTCCGCCTTGGTTTCGATCGCAACGGCCGACTCCTCGAACTGGTCGTGCTGTGCTTCGACAGCGGCAACGAACTGCTCATCCATGCCATGAAGGCACGCCCGCAGTATCTCGACCTCCTAACCTGACCTCCGGGCATCACCTGTTTTCCGCTGTCAGACGGGCGCGCAACCGATCCGCTGCAGGGCGCGGCGGTGACGTCCCCAACGCCACCTATCAACGGATGTACAAGGAGGCCCACGATGGGTAAAAGCATCGAGCAGACCCTCAACGAGGAGGCTGCCCTCGCCGAGGCCACCAAGGATGACCTCGATGTGGCGATTCCCTCGCACGTGAAGATCAGCCGTGGCGGCCCGCGCACGCGGGTATTGCAGGTCCGGTTGAACGACGACGAGCTGGCGGGCCTTGAGGAATGGGCCGACAAGCGTGGTCTTCCGGCATCGACGCTGGTCCGCGAGATGATCCTCAATGTTCTGCAGCCCGTTCCGGCGCAGGCAGCCGCTCGCCAACGGCTGGTCGGAGAATTTCAGGACTATCTTGATCGGCTGTACACCGCCGACCGGCTGTGATTCCCGAAATTCCGCACCCGTCGATCCCGGTTTTACGCAGCGTTCAATCTCGATAGTCCGCACCCGGTGATGCCCCAGCTCGGTCAGGGCATTACGTGTCGGCCTCATCGGCTACCCTGCCGGCCATGGACCTCGGCGTCTATGAATCCCTGCTCACCGAGCAGCTGCACGCCCAACTCGTAGCGCACACCGACCTGCACGCCGACCTCGCCGCCGTCGACGACGCCGAGCAGGCGTTGAGCATCGCCCGCTACCTGGCACCGATCATCGAACGCACGTTGCGCGCCACCCGCACCGTCGAGGACCGGGTTGCCCTGGCGCACCGCATCCTCGACGTGCTGCCCGCCGCCGACGGCGCCACCCTGCACACGATCGAGCCCGGGAAAGTCACCCGCCTCGATGAGGTGCGCCGCGCAACGGCGCTGGGCGCCAGCAGACTTCCGCGCCCGGCCACCCCGTTCTCCGATGCCGCGCTGATGACTAACGCCCGCAACGAACCCACCCTGGCCGCCGAACTGCGCGCCGAACTCGGCAGCGCCGACCGGGTGGATCTGCTGTGCGCGTTCGTCAAATGGCAGGGCCTGCGGCTGCTGGAAAAAGAACTCACCGAGCTGCGGGAGCGCGGAATTCCGCTGCGGGTCATCACCACCACCTACCTCGGGGCCACCGACGCCCGCGCCCTGGACGCGCTGGTGAACGAGTTCGGCGCCGACGTGCGGATCAACTACGACACCACCATCACCCGACTGCACGCCAAGGCCTGGCTGCTGCGGCGCAACACCGGCTTTCACACCGCCTACGTCGGCTCCAGCAACCTGTCGCACGCCGCCCTGGTCGACGGCCTGGAATGGAACGTGCGCCTCTCGGCGATCGGCACCCCGCACCTGCTGGAGAAGTTCCGGGCCACCTTCGACTCCTACTGGGAGAACCGTGATTTCGAGCCCTACCACCCTGACCAGGATGGTGACAGGCTGCGCCAAGCCCTGCAGACCGCATCCGGGGACCGCAAGCGTGACCCGCTGGCCGTCACCCTGTCCGGCCTTGAAGTGCGCGCCAAACCGTTTCAAGCCGAGATGCTCGAACAACTCGATGCCGAACGCACCCTGCATGATCGGCACCACAACCTGATCGTCGCCGCCACCGGCACCGGCAAAACCGTGATGGCGGCCCTGGACTACCGTCGACTGGCCCGCGATATCCACGGCCGCGATCTCACCGTGCTGTTCGTCGCGCACCGCAAGGAAATCCTCACCCAAGCCCTGCGCATGTACCGGGAAGTCCTCACCGACGCCACCTTCGGCGAGCTCCTCGTCGACGGCCAGCAGCCGGCCCGGTGGCGGCACGTGTTCGCCAGTATCCAGTCGCTGTCGGCGAACCGGCTGGCCGACATCGCGCCGGACCACTTCGACGTCGTCGTGGTCGATGAGTTCCACCACGCTGAAGCCGCGTCGTACCGCCGACTGCTCGACCATGTGCAGCCGATCGAACTGCTCGGCCTGACCGCCACCCCCGAACGCGCCGACGGCGTCGACGTGCGTGCCTTCTTCGACGGGCGGATCGCCGCCGAACTGCGACTGTGGGAAGCCCTCGAACAGAACCTGCTCTGCCCGTTCCACTACTTCGGCATCCACGACGGCACCGACCTGGAAGCGGTGCAGTGGAAACGCGGCGGCTACGACCAGGCCGCGCTGAGTGGCGTCTACACCGGAAACGACGCCCGCACCCGCATCGTGCTCAAGCAACTGCGGGACAAGGTCGGCGACGTTGCGGCCATGCGGGCGTTGGGGTTCTGCGTCAGCGTCGACCACGCCCGCTACATGGCCGACCGGTTCAACGACGCTGGCATCCCCGCCCTGGCCGTCTCCGCCGAGACATCCGCCGATCAGCGTCGGGCCGCGCTGGCCGCGCTGCGCAACCGTGACGTCAACGTCATCTTCGCCGTCGACCTGTTCAACGAGGGCCTCGATATCCCCGAGGTCGACACCGTGCTGTTCCTGCGGCCCACCGAAAGCGCCACCGTCTTCTTGCAGCAGCTGGGGCGCGGACTGCGGCTCACCCACGGCAAAACCGTGCTCACCGCACTGGACTTCGTCGGGCAGCAGCGCCGGGAATTCCGCTTCGACCAACGCTTCCGGGCACTGACCGGCACCGGCGGCAAAGCGCTGCAACACCAGGTCGAGCAGGGCTTTCCATTCCTGCCGTCGGGCAGCCAGATCGTGCTTGACCGCGTCGCGCAGAAACTGGTGCTGGACAACATCAAAGGGCAGGTTTCACCGCGCTGGGCGGCGCTGGTCTCCGAGCTGCGGGCCCACCCCGACGGCCGGCTGGCCGGTTACCTCGACGCCTACGGGCGCAGCCTGCCCGACATCCTGAAAAATAACCGGTCCTGGACCACGCTGTGCCGCGACGCCGGCAAACTGACTTCCGACGCCGGGCCGTGGGAAACCGATCTGGTCAAACGCGTCCGCGCCCTGGCGCACGCCGACGACCGGCTGCGCTGGGAGACCTACCGGGCGATCCTCGACGGAACGGTTGATCTGGGCAGCCCGATGCAGCGGCGGCTGGCGGCGATGCTGTTCTACTCACTGTTCCCTGGCGGCGGCGGATTCCCCGATGTCGCAACCGGACTCAACGCGCTGGCCGGCGAAGCGATAGTCGACGAGCTGCGCCAGGTCGTCGACATCGCCTTCGACACCGCCAGGCGCACCACCTACTCACTCGGTGGTCTGGTCCCGACGCTGGCTGAGGTTCCGCTGCAGGTGCACGCCACCTACTCGCGCGAAGAGATCCTGGCCTCGCTGGACCACGCCACCCAGAACCGCACGCCCAGCACCATGCGCGAGGGTGTGGTGTGGCGCCCGGAGTTGAACATCGACGCGTTCTTGATCACGCTGAAGAAATCCGAGACCGACTACTCGCCGACCACCATGTACCGCGACTTCGCACTGAGCGACCGGTTGTTTCACTGGGAGTCACAATCCACCACCTCGGTGGCATCCCCGACCGGGCAGCGTTACATCCACCACCGCGAAAACGGTTCGTACATCCTGCTGTTCGTCCGCGCCGCCAAAGCCACCGCGCTGGGTGCGTCGCCGTATGTGTTCCTCGGCCCAGCCGACTACGTCTCGCACGAGGGGGAGAAGCCGATGGCGATCACCTGGCGGCTGTACCAGCCGA
>NZ_JAHCLR010000045.1 GCF_018455725.1 Mycolicibacter acidiphilus
AGCCACCGCGCTGGGTGCGTCGCCGTATGTGTTCCTCGGCCCAGCCGACTACGTCTCGCACGAGGGGGAGAAGCCGATGGCGATCACCTGGCGGCTGTACCAGCCGATGCCGGCGGAGGTGTTCCAGGCGTCGAGCGTGGCGGTGGCGTAGCGAGCTGACCGGGCTGGTGCCCGGATGCTGATCGCGCCGGTCAGCGCAGGCGCTGTGCCCCGTCGCTGAGCTGCGCCACCAACTCCACCGGATCAGCGCCGTACTTCAGCAGGGCGGCCAGCGGATCACGCTGCTGCGCCGAGATCGGCTGCAGGGCGAAGAACTGCAGCTCCGCCCCGTCGGATACCACCCGGGCGCAGATCAGCTGCCCGCACTGGAATGGAAGATCGGTCATCCGCCTGCCCACCTCGTGATGCTCACCGGTTGACACATCACGCACGGTGACTCCCCGGCCGGCATGCACCTGCTCGACCTCGAACACCGCGCGCTGCACCAGCGACCACTGCATCGCCAGCTCCCATTCGTCGTCGGGCAGCAATGAGCCGCGCACCCTGAAGAACTCGTCGAATCCGCCGCCCTCGAACAACACCGCGTCGATCACCAGCGGATCGGCCAGGGCGGCGTTGAACGCGTCATCGTCGTCGATGATGGTGGACCGGCACCGCTCCCAGGCGACCTCGTGGCGCAGATCGGTGAAGTCGCCGAACAGCACGTACTGAATCGCCTTGTGGTACAGCCACCCCACCCGGTCAGGCAGCGGCAGCCCGTTGGTCCGCAGGTGACACCGCTTGTGCTTGCGGTCGGAACCGCACCAGCACGGCGCGTTGCGACCGACGTCGGTTCGCGGCGCGACACGGTGGCGCTGCAACAGGTAGGCCAGTGGATGATCCGGCCCGGCCCCGGCGTGGTGCAGCAGGGCCAGACCGGTCTCGACGTCACCGCGGTCGGAGGCGATGCGGGCCAGATCGAGCAGCGGCAGCGGATAGGTGCCGTCGATGGCCTGCGCGGCGAGTAGCTCGCGCTCGAATCCGTCCATGTCGCCCTCGCGTTCCATTGCCACCGCCCGCAGCCACCGGCAGGCCGCCCGGATCGACAGCGATGCCGTCGGCTCCACCGTGTCGGCGAGCAGACGCAGCCCACCGGCACTGAACCGACCGTGGCGCAGCGTCTCGATCGCCAGTAGTTCGGTGATCCTGGGGTCGATCAGTGCCGCGCCGGCCTGCTCGACAGCCTCATCGGACTCCACCTCGGGCGTTTGTTCACGCAGGCTGCGCAGCGTCATCCGGTGATACAGCTCCAGCAGTCCGGCCAAGGTGACGGCATCGTCGTTATCGAGGTGGTGCCGGAGTGCGAGCTCACTGCACCGCTGTTCGAAAACCCAACGGGCGAAGTCGAAATCGGGTGGTGCCAGCTGTGCGCCGTGCTGCAGCAGTCCCTGATCGGCGACGAGCTCCGACAGCGGCGCCGCAGGTTCGACGAAGAGCGTCGCATCCGCCGCGCACAGCGTCCACGCCAGCGTGTCGGCGAACTCCGGCCGATCACCGAGCAGCATGGAAAGCCGGGCACCCGCCGTGCTCGGCGCCACCGTGCTGACCCGTTCGACCACCAGTCCCGCGGCGCCCAATCGCACACCGACCAGATCCCCTGCGGCGACCCCGAGCGCCTCGAACGTGCCGACGGCCAGCACGAGTGCACCTCCCGCATCGACGAACGCCGCGGGTACGTCCAACTGGTCTAGCAGCCGATGATCGTCGCGGGTGACCAGGCGGATCGTCGAACCGTCGGCCAGTTGTTGATAGGACGAGTAGTCGCAGAGCGCTGCAATCGGATCGAGGTCGCGACTGATGGTGAGCAGGTCGAAACTCACCTCCTCCTCGGTTACCCGACGGGTGAAGATTCGACCGGCCAGCACGGCCGGCAGCCACACCCAGCGTCCGTCGACCAATTGCCCGGTGGGGACATCGATTCCGAGCCGTAAGCGCCGGATGATGCGAGCGGGGTCTGCCGAGTCGGCGTCGCGGGCGTGCTGGGCGATGGCGTCCTCGTCCAGCGGGCCGTGCTCGGTGAGGATCTCGCTCAGCAGTCGGCAGGGATCGGGCGAGTCAGTCATGGCCGGGAGGTTAGGGCGGTGGCGATCCGGGTGCACTTCACCGTATCGGCAGGCTGTGGGAAAGGCCGGGCGGTGAACCTGCGCTGATAGCGCATGTGACATCAAGTTCTGGCAGACCCACATGGTGCGGAGACGGTGCCGCTGTCGCTGGTGAGGCGGCCGTGGAACGGGGAGGCCACCTGCAACAACCAAAAACTGAATGGCCCGGCCGACATGGTTGTGTAACCCTGGATCGGGTGGACGAGGAACCGGAGTTGTACGTCGTCAACTTCTTCGACAGTGACGCTGCCGCCGACTACCGGCGCCAGGTCGAGCAGCACCGCGCCGTGTCCCGACAGCGCTATCACGACTACCTGGCCGCGACCTTCGACATGCACGGCTACGACGATCCGAACACGCTGGCCGACGTCGCCCTCGATGCGCTGACCGAGTGGCGCGATGTCGACGACGGCCAGCGCTGCCCGTGTTCGTGCCATCCACGCTTACCCGAGAGCGACTTTCACGACTACGGATTCGGCTGCACCTGCGCGAAAACCACTGAGGATCGGCGCCGTTTCTGGGACCGGTGGCGCAGTGAACTCGACGCATTCTGGCAGTCGCCGGAGGGGCAGCAGATCCGCGCCGCCGAGCACGCCGACGAGGAAGAACTACAGGCGTGGCTGGCCGCGCAGCAGGGTGTCACCGTGCGCAGTCACGGCGGCCTGGCCCCGGAGCAGTGGCGCGGCGAAATCGACGGGCACTCCTTCTACTTCCGGGAGCGTCACGGCGAGTGGCGCATCGAACTCGACCTCGCGCCGTCCGGTCACTTCGCCACCGCAGTCACCGGTGTCGATGAGAACGGCGAGATGCGCTGTGAGCCTCGGGAACTCGACGCCGGAGAGGTGATCGCCGAAGGCGTCGCCGGCGCTGACGGGTACGGCACGACGCCGGTCGAACGGGCCCGGTTCATCGTGGACACCGTGCGCACCCACCTGGGGCAGCAGACCTGCACCGTGCACACCGCGGACCTCTCCGCACTGGCGACGCTGCTCGGTGGTGACGTGCAGTGGTGCCCGAACTGCGGTCGCCGACTGAGTGCCGGCCGGGCGTAACCGCCCTGGAACTGGCCCCGGGGCCCGCAGTCCGTCAGTGCGACTCCCACCGCCAGCCGCGACGGGTCTGCCGATTACTCGCGCACGCCAGCAGTGTCCAGTGCGGGCCGGCCCAGGCGAAGATCGCCACCTGACCGAACTTCCGGCCCAGGTCGCGGGCGTCGTCGTCGTCCAGCCCGAACACCGCTCGGCTCTCCTCCCGGTGGGTGTCATCGAGAGCGACGCCGACCGCCCGGAGCGATTCGAGGCGGTGCTCCCGCAGGTGGTGGTCCAGCACCGCCAGTCGTGCCTGACTGTCAGGGCTGTTCGGGTCGCCGTCGGGCTGGACCGCGGTGATCACATGCAGAGACTCCAAACGTGGCTCTTGATCGCCGATCTCATCGACTTCGAGCGGATGCAAGGTGCCGTATCCGTCGAACTCGACTTTGGTGTTCAGGTAATGCTCCCACGGGAACGGTTCGGCGGCCAGACCGGCGAGAACGGCGTCGGAGGCCCACTCGAAATCGGTGAATTCGCGCACCGCCACAGTCAATCAGGTGCCGTCGACGGTTCGGGAGACTTGTCGGTGGGGCGCGAGATACTGCAGACGGCACCTAGCAAGGGGGGACCGCCAATGAAACTTTTCTACGGGCCCGACTACGTCTCGTCCGACCACGATTTCGACACCACCCGCAAAGCCGGTTGGATCGCGGACTCGCTGCGGTTGCGTCCCATCCCCGGGGCCGCCGTGACGACACCCGAGCCGCTGACGGATGCCCAACTGCTGCTGGCGCACACTCCTGACTACGTTGCCGCCGTGCGGACCGGGAGTCCGGGCGCGCTGGCCGAGTCGCAGGGATTCGAGTGGAATCCGCACGCCTGGACCTCAGCGGTGGCCTCCAACGGTGGGGTGCTGGCGGCGGCCCGTGCCGCGCTGACCGACGGCGTGTCCGGGTCGCTGTCCTCGGGGCTGCACCACGCCAAGTCCGGTCGCGGCGAAGGCTTCTGCACGTTCAACGGGCTCGTGGTCGCCGCCAAAACGCTGCTGACCGAAGGCGCGGTTTCCTCGGTGCTCATCGTGGACCTCGACGCGCACTGCGGCGGGGGGACTGCGCAGATGATCGCCGACGAGCCGCGCATCGTGCAGGTCGACGTATCGGTGGATCCCTACGACAGCTACGACAGCACACCCAATTCGACGCTGCGGGAGGTGTTTTCGGCGGGGGATTATCTTCCGGCGGTCCGGGCGGCGCTGCCCGCGGGCGCGTCGTTCGACCTGTGCCTGTACAACGCCGGGATGGATCCGCATGAGCGGTGCGCGATCGGCGGCCTGGACGGGGTCGACGCCGACCTGCTCGGACGACGCGATCGGCTGATCTTCGAGTGGTGCCGCGCGCGGGGCATCCCGGTCGCGTTCGTGCTGGCCGGCGGTTACACCGGATCCCGGCTGGATCAAAACGAACTCGTCAACCTGCACCGGATGACGATCTCCGAAGCGGCCCGATCAACTGCTCGACAGTCGGTGGCGTAGTGCTCGATCAGGCCGGCGCGGCCCCACCCCGGCCATCGATCACGGACTGAATCAGCTCGACGATGCGCTGCTGTCCGGCGGCGGTGAGGTCGAACTTGGCGCGCATCTCCGTGAAGCCGTCGGTCATGTCCTGCCGCATGTCAATCATGTCCTGCCGCAGGGCGTTGAAGCTGGCGACGGTGGCGCGCCGGAAGTCGCGGAGGTCGTCGCGGACCTCGGTGACGTCACGGTCGGCGGCCCCGGCCAGCACCCGAGCCGCCGCAGCGTCCCGCCTGGTTGAACTGACCTGGCCGGTCAGGTCGTGCACCTGCGCCTCCAGTGCGGAGACGCGGGCTTCGAGATCGTCCGACGGCATGCCCGGCAGCCTACGCCGACTCCCCAGCTGAGGAAGTCGGTGATGGCCGGTTTGTGGATAGCGAGCGGACATGTCGTACCCCGCTCGTAGCGTCACCGCCATGAACACCCTGCCGAGTTCGACGATGCGGATCGCGGTGGGCGCCGTGGCGGCGGTGCTGCTCGCCCTGGCGGCCGGATCGATCGGGTGGGCCGTCACGATCGGTGTTGTGGCCGCGCTGTCGTTTGCCGGGTTCGCACTACTGCCGCGGCTCGCCCGGCGACGGGCCATCGCGGCTCGGGACCGTGACGCGCTGCGGGAACGTGCCGACCGGCAGAACCGCTGGGCGCTGCGCGGCGACAGCCGGGGTCTCTACGGTCCCGATGGCGCGGAGTTGATGCGCCGCATCGCCGAACCGATCCCGGGGAAGCCGGCCGTGGACACCGACGCAGACGTGCAGGTGGCCGCGGTCGCCTACACACCCGAGGATCTGGCCACGCTGTTGGCCGACCGGCCGGCCTGCTGGCGCTACGCGGTGTTCGCGTCGGTGCTGGTGCAACGCCGGGCAGCGCTGCAACCCCGGCTGCGTGATCAGGAACTCGGCTACGCCCCGCCGAGCGGCGGACGCCTTCGTGTCGGGTTCGAACTCGGGCGCTACCTGTACGACCTCCTGGAGCAGATGCTCGCGCTGGTGGAACAGGCCGAGGTGTTGATGCTCAGCCCGGGGTTCACCCGGATGTTCGGGGACCCCCGCGACGAAGACACCGCGGACGCCGACGCTATCGTGCACGCGGCGAACCGGTTAATGGATCTGCACGAGCGGATCCTGGGCCTGGCCGAAAAATGTCGCGGCGTGAACGCCCCGATCGAACACGCCGACGTCGTCCGCGATTGCGCCCGGGTCCTGGACGCCCCGCTGGAGGGCTACCGCCGGTTCGTCGACGAGTTCGTCTCGCGGGTCGGCGAAATGGCCGAGATGCTGCCCCATGCGCGCGGCACCATCGAGCTGGACCCGGTCATGCTCGCGGTCGACGACAGCGGCGTGCTGATCGAGAAGGCCTGCGCCGGGCTCACGAAGCTGTCGGCCGGTGCTCGGCGAACCCGCTGAGGCAGTCCGTCGGCTCCACTGATAGCGCATACGCCATCAACTTCTAGAAGATCCGCATCCTCCGACAGCGGTACCGGTGCGACGGGCGAGGCAGTTGGGGCCCGATGCGTCGACCCGGCTGGCAGAAAGCCCTCGCTCCGACCGCCGGCACAGCGGATGATGGAACCCGATGCCCATCACCTTCACCCCCGACCCGGCCCTCTACCCGTTCACCTCCCGCTGGTTCGACAGCACCCGTGGACGGATGCACTACGTCGATGAGGGCACCGGCCCGCCGCTGCTGATGTGCCACGGCAACCCCACCTGGAGTTTCCTGTACCGCAACATCATCACCGCGCTGCGCGACCGCTTCCGCTGCATCGCCGTCGACCACCTCGGGTTTGGACTCTCCGAACGCCCAACGGGTTTCGGCTACACCGCCACCGAACACGTCGCCGTCCTCGGCGAGCTCATCGACCACCTGGAACTCGACGGCTACCTGAGCTTTGGTCAGGACTGGGGTGGGCCGATCAGCCTCGGCGCCGCCGTCGACCGACCCGACCGGGTCGCCGGGGCGATCCTCGGCAACACCTGGTTCTGGCCGGCCGACACCGTGTCGATGAAGGCATTCAGCATGGTGATGTCCAGCCCACCACTGCAGTACGCGATAACCCGGCACAACTTCTTCGTCAACCGGCTCATCCCGTCGGCCACCGCCCACAAGCTCAGCCCGCAGGTGATGGCCCACTACCGCGACGTGCAACCCACCCCGCAGGACCGAGTCGGAGTTGCCCAGCTGCCCAAGGAGATCCGCGCCGCCCACCCGCTACTGGCACGCCTCGCAACGGAAGTCCCCGACAAACTCGGTGACAAGAAAACGCTGATCGTCTGGGGCATGCACGACCCGGCGTTTCGGCCGTGGATGCTCAAACGGGTCCGCGCCGCATTCGCCGACCAGGTGTACGTCGCGCTGCCGCACGCCAGCCACTTCATTCAGGAGGACGCGCCCGACGAGATCGCCGCGGCGATCACCGAACGCTTCGGCTGATGCGATCGTCTCGTACGGTTACCCCATGACCACCACCCAGCACTCCGCCACGACCCCGGCCCGCCTGCTCGCCGGGATGCTCGCCGGCGTCGGCGCAACGCATTTCGTCTGGCCCAAACCGTTCGACGCGCTGATCCCCGCCGAACTGCCCGGCAACCCAAGGATTTACACCCACGGCTCAGGCCTGGCCGAGGTGGTCACCGCCGGGCTGCTGGCGGCCCCGCGCACCCGCCGGGTCGGAGGGCTGATTGCGGCACTGCTGTTCATCGCGGTGTTCCCCGGCAACCTCAACGCGGTCCGGCTGTACTGGGCCAAGCCGTGGCTGCGGGCGGCGATGATCGCCCGGTTGCCGCTGCAGATCCCGATGATCGTCACCGCGCTGCGGGTCTGGCGGACCGCGTAACGCCTCAGCTGCGACCGAAGTACAACTCCTGGGTTGCGGTGCACACCAATTGGCCCGCCCGGTTGTACATGGTCGCCGTCGCCAGCCCGCGACCGCCGACACCACTGGGCGAAACCTGATCGGAGAGCACCCAATCCGACAGGTCAACCGGCCGCTGAAACCACAGCGCATGGTCGATCAGCGCGTTGAAGGTGCTGATCGGGGTGGCCCGGCGCATCACCAGCGCCGCCTCCACCATCGTCGTCCCGGTCAGATAGGTCAGCAGGCAACTGGCCAGCACCGCGTCACCGTCCACCGGCCCGGCGGGCTTCCACCACAGCCGGGTCCGCTCCGGCGGCTCGGGCAGATCCACCGCGGCCCGCGGCGGGGCGTCGATGTAGCGCAGGTCGAACGGGCGCGGCTGCACCCAGTGGCCGTCGAACTCGTCGGCGTAGCCCGCCAACTGCTGCTGCATCGACGGCAGCGTCTCCGGGCTGGGAACCTCCGGCAGCGTCTGCTGGTAGTCGGGGGCGTCGACCGGCGCGGTGAACGAGGCCAGTGTCTCCAGCAGGATCTCGCCGTCCTGGCGGGCGGTGACCTGCCGGGTCGACAGTGTGCCGCCGTCACGGATCGCCTCCACGTGCAGCTCGACGGGGTGACGGGCATCCCCGGCCCGCACGTAGTAGGTGTGCACGCTGTGCGGCACCCGGCCCGGGACGGTGCGGCTGGCGGCCATCAGAGCCTGACCGGCGATGTGCCCGCCGACGATGTGATGGCGCGGATTGTTCAGCTGGGTGGCGACGAAACGGTGCTCGGCGACCGGCTCGACGTTCAGCGTTGCGATGACGTCGGCCAGCGACGGGTAATGGTGGGCCACTCGCTCATGATGCCGGGAGCGACGGGCTCGGTGCCGCGTCGCCCCGGTCCGTAACCTGGAACGGGTGAGCGCCGCATCCGCTGGAATCGTCACCCTCGACAGCTGCTTCGCCCGGGACCTGCCCGAGCTTTCGGTGCCGTGGCAGGCCGAAACCCCACCCGACCCGAAGCTGCTGATCCTCAACGAACCGCTGGCCGCCGAGCTGGGGCTGGACGCCGCCTGGCTGAAAACCGCCGACGGCATCGGGCTGCTGACCGGCACCAACGTGCCGGCCGGTGCCACCCCCGTCGCGCAGGCCTACGCCGGGCACCAGTTCGGCAACTACGTCCCGACGCTCGGCGACGGCCGCGCGCTCCTGCTCGGCGAACTCGAAGACGCCCTGGGCAATCCGCGCGACCTGCACCTCAAGGGCGCCGGCCGTACCCCGTTCGCCCGTGGCGGCGACGGCCTGGCGGTCGTCGGGCCGATGCTGCGCGAATACCTGATCAGCGAGGCCCTGCACGCGCTGAACATCCCCACCACTCGCTCCCTCGCGGTGGTGGCCACCGGTCGCGACGTGCACCGCGAAACCCGGCTGCCCGGTGCGGTGCTCACCCGCGTCGCCGCCAGCCATCTGCGCGTCGGCAGCTTCCAGTACGCCGCCGCCCAGGCCCGCGCCACCGGCGACCTGGGGCTGCTGCGCCGGTTGGCCGATCACGCCATCAACCGGCACTACCCGAGCGCCGAGCACGCCAAGAACCGCTACCTGGCGCTGTTCGAGGCCGTCGCGCGCGCCCAGGCCGCGCTGGTCGCCGAATGGATGCTGGTCGGATTCATCCACGGAGTGATGAACACCGACAACACCACGATCTCCGGGGAGACCATCGACTACGGGCCATGCGCGTTCCTGGAGGCCTACGACCCGGCCACCGTGTACAGCTCGATCGACCACGCCGGGCGCTACTCCTACGGCAACCAGCCGCTGGTCGCGCAGTGGAACCTGGCCCGGTTCGCCGAGACGCTGCTGCCGCTGTTCGCCGACGACGAGGAGCAGGCGCTGACCGCGGCGGTGAACGCCATGGAGCAGTTCCTGCCGCAATACCACACCGAGTGGTCGCTGGGCATGCGCGCCAAGTTCGGGCTCTCCGCCGACGCCGATGCGTTGGGAGTGGCCGCGCTGATCGACCAGGCGCTGGCGCTGCTCACCGAGAACCGGGTCGACTACACGTCGTTCTTCCGTCGGCTGGCTGCCGCCGGCCGCGGCGACGACGGGCCCGTGCGGGCGCTGTTCGCCGAGTCCGCCGACCTACTCGACGGCTGGCTGACACAGTGGCAGGCCCGGACTCCTGACGTCGACGGCATGGACCGGGTCAACCCGGTCTACATTCCGCGCAATCACCTCGTCGAAGAAGCCCTGGCCGCGGCCACCGGCGGCGACCTGGCCCTGCTGCACCGGCTGCTCGACGTGCTGGCCGACCCGTACCGGGAGCGCGACGGGCTGGAACGCTACGCGGCGCCGGCACCGCCGGAGTTCGGGGCACGGTTCCAGACGTTCTGCGGGACGTAGGGCCTCACCGGCGGTCCCGCCGGGCGCAGTTATGCCCAGCGGTCGCGTAAATCAGTCCAGTACCGGTGCGACACGCCCCGGCGCATCGTCGTGCGGTTGACGGCCCGCCGAAATTATGCTGTGGTGCAGATCACGTTGAAATGTCAATGTGACTTACTCCATAAGGAGATCTGCGATGGCCGGGTTGAGCGACGGACTGTTCGAGCCGGCCCTGCCGGTGCGTCGATCCCAGGCGGCAGGTGTCCCCGCGATGACGTATCTGCTGTGTCTACTTGCGGTGTTGGCGCTCGGCGCCGTGGTCACCGCTGCGGCGCTGGGGCAGTCGACAGTCGCATTGTGCACCGCACTGCTGTCCGGAGCCTTCTTCGCCGGCCGCCTCTGCTGAGGGCTTGTTCCGGGGCGCCGGTAGTGCCCGACTCACGGGTGTGACCGTTATCTGTTTGTGACAATCGCCCCCGCTGGTCGCTATGGTGTCCTGCGTGCCTGGACACGGACCGACCGGTCGGCGCCTGACGCCGACACTGCTGACGGTGGCCCTGCTGACCTCGACGACGATCTTCGCGGCTGCCGAGGCGGGCGCCGAGCCCGACAACCCGCAGGCTGCACCTGCCCCCGCTGCGGATGCACCGCCTCCGCCGCCGGAGGAGGCCGCGCCGTGGGGGTGGGCACCGCCGCCTCCGCCGGAAGAGCCCGCGGAGTGGGCGCTGGCCGCACCACCGCCCCCGCCGCCGGAAGAACTGCCGCCACCGCCTCCTGAAGACGCCCCGCCGCCGCCCGAGGGCTTCGGGCCGCCGCCGGAGGAGCCCCCGGCACCCGAGCCGGCCGGCTGGCTGTGGGCCCTGCCGGCGCCCGAGGCGCAGCTCCTGACCGCCGATGTGGCGAACGAGCGCGGGATGCAGGTCAAGACGATCCTGGTGGCCCGCAGCATCAGTGCCGCGTTCCCCCAGATCAACAGCATGATCGGGGTTCGGCCAGACGGGCAGCGCTGGCACCCCAGCGGCCTGGCGGTCGACATCATGATCCCCAACTCCGGCAGTTCGGAGGGGATTGCGCTCGGCGACCAGATCGTCGCCTACGCGATGCGCAATGCCGACCGGTTCGCCCTGCAGGACGCCATCTGGCGCGGTAAGTACTACACACCCGGTGGCGGTGCTCGCGGCGGCTACGGCCACTACGACCATGTGCACATCACCACCTTCGGCGGTGGACATCCGCATGGCGACGAGCAGTACCTGCGCGCCGACGAGGACACCGCGGCTCAGCCGGCGCCGCCTCCGGAGGCGGCACCGTTCGTCGAGGACGCGCCGCCGCCTCCGCCGGACGACGCTCCGCAGCCCCCGCCGCCGTGGTGGGAGCAGCGACCCTAAACCGGTTCGGCGGCCTGGCTCAGCGCGTACTCCACGACCGCGTTGAGCGTGGCGATCAATCGCATATCGTCGATGTCGCGGGCGCGGGTGTCGAGCAGTGCATCGGTGCAGACCAGGTACGCCAGGCAGCGGGCGCGACTGATCGCCACGTTGATCCGGTTGCGGGAGAACAGGAAGTCCACGCCGCGCGGCATGTCCTCGCCGGTGGAGGTCGTCATCGAGAAGAACACGACCGCCGCCTCGCGGCCCTGGAACTTGTCGACGGTGCCGACCGGGACACCGCGGGTTGCGGCGTCGGCATCGAGGCGTGCCCGAAGGGTGCGCACCTGATCGTTGTAGGGCGCGACCACCATGAAATCGTCTGCGGTGAGCGGATTCTCGGCGCCGTCCCCGTTGGTCCACAGGGTGCCGATCAGCTGGCTGATCTCGGCGGCGATCAGATCAGCTTCCTCGGTTGAGGAGGTGCTGTTGCCCGCGTGGCCGGCCTTGATCCACCGCACCCCGGTCCCCAACCGGGTGGTCTGCTGCTCGCAACGTTCGTCGCTGGTCAGCCGGCCGTCGTAGATCTCCTTGGAGATCAGCGCGCACACGTCGGGATGCATGCGGTAGGTCTTGGACAGGAACACCCCGCGATCGGCGGGCATCGTGTCGTCCTCGCCGAGGATGTGCTCCAGTGCGCTGCGGCCACTGTTGTTCGGATGGCTGGCCTGCGTGACCTGGGCCAACTGCAGCGGATCGCCCAGCAGCACAACGCTCTTCGCCGCACCGGATGCGGCCAGCGCGTCGGCCAGTGAGAACTGGCCGGCCTCGTCGATCAGCAGCACGTCGACGGGGGCATCGCGCATGGCTTCCGAGCAGAACAGCCAGGCGGTGCCGCCGATCAGGTTGTAGTCGCCCTGCGCGCACGGCTTGTTGTCGTCTTGGTAGTCGATGCCGGGGATGCGGTGGGTGGAACCCTTGCGCGGCTTGCGGACCGCACGGAGCGCCGCCGTGCAGTTCTTCTCGGCGAAAACCTTCAGCACTCCCTCGACGACGTTGTCGATGGCGTGGTGCGTCGTCGCGGTGACCCCGACCCGCTTGCCCGCTAAGACCAATGTGTGAATGAGATGCGCTGCGCTGTAGGTCTTTCCCGCCCCGGGCGGGCCCTGGATCGCGGCGTAGCTGTGATCCAGGTTGAGCACCCAGCGCATCATGTCGTCGAGATCGTCGGTGAACCTGCCACTGGTCGGGCCGCCACCGTTGGTGAACTGTGGCTTTGCGCGATCCAGCAGCGCCATGGCCGCCGGGTTGACGTCGGCACCGGCGAGCACCTGGTCGGCAAACGCGGAGAGTGCCTTGGCTTTCCACTTCGTCGGGGCCCAATCGTTGCGGACCACCCGACTCGGCAGCGTGTCCGCCTCCTGCGTCGTGGCATTCCACACCAGGTCGATCGTGTGCCCGCGGCGGTCGAAGTCCCGAACGCTGGGCCCCAGCAGTTTTCCGTCCGAGCCGGAGAACCAGACGCTCTCGTCGTCCTGGCCGAAATCGCCGCATTCCTGGGGCGAGAAACCGAACCGTAGCGCGGGATGTTTTTCCCTGCCCTGCTTTTCGATACGCTCGACGAATCGAAGCTCGTCGAGGGCGTCCGGGTCATCGAACAGAATGGCCGACTCATCGATCAGTCGGGCTTTCGTCCGCTCCCGGTAGACCCGCCATTCCCGCAGCCAGTACCCGAGGAGGTCACCGAGCAGATGCTGCGGGGTACCTGGGGCGAACCGCTGCAGTTCGGTGATCCGCTCATCGAATTCCGGCCGGCCGGGCTCTGGCTCGAAAACCGCATCCCGCCACGTCGATTCGGGGTGGCGGTGCGCCACCAGCCAGTCCCGCAGCGCCCGCGTCGCCCGCACGTCGTCCTCGTTGTACGCGGCGATGGCATCGAGATCGGCCTGGTCATGATCCTTGATGTAGTCCTCGTAGCGCAGCACCGCGCCGGCGCCCCGGTCGATGGCGTGGCTGCGCTCGAAGTCGGTGAGCCGCTCCAGCGATTTCAACCCGTATGACTCCGTACCGACCTGGATGCTGTTGCGCGCCACCAGCAGCAGATCCACGAACAAACCGGTCTCGACCAACTCGGTCAGCACGTTCTGCGCGACGCCGCGCTCCTCGGTGAGCGTGACCAGCGACGATCGCTCGGTGTGGTTGTAGTGGTAGACGTGCATGTCGGGGAACCGCTCCCGGCGCTGTTCCAGGTAGCCGATCAACGCCTTGACGGCCGCCGTTTCCTCATCGGTGTTGTGCGCCCACCATTTCCGGTAGCCCCATTGCCCGGCGTCGTCGCGCTCGAGCAGTCCGAACAGGAAGAACAGACCCGCGTCGGCCCGCCAGAACGGGTGCCCCTCGAAGTCGAGGAAGACATCTCCGTCGTCGGGAAGCGGCAATTCGTCGAAACCGCGACCCCACGTCGGATCTGCGCCGGGTTCGATAACAGTGAACGGCGGTGGTTCGCCCTCGGGCCGGCCTACGGCCTGAATCTGCAGCGCGGCCTGCCCGGCCAACCGGTCCTGCCGCACCGCCCGCAGCCCCGGCACTGGCGTCCGCTGCGCGGCTAAGGCGGCCATGGTGGTCACCCCGGCGTCCTCCAGCACCGTCGTCTCCGGCCGGCGGATACCGGCAATCAGGCTGAGCGCACCCTCGTCATGCCACTGCTTGTCGCAGACCGGACGGAACTCGCAGAAGTCACAGTGCGGGTTCGGCCGCGGCACCGTGCCGACGTGCGGGCCGGCTGCCAGCGTCGCCGCCAACTGACTGCGCAGCCGACGCCAGTACGGGCTGAACTCGGCGACGCGCAGCGTCTCGCGCTTCCCCGACCCCAACCACAGGTGCATGTGCTTGGGGCGCCTGCCGGTGAGTTCCTCGATCGCCTCGGCGTAGAAACACAGTTGCAGCACATGGCCGGGCTTACCCGCGGCGCGAGCGAGCTTGGCGTCCACCGGCTCGTAGGACCCGTCATCGGTGCGCTCCAGGAAATCGGCGATGCCGCGCACGCCGTTGTGAATGAACGGCATCTGGTAGATGACGTCGTGCTTGCCGGTCAGCGGGTTGCCGACCCGAGCCACCCAGGATTCGAACGTCGAACCGTTGGGGGGCTCGACCTTCAGGATCGATTTGCCGCGAGCCCGGTATTCCTCCAGGCACTGCTCTTCGTGTTCTGATCCCTTGGCTGCGAGCAGCTTTGCGAACTCGCCGAACGTCGATTCCGGCTGATCGCGGGCGCCGCTCTCAACCTGGTGGCGCAGCGTCAGGTAGTGCGCGCAGTCCAGCCACGCGGTGATCTTCGACGGCGTCAGCAGATGCTCAGTCACCGGGCACTCCGGGTTCGTTGTCGTGGCGGTGGTAGAACGGCGGCGGGTACGCCGGCTCGTACGGTGCGCACACCCCGTGCGCCGGATCGTAGAAACCGCCCGAGCAGGACTGGTCGTAACCGGGTTGCGGATCGGCCGGCAGATAGGGCTGACAGATCTCATGCACCGGGTCGTAGTACCCGCTGCCGCCGCACGGCGCCAACGGGATCAGGATGCCGGTCAGCAGCACGTCGATCATGGTGAAACCTCCCAACCGTCGAACCTGAACCGGATCATAAAGGCGGACACCGACAGATTCGGGCGATCAGCGCGTCCGCTGTCGGCCGGTGCTGTCGGTGGGAGAGTGCATACTCCGGAGCACCGGAGTTCGACGAGGAAGCGGGTGCTCATGACCGATGTCGGTCTGCAGTTGATCGAAAGCCTGTATCAGCAGTTGATGATCGACGAGGAATGGTCGGTACGTCGGGAGCGCGGCTTCACCTGGTGGTCCTACCGGCTGGCGCAGCACGTCGAGGTCGGACCGCCGACCTGGTCGATCGACCGTCATGTCTGTCCGGTGCGGATCTGGACCGAGGTGCTCCGCGACGTCGATCCGGGCACCGACCCGGCGCGTGTCCTGGGGACGATCAACATGCAGGCCACGCTCAACGCCCTGGTGTGGGACCCGCAGACCGCGATGATCAGCGAACACTGCGCGACGAATATCCACGACGAGATCTTCGGCTGGATGAGCAAGGTGTTGGCGACGGCGATGGTACTGCAGAACACCTCGGCGCACGGGCGGGCGGACGGACTGGCCGCGCTGTGCGGTGGCGTCCCGGCTACGTCGGATCACCCGTCCAGCGGTGAGCGGCCCGACATGGACGAGATGCTCGGGGTGCCGGCGAATGTGGTCGCTCGCGAGGGGGCGGCCCCGTCTCGGTTCGCCGGACCTCAGATGGCGCACATGCAGAAGTTCCTCGCCCACATGGGGCTGCCCGGGTCGGCGGATACGGCCGGGGTGACCTTCGAGGTCCCGTTCACCGCCGACCGCCCGGAGACCGCGCTGGTGCAACTGTTCAGCGACGTCGCGCATCCCGAGGCGGGCAGTGGACTGTTCACGCTGACCCTGCTGCCGGTGCGGGTGGAACCGGACCAGATGGCTGCACTGGCGAATGAGCTCAACGCCGCTGAGGCACAGGGGGAGTCGCAGACGCCGCTGCTCGGCGCCTGGTGCCCGGACCCGAATTCCGAGACGACGCTGGCGTTCTGCAGCTTCGTGCCGAACCTGCTGTCGCGGCTGATGCTGGTGGAGAACGTCATCGCGTATGCGGCCAGCCGGGTGCGGTTCGCCACCGAACGGGTGACGGGCTGACACCGAACGGGTGACGGGCTGACGCCGAACCCTCAGTTGGTAACAACTGCCCCAGCCATCACCGGTCCGGGGTATGTGTCGTTGTGCCCGCCTTCGCGCGACAACGGGTGTTAGGTGAGGCGGGCGAGGGCGTCAGGTCGCGGGTTGTCGCGCCGAGGCGGGCACAACGGATGCCCCGGCCCAGACGGCGTCAACCTTCACGTAGTGCTCCGGGTCGATGATCGACTCCCCGGACCACCGGTAGGCGTTGAGCGCGCCGCCCTCCGCCGCGCCTTTGCCGACGCTGAAGTCCACGCACGCGGTGTAGTCGGTGTAGTCCTGGCCCGCCTGGGGATTGCCCTTTCGCCAGTAGTGGCCGAAGAACACCGGGACCGGACCGGTGTAGGTGTAGCCCCGGTCGGATTCGGAAACCGGAATCTCCGGCAGGGCTGGGTACCGAGCACCGTCTACGGTTTTGTAGCCGGCGCTCATTTCGGCCACCCCACGCAACGTCGCCGCCTCGGCGTCCCACCAGCGCATGCGGGCGTCCTCCCGCTCGGCGCCGTCCTTGTCCAGGTACCGCGGCTGGCCGTACTTCTCTTGGGTCAGGTTGATTTCCGGCCCCTTCAGCAGAATCTCCACCGCCTCGTAGACCGAATCGCCCTCCCGGGTGGCCCGCACCAGCGCGTCGTCCGTCGCTAGCCGATCACCGGGCAGTTCCGCCCGCAGCACGTCGATCGATTTCTGATGCCAGCAGGCGTGCACGACTCGAAGCGCCTTGAGGTCGAGCCACAGCGGCTGGGTGCGAAACCAGTCCAGGTACTCCCGCTGCTGGGCATCGGTGAGCTGCCGGACGAACTCCGCATGCTGCTTCTCGTTCTTCTTCGACCGCTCGTCGTCCGGATCATCGTGTACACGAAGGGATTTCCCCGGATTCTCCGGGTCCTCGGTGTGGTAGGCCAGCGCGTTGAACTCGTGGTTGCCCAGCACCATCAGCGCGCTGCCGACATCGACCATGCCCCGCACGATCTTCAGCACCTCAAGCTGCTGCGGCCCGCGGTCGATCAGATCCCCGACGAAGACCGCCGTCCGACCCGGGTGCCGGTAGACGCCGTACCCATCTGGGCGGTAGTCCATCAACTCCAGCAGTGCCGTCAGTTCGTCGGCGCACCCGTGGATGTCGCCGATGATGTCGTAACCGTCAACTGTGTTCTGTGGCAAGGTGGCCTCCTCGTGTCGGGAACACCCCCATCATGTCGAACCCCACCGACAAGTCGAACGGCATGTCGGTCGCCTATGCCACGATGCGACGCATGACCACCACCGACTGGTTCAGCGACCTGATGGGATTCCACGAGGACGGCTATGAGACCACCCGCGGCCGCCTCACCGTGAACGGCGACCGGTTGGCCTCCACTGTCAACGGCCAGAGTTACGGCATCGGCGAGCTGACCCTGCCGACCCTGACCAACCTGCGGGGCCGGGTGAATCCGGCTGGCGGGCAACGCACCACGGTGACCTGCCGGGCTGGGGACGCCCGCGCGCTGCACGGTGAAGCCGAACTGGCCGGTGCGCTGTTTCAGGTCGCTTCGCAGTTCAACCTGCTGGAGATGGTCGGCCCGGACGTCACCCCCGAGCGCGGTGTCACCGGTTACGCCTACGACCACACCCAGGGGCCGGCCTGCGCGATGGCCGCCGGTGCCGCGACCATCTACCGCAACTACTGTGCGCCCGTCGGGGACCAAATCGGCCAGACCCGAGACCGGCAACTCAATGCGCTGGCACCGCTGGGGGAGGCGCTGTCGGAGCGGTTGGGCCGCCCGGCCGAAGCGCTGTGGCAGATGCGTAACGGCTACGCGCTGTGCACCGTCGACGGGCTGACCGCGATCACCGGCCTGCTCGCCACGGCCGACGACACGCTGCGCGACGACCTGCGCGGCACTCTCGCGATCGGGCTGCACCGCAACGTGCAGGTTACCGACATCATCGATGCCCCAACGCAATTCGTCTCGCAGGCGTTCTGCTCGGCGATGCCGGTCGCCTACTCGGACCTGCCGGGCAGAGACTGGGAACCGTTCGCCCGGTTGGTCCTCGAAGCCGCCTACGAGGCGACGCTGCTGGCCGCCGCCGAACAGGCGAGCGTCGGCGGGTCGAACATCGTGCTGCTCACTCGCCTCGGCGGTGGAGCGTTCGGCAACGGCGCGTCCTGGATCGACGGCGCCATCCGCCGGGCGCTGACGGTGGTGGAGCACGCCGGGCTGGACGTGCGCCTCGTCGACTACGGGCACGTCAACCCGTCCTCGCAAGCCATCGCCGACGAGTGGGGTCGATAAGGCCTCTCGACGGTGTCGGCGGCTTCCGGTAGCATCGGCTCTGCTTCACGAGACACCGTCGCCAAGCTCCGACTTGACGGTGCGCCAACCCCACGCTCGTGGGTGGCTCGGATGACGAAGCGGCCGACACCGCCCGGTGTCTGGCAAGAGCGCCTCCGGCGGGAGGCCCGGCCTTCGGGAGCACAACAATGCGCACTGACGTCATCACCAAACTCACCACCGCCCAACGGGATCGGGCTTGCGGCGCACTGCTCGGACTGGCGGCCGCCGACACGCAGGAGACCGGACGGTGGTCTGACCACACCGCGACGGCCGTCGCGGTCGCGGAGATCGCCGCCACCGGCGCCAAGCTGCACGACAGCGCCCAGCATGAGCGCATCGCCCAGCGCTGGCACTGGTGGGCCCAGACCGTCAAAGGCGAAGCACTCCAGCATGTCTCGCTGGCCGCCAGTGTCCCGGTGGCACTGGCGTACCTCCACGACGAGGCCAGGCTGGCCGCAGCAGCCCGCGCGATCGCCGGCCTGATCGACGACGACCCGGCCACCGGCGACGCCTGGGCGCTGTGGGCGGACGCCGTCCGACACGCCGTGCTGACCGGAGAGTTCAACATCCGTGTCGGGACAGCACAGCTGGATCAACACCAGGGGGCGCTGTGGGCGGCGCGGTTCGCCGAGGCCGAACACACCCCGCCGTCGGCGTTCGATCACTCGAGTGCGATCGGCGCAGTGCAGGGCGCCTGGTCCGCGATCGCCCGAGTCTCGGCACCGGCGGACCGGTATCCGCTGTTTCCGGCCGATCACCTGCGGCTGGTGCTGGAGGCCGGCGCAGGTGCGGCGGCCGGTGGGCTGCTCGGCGCGGTCCACGGGGCGTCGGCGGTGCCGTTCGATCAGCGGCTGGCGTTGCACGGCTGGCCGGGCCTGCGCTCCCGCGATGTGATCGGGTTGGCGGAGCGCATCGTCGGTGACGGCGACCGGGTCTCGTACTTCCGCACCGAAGACCAGCCGTACCCGAACCGTCATCCGCACGACGACGGGGTCTTCATCGGCGGGGTCGGTCCGCTGGCCCGACCGAGCCAGTACGTGCCCGATGACGTCGACGCGATCGTGTCGCTGTGCCCGATCGTCGGCAGTTGGATACCCGCCGGCACCATTCACCTCGACGTGCGCCTGGCCGAGGACGAGAACCCCAACCTCGATTTCGTGCTGCTCGACACCGTGCGCGCCGTCGAGCACCTGCGCGGCATCGGGCGCACGGTGTTCCTGCACGGCCTGCACGGCCACAGTCGCACCCCGGCCGTCGCCGCGCTGTACGGCGCACGCCGAGCGGGGATCGGAATCGGGCGGGCGCTGCGCGACGTGGGACTGGTGCTGCCGGGCGCCGACCCGAGTGCGGAGTTCCAGGCGGCGCTGCACCGGATCGCGGGGGCGGTGTGATCGGGGCGGGCGGCCCGCGCAAACCGTCGACGCGCTGGTCGGATCACGGCCGGGGCAGCTGGGGCCCGTACTGGGATGCGATGTTCCCACCGGCGATGGTGACCGGCTGGATCAACTGGAAGCGCGGGTCGACCGGGGTGAACGTCGCCCGTTCGCTGTGGGAGCAGCGCGAGTATCTACGCCGGACGTATGAGTCGGTGTACGGCATCGACCCGGGACGGTGGCCATCGCAGCACCCCGGCGTGGTGTTGGGGGGTGGGCATGCGGCGTGCCTGCGCTGCGGATATTTCGAACCCGGCGGCAACTCGCCGCCGTGGGCGCTGGACCTCGCGCGGCGACACGAGACGACGGACGGTGACTTCCTCGGCCACCGGCGCCAGCGCGTGCCGGACGACCTCGAGCCGTCCGCCCGGTCGGGGACCGCCGGTCCGCCCCTGCAGGTCGCGGCGCGCTACGCGGGTGGACGGCGGCGTACTCCGCCGGAACGTCGGGGGTCCGTGACACCCTGATGGGCGTGCCCATCACCATTCCCGAGAACCCGCGATTCGCCAACAAGTCCGAGAAGCAGGTCTGGCAGGTGCTGGTGGACCAACTGGCCGACGACGATCTCATCTTCGTCGGCCAGCGGGTCACCGATCACAGCAAAGACCACGAGATCGACTTCGTCGTCGCGATCGAGGGCGCCGGCATCGCTTGCATCGAGGTCAAGGGCGGGGAGGTCTGGTACGACGGCGGGTGGCGGCAGAACCGGGGCGGCAGGAAGGTGTCCATCGACCCGATCCGGCAGGTCAGGCAAGCCCGCTACGCGTTGCGCGACTTCATCGAGAGCGACCCACGCTGGACGGTGCCGCGGCCACGGTGGGAGCACTTCGTGGTGTTGCCGCACACGGCGCTCTCCCCGGAGTTCGCGTTACCGGACTGCCCGCGCTGGATGGTGGGCGACCGGGACGATCTGCCGCAGTTGGTGTCGCGGCTGCGCTACGCGCTGATCCGCCACGAAGGTGAGCTGCCGCTGCTGGATCGCACCGCCATCGAGCAGTTGCGCACCGCGCTCGGTGGGCGCGGCCTGCCGCAGCGCGACGTGGTGGCGCGTGCCCTGTCCAACGACAACGCAGCCGACACCCTGACCGAGCAGCAAGCGGTGATCCTGGAGGCGATCCGGCTGCTCAACCGGGTTCAGGTCCGCGGCAGCGCCGGCAGCGGCAAGACTTTCCTGGCGATGGAGCAGGCCCGCCGGTTGGCCGATGACGGTAAACGTGTTGCGCTGCTGTGCTATTCGCACGGACTGGCGTCCTATCTGAAGCGGATCGCCGCGACCTGGCCGCGGCGGCAGCAGCCCGCCTACGTCGGTGAGTTCCACTCGCTCGGGGTGAGCTGGGGTGCTTCGGAGCGGCCCGACGAGGCCGAGCGCTCCGCGGAGAGCGGGCGGTTCTGGGAGGAGGTGCTGCCCGCGCAGATGGCGGAACTGGCCGCCGGGCTGGACTCGGGGCGCAAGTTCGATGCGATCGTCATCGACGAGGCGCAGGACTTCGCCGACACCTGGTGGGATCCGGTGCTGTTGGCACTGCGCGACGACGAGGACGGCGGGCTGTTCGTGTTCAGCGACGAAGGCCAGCGGGTGTTCGACCGGCAGGGCGCGCCGCCGGTGCCGCTGGTGCCTCTGGTGCTGGACCGCAACCTGCGCAACACTCGCCAGATCGCCACCGCGTTCCAGCCGCTGGTCGACCACCCGATCCGGTTCCTCGGCGCCGACGGCCCGGAGGTGACGTTCGTGCCGTGCCGGGGCGAGGACGCTGTTGAGGTTGGCGACGACCAGGTGGAGAAACTGCTCGACGACGGGTGGCGCCCCGAAGACGTCGCGCTGCTGACCACCGGCAGCCGGCACCCCGAGCAGGTCGCCCGCCAAGCCGAGGGCAACACTGCCTACTGGGACAGCTTCTGGGACGCCGACCAGGTCTTCTACGGGCACGTCCTGGGATTCAAGGGTCTGGAGCGCCGGGCGGTGGTGCTCGTCGTCGACGCCCGCGGACCGATGGAGCGGGCGCGAGAACGCCTGTACGTCGGCCTTTCTCGCGCCCGCGACCAGTTGGTGGTCTGCGGCGACCCGGCCTTCATCGCCGAGGTGGGCGGACCTGACCTGGCGTACAAGCTGGGCCTGCCGGCCGACTCAGCCGACGGGGTGCACCCGGAGTAGTGCCGCCTGGAAGTCGGGATTCGGGTAGGCGTCGTCCAGCACGCCTTCCACGTCGGTCAGCGCCGTGGCGATGCCGATGCCCTGCCGTCGAGCCCCGTACAGGGCGGCCATGGTGGGGGTGCGGCTGTGCGCCTGCACGCAGTGGAAGAACACCGTCCGCCCCTCGGCGCGCAACGCCTCGACGGCCCGCACGGTGTCGAGCAGCACGAAGTCCAGGTTCGGGTTCTCGTCGAGCTGATCGATGAGTCGCACGTCCAACTGCTCGACCCCGGCGGGCAGATACGCGTCGGGCACCCGGCACATCGACACGATCGCGGCGACGTGGCCGGGCAGTGTCGGCAGGGCGTTGACCCCGCCGATCAGCAACCCGGCGTCATGGGGGTGCTCGACGATGATGTCGGCGGCCGGGAACACGGTGTCGGGATAGCCGACCTGTTCGGGCTGCCCGTCGCGAACGATGGTGGTGGCCAACCGGATCAGGTCGCGACTGGCCAGTCCCGGCCAACCGTGCAGGATGCGCCGCCAGTGCCACGGCACCGCCGAAGCGCCGTAGACCGCACCCAGCAGTGCGGCGGCGATCGCCGCCACCGTGTCGGTATCCCCGCCGCCGTGCACCGCCGCCTCCAGCGCCAACCGCAGATGATCGGCCCGGAACACCCCGCGTTCGGGCTGATCGGCGGGCGCCGGTGCGGCGGTGATGGCCGACCAGGCACCCTGCAGCGCCGCGACCGCCCAGCCGTTGTTGTGGGCGAACGCCGCCGGCTCACTGCCTTCCGCTTCGGCTATGCGCTGCTCCCACAGCGCACGCCGCTCAACGGGGATGTGTGGCAAGCCGATCCGCACGTCGAGCTCCCCGGTGTTGATCGCGTGCCGAATCGCGGTGCACCACAGTACGCAGGCGTCACCGGCTTCCGGATCGAAGTGCGTCAGCTCGCCGACCGACCGTGCAGCCTGTGCCAGTGCGTCCTCGTCGTCGAGGTAGGCCAGCGCCACCGGGGCGGTGCGCATCAGCGAACCGTTGCCGGCGGTGCGGCCGGTGCGGCGGTGCAGCTCGGCGGATTCGGTGCGCGCGGTGCGCGCCGACACCTCGTGCTGCTTCGTCGCCGACAGCACCAGGCGGGTCTGCACACCGATGTCCTTCGGGCCGCCGTCGGCCCAGTCCAGCCAGCGCGCCACGATCGCGTCCTGCGCGGCTTCGTCGCGCAGATCCACCCCGGTGGCCGCGACCTCGGCGATCGCGACCGCCATCGAGGTGTCGTCGGTCCATTCGCCGGGGGCGAAACCGCCCAGGCCGCCGCCGATCATCGCGACCGGCCCGGTGAACGGCGGGTCGAACTCGTAACCGGCGCCCAGTGCGTCGCCGGCCGCGGAGGCCAGCAGCGCGCCGCAGGCCCGATCCAGTTGTGCAGAAGTCAGATTCATGGAGAACCCCCTCGCGTTCAGTGGCGATGTCGTGCGAAACTGCCGGAACCGTAACTGCGGGCACCGACAGCTTCCGGTGTGCGCAGTGCTGAACAGGTGTTTCGCTTCGTGGCGTGCCGTGGCTGTGGGGTGCTGACGGCGCAATCCGCAGCGGCGGTCGGCACCGCGACCATGAAAGTGCTGGGTAGCGGAAAAGCGACCGTCCACTACCGCATCAACGGGGGCGCCGAGCAGACCGAGGTCGTCACGCTGCCGTGGTCGAAGCAGTACCAGGTCTACGACGAGGTGGAGACGTCGGTGACCGCCGACGGCGCCACCGGATGCTCGATCATCATGGGCGAGATGCTGGCGGCCTACCAGGACGAACCGAACCCGACCTGCAGTTTCGCCTATTACGGCTGACCCGTAAAGTTTGACGCGTGTCAAGGCGGGGCGGGGGATGCCGTACCCGATTCCCAAGGAGTACGGATGAAACTCGACGACCTGCTGCGCCACCCGCCCGGGGTGGCACCGGCCGAAGCCCCGCGCATCGAGGGCCGGTTCAACCTTCCCGGCGGCCGGCGCCTCGGCTACGCCGAATACGGCGACCCTGCCGGTGCGGTGGTGCTCTGGTTCCACGGCACCCCCGGCGGCCGGCGGCAGATCCCGATGCTGGCCCGGCGGGCGGCGACGAGCCTCGGGGTGCGGCTGATCGCGGTCGAGCGGCCCGGGACCGAACTCTCCGACGCGCACGCCTATGAGTCGGTGGCGCAGTGGGCCACCGACATCGGCTACGTCGCCGACACCCTGGGTGCGCAGCGGCTGGGCGTCGTCGGACTCTCCGGCGGCGGACCGTACGCGCTGGCCTGCGGCGCGGTCGCCCCGCTGTGCGAGCGGGTCGCGGGGATCGCGGTGCTCGGCGGGGTGGTGCCCGCGGTCGGACCCGACGCCTGCACCTCCGGTGGCACCGTCGGCCTGGCCCGGCGATTCGCCCCGCTCACCTCGGTGCTGCGCCGGCCGCTGGCGGCGATGTTCACCGGCATGTACGCCGCATTCGTCCCGCTGGGCCACCTCGGCTATCGCGGGCTGGCCGGTGCCGCGCACCCCGGTGACCGGCGGGTGCTGGCCGACCCGGAGACCGAGCCGATGCTGATCGACGACATCGCCCACGTCGCCGCCGGCGGATTCCAGGCGATCATCGACGACGGCCGATTGTTCGGCCGGGACTGGGGTTTTGCGCTCGGCGACGTCAAAGCGCCGGTGCGGTGGTGGCACGGCGACGCCGACCCGGCCATCTCGCTGGCCGACGCCCAGGCCACCGTGGCACGCATCCCCGACGCCGAACTGATCGTGCGCACCGACGAGAGCCACCTCGGCTGCTTCGCGCTCGCCGACGAGGTGCTGGCCTACCTGCGCGAATTGCTGTAACGCCGAGGCGGTTACACACCGAACCCGTTGGTGGGTACGCCGGGCATCATCGGGCCGTAGATGTGCGGCGGCTGCCCGAACGGGATGGCGTCGGGGGAGACCGGGAAGCAGTTGGAGAACCCACCGCCGAACTTGCCACCACCGGCGTACAGGCAGCGGTCCCAACCGCCGTCGGGCCGCTCCGGGCCGTCGCAGATGGTGCGGCCGTTGTTCCAGCCGAAGTAGGTGCTCTGGCAGCCGGCCCGGGCCGGCGGTGCCGCGGCCACCGACACCGACAGCAGCGCCGCCGTCACCGAGGCGACGCACCCAACGATAATCAGCACTGGCCCAATGATTTTCGCCATGACAGCCCTTTCCCCGATCCGTTACCCGCAACGTAGCCGGGACCACCGACAGGTTCGGGTCAGGGCCCGGACTCCACCGCCGGCTCGTCGGAGATGACCCGCCCGCCCTGCACGATCTGCAGTCCGCTGCGGGAGAGCAGATACTGCGTCGGGCCGTCCTCGTTGATCGCGGTGTAGCCGGTCGCGGTGCGGTGGACGTCCGTCAGTTCGATAGCGGCGCCGTCACTGTTGCGGGCGCCCCGGTAGTAGAACGACTGAGCGGACCTGGCGCAGATGACGGCCGTGGAGTCCTCGGTGCGCACCAGCAGCTGGGCGTAATCACCGGTGGCGCACCGGGCCCCGCCCGCCAGGAAACCCCACTGGTCGGCGTCGGGCAGCGTCCCCGCCGACATCGACGGTGCTGACGGTCCCGCGCTCCGATAGGACGGGCGACCCGGGGCCGACGTCGACGTGGGCGGGACGGGCTGGGCGGTCGGCGACGGGGCCGGCGTAGCGGTGGGCGTGGCACGGGTCCCTTGCGAACCGCCCCGGTTGATCCCGACCCACACCAGGGCGGCCACCAGCAGCACCACCGCCGCGGCCAACGCCGCCAGCAGCGCTCCGTTGACGTTTCGTGCCGGACGAGCCGGCGGCTGCGGGATCACGGGGTAGTGCGGCGGCACGGGTGGCGGTACGGGCGGCGGACTGACCAGGACCGGCGGTGCGGGGAAGATCGGCTGGTGGGCGCCGGTGCGCAGTGCGTCGGCGAAGTCGCGGCAACTGGGGAACCGTTGATTCGGGCTTTTGGCGAGCGCCCTGGCGAAGACCGCATCGAGGTCGGCGAGGTCCGGGCGGGCAGCGGACAACAACGGCACCGGAGCGCTCAGATGGGCGTTGATGACCACCGCGGCCGTCGCACCGGTGAACGGCGGCGCGCCCGTCAGCAGGTAGTACGCACTGGCGGCCAACGCGTACTGGTCGGCGCGACCGTCGATCTCATTGCCGAGCAACTGCTCCGGTGCCGTGTAGTTCAGGGTGCCCAGCGTTGTATTGGTGGCGGTCAGTTCGGCCGTGTCGTGAATGGCCCGGGCAATTCCGAAGTCCGCCAGCAGAATCCGGGCATGATCGGTCCCCGGATCGGCCAGCAGGATGTTCGCGGGTTTGACGTCGCGGTGCAGCAGACCGCGGCCGTGCGCGAAATCCAGCGCCGAGCCGATCGCGGTGATGATGGTGCTGACCTCGGTGCGCGGCATGCCGTTGGGGTAGTGGTCCCGGCGCAGCGCGGCGGCATCGGTGCCGTCGACGTAATCCATCGAGATCCACAACTGCCCCTCGAACTCGCCGCGGTCGTGGACGCTGACAATGTGGGCGTGTGACAACGACGCCGCGAGGTCGGCCTCGCGCTCGAACCGGCGTCGATAGCCGGTGTCAGCGGAGAACTGCGCGGGCAGGATCTTCACCGCGTCGTAGCGGTTCAACCGAGGGTGCTTGGCTAGGTAGACCTCGCTCATGCCGCCGGTGCCGAGCAACCGGACGATGCTGAAGCCAGCAAAGCTCGCGCCGGCCGGTAGAGGCATTACCAGAGCGTACCGTCGCGCCCCACCGCTACCTGCCGGGCACGTACTGCCGGCAGGTGTAGGTCGCCGGATCGCACATCACCGGCAGCGTGGTCCAGCCGCCGTAGGTGCCCGGCACGTCCCAGGTCGGCATCAGCGGCCCGTCGTAATTGGGGTTGGGCATGTACCGGCAGGTGTCGAACGCCGCGCACGGCGGGGCGTCGGCGTGGGCGAGCGCCGCCGGGGCGCCCAGGACGAGTGCTGCCGCCGCGAATGCGCTGAGGATGACTGCTTGCATGACACCAATCTCTCACCGGGCACCGACAAGTAGGGTGCAGCGATGAGCACCGAGGACCGGCTCGCAACTCTGGAGCGCATCGAGGCGATCAAGAGCCTCAAGCACCGCTACTTCCGGGCCTGCGACGCCAAGGATCCCGACACCTTCCGGGCCTGCTTCATCACGCACGGCGCCGACGTCGACTACGGCCCGCTCGGCGGTTTCCGGGACGCCGATGAGATGGCCGCGCTGTTCACCCGGATCGCGCTGGCGGAGGTGGCCGGCAAGCCCGTGGTGCTCGACATGCACCACGGCCTGCATCCGGAGATCGACGTGCTCGACGCCGGCCGGGCGACCGGGCGCTGGACGCTGAAGTTCCGGCAGGTCAACCTGATCGAGCGCACCGAGCGGCTGCTCACCGGTGAGTACGACGACGACTATGTGATCGAGGACGGGGTGTGGAAGATGGCGCGCAGTCATTTCCGTCAACTGTGGTCGATGACGCGGCCGCTGGGCGCCGACGTCACGGTGGAGTGGGCGAGATGAGCCGGGTCGCCCTGGTCACCGGCGCCAGCCGCAGCGTCGGCAAGGGCATCGCGCTGGCGCTGGGCGCCGCCGGCTGGACGGTCTACGTCACCGCCCGCCGCGAGGACGCGCTGGCCGAGACGGCGCGGGCCGTCACCGAACGCGGCGGGCGCGGCATCGCGGTCTGCTGCGATCACCGCGACGACTCCCAGATCGCCGCACTGTTCACCCGGATCGCCGACGAGTGCGACGGTCGGCTCGACCTGCTGGTCAACAACGTCTGGGCGGCGCCGAGGGGGTTCGCCGGGTTCACCGACCCGTTCTGGAAACGTCCACTCTCCGACTGGGATTCGCTGATCGGGGTGGGGTTGCGCGCGCACTACGTGGCGTCGGTGCACGCTGCGCCGCTGATGGTGGCGCGCGGGTCGGGGCTAATCGTCAACATCTCGTCGTTCGGCACCCGCGGGCACCTGCACTCGGTGCTCTACGGCGTCTCCAAGGCCGGCCTGGACAAGATGGCCGCGGACATGGCCGTCGAGCTCACTGGGACCGGGGTGAGCACGCTGTCGCTCTGGCCGGGCCCGGTGAACAACGAGCGGATGCAGGCGCTGGGGCTGACGGAGTTTCAGGGCTTCTCGCTGGCCAACGCCGAAACGCCGGAGTTCATCGGACGGGTGATCGTCGCCCTGGCCGGGGATCCGGAGATCGGGAAGCGCAGCGGGCACACGCTGATCACCGCCGAAGCCGCGCTGGACTACGACGTCACCGACGTCGCCGGCAACCAGCCGGACTCGCACCGGGCCCTGTTCGGCGGCGGGCCGCTCTACTGACGGTGTCGCCACGTCCGATTATCGAGTTACCCACCACCGCCAATACACTCTGTGACGCTATGACCGACAACGCCGTGCACGCCGAAGCCGGCCGCCGCAGGACCTTCGCGGTGATCAGTCACCCCGACGCCGGCAAGTCCACCCTGACCGAGGCGCTGGTGCTGCACGCCAGGGCCATCACCGAAGCCGGTGCGGTGCACGGCAAAGCCGGTCGGCGTGCCACCGTGTCGGACTGGATGGAGATGGAGAAGGCCCGGGGTATCTCCATCACCTCGACGGCCCTGCAGTTCCCGTACCGCACCGCGCGGGGACAGGACTGCGTCATCAACCTGCTCGACACCCCCGGCCACGCCGACTTCTCCGAAGACACCTACCGCGTGCTGACCGCGGTGGATTCCGCGGTCATGCTCATCGACGCCGCGAAGGGCCTCGAGCCGCAGACCCTCAAACTGTTCCAGGTGTGTCGGCACCGCCGAATCCCGATCATCATCGTGATCAACAAGTGGGACCGTCCGGGCCGGCACGCCCTGGAGCTGATGGACGAGATCGCGACCCGGATCGGGCTGCGTCCCACCCCGTTGACCTGGCCGGTCGGCATCGCCGGGGATTTTCATGGGGTGCTCGATCGCCGGTCGGGCAATTTCATCCGGTTCACCCGGACCGCCGGCGGTGCCACCGCGGCACCCGAGGAACACCTCACCGCGGCCGACGCGCACGACGCGGCCGGCGCCGACTGGGACACCGCGGTCGAGGAGTGCGAGCTGCTGAGCGCCGACGGCGCCGACTTCGACCGCGAGGCGTTCCTGGACTGCACCGCATCGCCGGTGCTGTTCACCTCCGCGGCGCTGAACTTCGGGGTGAATCAGCTGCTCGACGTGCTCACCGAGCTGGCGCCGTCACCCGGCGGTGCGCTGGACGCCGACGGTGCCCGGCGGGCCACTGACGCGCCGTTCAGCGCCTTCGTGTTCAAGGTGCAGGCCGGGATGGACTCCGCGCATCGCGACCGCATCGCCTATGCGCGGGTGTACTCGGGAACCTTCGAACGCGGCGACGTGCTGACCCACGCCGCGACCGGCAAACCCTTCGTGACCAAGTACGCCCAGTCGGTGTTCGGTCAGCAGCGCTCCACGCTGGAGACCGCCTGGCCCGGCGATGTGATCGGGCTGGCCAACGCCGCCGCCCTGCGCCCGGGCGACACGCTGTATTGCGATGTGCCCGTGCAGTATCCGCCGATACCGAGCTTCTCTCCCGAGCATTTCGCGGTGGCGCGCAACGCCGATCCCAGCAAACACAAGCAGTTCCGTCGCGGTATCGAGCAGCTGGATCAGGAGGGCGTCGTGCAGGTGCTGCGCTCGGATCGCCGCGGCGACCAGGCGCCGGTGCTCGCCGCGGTCGGCCCGATGCAGTTCGAGGTGGCCGCACACCGGATGGCCACCGAGATCGGTGCGCGTATCGAGTTGGAGTCGCTGCCGTATCAGGTCGCGCGGATCGTGGAACCCCAGGACATCGACTTTGTCAGCCGGCAGGCGCTGGCGGAGGTCATGGTCCGGACCGACGGTGTGCAGTTGGCCCTGTTCTCCAACAGCTGGCGGCTGCAGTGCTTCCAGCGCGACAACCCCGAGGTGCAGCTGCGGTCGCTGGTGGCCGCTGAAGAGTAGCTTGCCGTCCCGGCTGCATCAGCTGCGCAGCCGCACCATCCGCGTCGTCGAACTCTCGTCGAGTTCCACGAGATCCGAGTAGGACCGCAGGAAATCGCTGAATGACTTGTAGCCCAACGCTTTCTCGCTGAACGACGGATCCATCCGCTTCATCTGCGCCTTGACCGCCGAGTTGTGCAACCACTCGACATCGTCCTTCTCCAAGCCGATCCGCAGTGCACGGGTGAGCAGCGCGGTGGCGGTGTCCGCCGGATCCGGATCCTCCGGTTCCTGCTTGGGCTGCCGGGTGCCCCGCTTGGATTCGGCCTCGCCGATGGCGTCGTCGGCGTCGGGCGGTGCGGGCTCGAACACCGGGACCCCCGGCAGTGCGTCGTAGCTGATGAAGTCGTCGCAGGCCGCGGCCAGCGCCCGGCTGGTCGACCCGGCCACCCCGATGCCGACCACGTAGCGGCCCAACCGCTTACAGCGCTGCGCCAGCGGGATGTAGTCGGAGTCGCCGGCCACGATGACCACGTGGGTCAGATCCGGCAGCCGGAACATGTCCTCCACCGCGTCGACGGCCAGCCGGATGTCGGCGCCGTTCTTGCCGTAGGCGGCCGCCGGGAACAGCTGCACCAGATCGACGGCGCGGGCCACCAACTGCCGGCGGTAACCGGTGTTGACCTCTGCCGACCAGTCGGCGTAGGCCCGGGTGAGCACCAGCGTGCCGAACGAGGATGCGAAGTCGATGATGGCGCCGACATCGACGGTGGCCCGCGCGAGCCGATCCGGATGTTTGGCCAGCCCCTTGGCCTTGTCCTTCTGAAACGAGCTGCGCCCGTTGACCTGGTCGTAGCGGGAGATCACGATGTTGTCGAAGTCGAGGTAGACCGCGACCCGGGGGTCGCTGGATTCCGTCATGGCTGCCAGTGTGGCACGCAGCCGGGCCCCTGTGCCTCGACGTGACAGTCCCCGCGCAACACGACGCGCCGGCCGAGGTCGACGGCGCGGCGACCATCGACGAAGAAACCGGCTACGCGGCAACATCTCTCATTTTGATCGGGTTGCCGGTCGGCACTGTTCGGCGGCGGCCCGCTCTACTAGCCTCGGTCGTCATGGACTTCAGCAGCTACACCACCGACGAGATGATCCGGTGGGCGCAGTTCTACGACGGCTACCGGCGACTGGCCGGCGGCGCGCCGCAGCTCAACGAAGTGCTCCGCCCGCTGCGGGAGACGTTCGCGGCCACCGGGGCCATCCCGGACTGGGTGGGCGTCGACCTGCTGCGCGGCTGGGCGTTCCTGCTGGTGCGGGTCGACACCCACCGGGAAGCGGGCGGGGCGACGCTGGGCGCTGAGTTCGCCGCCGTCGTCGACGCCATCGACCGGCACCCGGCGGTGTTCCCGCGGGAGCGCTCGCCACTGCCGCGGGGTTGCGCGGCGCACTGAGCGTCGGGCAGCCTCAGCAGCCCCAGCCGCCACGTCAGGGTGGGATGTGCCCTTGCGCCCGCCTCAGCGCGACAACCGGTGGGCTCGGTCGGGTTCCGTGGGGTGGACGCCGGCGTTGTCGCGCAGAGGCGGGCATGACGAGCATTGCTTTCTCGCGGTGACGTGTGGGGCGGGCGAGGCTAACGGGTGACATGTGGGGCGGGGACGCCGACGGGTGGCGAGCGGTGCCCACCGCGACCTTCCGATCCGCGACCTACCCAGACCGGTACCACCGCGGGATCAGATCCGGGTCCGGCAGCGGGTACTGGCCGAAGAAGCCGGCCGGGTCACCGTGCAGCACCTGGTAGTTCTCGGTGATGGCACGCCGTCGGATCGCGTCGATCCGGTCGTGTTCGGCGGCCCTGTGCTGCCGTTGCCGGCGGACCAGCCACCGGACGGCGAACCAGAGGGCGGTCATCACCAACCCGGCCAGGATCACCCAGCGCAACCACCACAGCAGCGCGAGCAGCAGGAAGACGGCGAAGAACCCGCCACCGGCACCGGATTCACGACCGCGACCGCTCATGAAACGAACGCTAGCGATGGGCACCGACATTGATGATGTTCAACCGCTTCGGGTG
>NZ_JAHCLR010000046.1 GCF_018455725.1 Mycolicibacter acidiphilus
TCGCACCCTGGGCACCGGTGTCACCCGTTGCACCCTGGGCACCTGTCGCGCCCGTGGCACCCGTCGCACCCTGAGCACCCGTGTCACCCGTCGCACCCTGCGCACCCGTGTCACCGGTCGCACCCTGAGCGCCCGTCGCGCCCGTGTCACCCGTCGCACCCTGCGCACCCGTGTCACCCGTCGCACCCTGAGCACCCGTGTCACCGGTCGCACCCTGAGCGCCCGTTGCGCCCGTGTCACCCGTCGCACCTGCGGGACCCTGCGCACCGGTGTCACCGGTCGGACCAGCGGGACCGGTGTCACCGGTGTCACCTTGAACGCCGCCGCCGCCGGGACCGCTCACGCCTGGGGAGCCCGAGGGTCCACTTACACCGTTTGTCGAGCCATGACCGCCGTAGCCACCCTCGCCCTGTGGGCCCCCATATCCACCGTGCGCACCCGGGCCACCGACTCCGCCGTTGCCGCCGTCGCCGCCCTGGCCACCGTCACCGCCGACGCCCTGCTGGCCGAATAGGAACGATCCGCCAGCGTCGCCGCCGCTGCCGCCTTCGCCGCCCGCGCTGGCATTCCCGCCCGGAACACCCACGGTGGCGCTATTCGCACCGTTGGCCCCCCAACCGCCGTTGCCACCATGTCCGCCGTTCCCACCGACACCGATGAGGCTGCCGCCCAGGCCTCCGTTGCCGCCATCGCCTCCGTGGCCACCGGGCAGGCTCGGTGAGATGCTCGCGGCACCGTCGCCCCCGTTACCGCCGTTACCGCCATTGCCCGACGCCAGGACGCCGAAGAGATCGCTGGCAGCCCCCACGCCGCCGCCGTTGCCACCGTTGCCCCCGTTGCCGTCGCCCCCGTTCAGGAACGTGCCCGCACCACCGGCGCCACCGTCTGCGCCAGTGCCCCACCACTCGCCGCCGTTACCGCCGTTACCGCCAGCGGCACCCAGGCCACCGGCGCCACCATCACCCCCGTTGCCGAATCCGCCGGCGTCGCCGCCGTTGCCACCCGCCACGCCCGCGACCGTGCTGCTCCAGCCGGCACCGCCGTCACCGAACCACAGGCCGCCGTTCTCACCATCCGGGTCGGCCTGGGTGCCGTTTGCGCCATCGCAGATCAGGCCACAGAAGTCGCTGGCCGGACCGGTACTGGTCGACCCGAACATCCATCCGGCCGAACTGTTGATGGCCGCGTCAACCTGCATACCCAACGGGCTCGCGATCCAGTTCTCAAGTGCGGCATGCAACGGCGACCAGACATCCTGCTGGAACCATTCGGCCAGTGCATCGGCGGTTCCATTCGTCGAGGGCAACAGGAAGTCCGGCACCGGCGGGACCACGCTTGCAGAGCCGGACAGGTCTAGGTCTCCGGACGCGATACCGCCCGTCACCGCCGCATCGATCATCGGATCGGTAGACAGTGGGGCCAGTACGGCACCCGGGTCCAGCACATCGTCGATGATGTCGGCGTGCGCGAGGCCGGGCGCCATGATCGAGTGCGACTGCATCGCGAAGATCATTGCCAGCGAGGCGACCGAGAAGACTTTCTCCCGACGCCGGTGACGTGCGATGCCCGCCTGCAAGCTGTCGTCCGAACCCTTACGCCGACGGGCCATCTCGTCCCCTCCTTGACAACGGAAGCCGTGTTGGAGCTAAGAGCGCTCCAAGTAACCGCATGAGAGTAACTGAGCTGACCAGATTTCTCATAACGTTCTCTTGGATCTAATCGCTGCGTTGGCGCGACGACCCGGAGGTCACCCGGGCCGGCCCACGCGGTCATCGACACCTCGGGCCGTTCCGATCACGCCGCTACCTGCATGCTTTGGTCAACGCCAGGCCGGGACAATGGACCAACGGTCCACATCGGTGAATGCTGGGATCTTTCTGGCAAATTACCGTTGATATTAATATGTTTATTAACATGTAGTCGTAGGTGGCTGTGACGTATCGCAGACATCACAGATTGAAGCCAGGTTTCCCGCGCGCCCGGCAACCGCGCGCCTCGCCGTCCTACGCCAGCATTGGCGGCGCAAACACGCCGGCAGTCGTCTCAACCCTCACAGATGACGCTGCAGTGCGATTCCGGCTCTGGGCGGGGTCGGGCGTAATCCAATCCGCTGGGCGTCCAGATGTAGTCATCCACCCCAAGCTCCAGCAGTCGGTCGTGGATTCGCGTTTCGTAACGCCCCGAGACGAACCGGACAACCCGCTGTATCTCTTTGTTTCGGGAATGTTGGGTGTTGCCAATCGATTCGGTGTTGTAGAACTGGATGTAGCCGAGCTTGGGGATGTGCACGAAGCGCGTGGTCAGAAAGCTCCGGACCAGCAACTCGTAGTCGTCGGCGACATGGAGCGAACTGTAGCCACCGGCCTCGTGGTACGCCTTGCGAGTCCAGGCTCGGATGTGGTTCGGCACCCCGACGATCCAGCGGATGGTCGCCGAGTTGATACGCAGTGAATCCTGCACCAGATACCGCGTTTTCACCTGTTCACAGGTGGCGTAGTTTTCCGGGTGCCACTCCCAGTGCGCCTTGCCGTAGCCGTATGCGTAATCCTCGCCGTAGTCGTGGAAGACCAACTCCCCTTCGTACTGCTCCGCCCAGTTCGTGTAGGCGACACCGCACTCCGGGTGCTGTGCGAATGCGTCCACGATCCAGGCGATGGCATCCGGCGTCAGCACGTCGTCATGGTCGAGTTCCAGGAAGATATCGCCGGTGGCGACCGAACACAGGTAGCCCTTCAGTTCGCCGATGTTGCCACTGGGCTTCTCAAGGCGATGAAATGACACCCTGTAGTCCGCCCGAATCTCGTCTAGCGCCGCCAGAGTTCCGGGATCCGACGAGTGATCGTCGACGACCACCCACTCCCAGTCGTCGTACGACTGCCGGCGCAACGACCTCCACGTCCGCAGCAGACGTTCCCGGCCGGTGTTGTAGACGGGGGTGTACACACTGACCTTCGGAACCGACCGCCGTCCGTCGCAGCCCGACAGGGCCTGCGCCAGAAAGCAATTCAGCATTTCGATACCGCGCAGATCGGCGGCGCGATCCTTGTGTATCCACTTGCTCCGGATGTAGTGCGGAGCGGCCATCAGATTAGTGAAGCTGTGGATATCGCCGATCGTGACGATGCATTGCGGATCAAGTTCGTTCAGAATCCGCGGCAGGTCGCGGTCGTCGGCGAACAGCGAGAAAGCAAACGTGTCCGCTTCAGTTACTCGAGCCTCGTGGGAGCGCAGTTGGTCAGCGCCGGGAAGCTGGTCCATCGATTCAACGCCGAAGATGGCAACCTTCGGCAGACCGGGATTGCGCATGTCCTCCCTCAGTCCTGGCAGGCTCTGGGCAGCCGACCCGTCCGACGCCGCGCGGGGTGAGGTAGGACCGGGCCGCCTTGGATTACTGCGTCCGGCAGTTTACCCACCAGCGGCGAGCATCCACAGGAGCCGACTGCAGGAATCGCGGCGCAACACACTCAGATCCGGCTCCATGTCACCACCGCGGGGCGGCGCAGGCCCGTCCGCCATGTCAGAATGCGCAGGTCCACCCTCGATACCTTCGGGTGGAAAGTCATGGCACTTCTCAACACCGGAAGGATCGGTCGATGGCTGCTGAGGTGTCGGCTGTGGCCGATCTCGTCTGCTGTTCCCGCCTGACAACAGTTGTCGACATCGGCGCGAATCCAATCGACGGCGACCCGCCCTACAAGTCGATGCTGGATTCTGGGTTGTGCGCGGTGACCGGCTTCGAACCGCAACCTACTGCGCTCGCTGAACTTCAGCGCCAAAAAGGAGCCCTGGAAACCTATCTGCCCTATGCCGTCGGCGATGGCAACACCCATCGACTGAGAGTCACCAGCGCTTCAGGGATGACCAGCATGTTTCGCCCCGACGCCCGGCGACTCGGACTTTTCAACGGGTTCCCGGCGTGGGGCACAGTCGTCGACGAGGTCGACGTACCGACCCGCCGGCTTGACGATATCGACGAGGTCGGCGACTTCGACCTGCTGAAGATCGACATCCAGGGTGGCGAACTGATGACGTTCGCCAATGGTCGACAGAAGCTGGCACAGGCTGTCGCCATCCAGACCGAGGTATCGTTCGTCCCGCTCTACGAGGGGCAGCCGGTCTTCGGTGAGGTCGATCTGGAACTACGCAGGCAAGGCTTTCTGCCACACTCGTTTCCGGCAATCAAGCGCTGGGCGATCACCCCAACCGTATTCGGCGGGAACTTTCGGATCGGCCAGAATCAGCTGCTGGAGGCCGACATCGTGTATGTGCGTGACATCGCCTATCCCGAACTGCTGACCGATGAGCAACTGTCACACCTCGCAATGGTCGCGTTCCACGTCTACGGCTCAATCGACCTCACGCACTTCTGCATCCTTGAGCTGAGCAGACGCGGAAGCAGTGCGGCGGATGCCGGCGCGCAGTTCCTGAACCGCATCGCATCCGACTGAACGACCGCGCACCTGCACCGCGCGCACCGGCGTCCGGCCGTGATCGCACAGGGCGGCCATGTACTGGAGCAAAGAACATGACCTTCCATCCCACACGCCTGGTTCTGGACAAGCCACTAAAGTTCGACACCATGTCCATACCTGACGCCAGTTTCACCCCTGGAGACAGGGGGTGAGTCCCTTGGGGTGGTGGAAATCGGGTGAGTGGGTCCTGACGCTGGTCGGGGGTGTGTCACTCCCGTTGCGGGGGTGGGCCATCGCGTAGGGATGGACGAGTTACCGACCAAAGTGACTCGACCAAAGGACCACGCGATGACCCGTGATCATTCTGCCCTGCTCGCCCGCCTGGATGCGCTCAAGAGTGCTGATGTCGGATCGGTGTTCGCCGAACTGATCCGTTTCAGCCTGCAGGAGCTGATCGAAGCCGAGGCCACCGAAGCCATCGGCGCCGGCCGCTACGAACGCGCAGACGGCCGATCGGCCCAACGCAACGGGCACCGACCCAAGACCGTGACCACGACCAGCGGCGACGTTCAGGTCGCGATCCCCAAGCTGCGGGCCGGGTCGTTCTTCCCGTCGCTGCTCGAGCGCCGTCGGCGTATCGACAAGGCTCTGCACGCGGTGATCATGGAGGCCTACGTGCACGGGGTCTCGACCCGCAACGTCGATGATCTCGTCGCCGCACTGGGGGCAGCCTCGGGGGTGTCGAAGTCCGAGGTCTCTCGCATCTGCGCTGGCCTAGATGCTGAGGTCGCCCGTTTCCGGGAACGCACGTTGACCCACACCAGCTTCCCGTACGTGTTCCTCGATGCCACCTACTGCAAGGTCCGCGTCGGGGCGCACGTGGTGTCTCAGGCCCTGATCGTGGCTACCGGGGTTTCCATCGATGGCACCCGGGAGGTCCTGGGTACTGCGGTCGGTGACAGTGAGTCGTTCGAGTTCTGGCGGGAATTCTGCGTCGGGTTGAAGGCCCGCGGCCTGTCCGGGGTGCACCTGGTCATCTCCGATGCCCACGCCGGCCTCAAAGCCGCTGTCGCACAGCAGTTCGTCGGATCGGCCTGGCAGCGCTGCCGGGTGCATTTCATGCGCAACCTGCACGGGGCGGTCTCGGCTAAGAACATGCCGCCGGTGACCGCAGCGATCAAGACGATCTTCGCCCACACCGACCCCGCTGACGTCGCCGCGCAGTGGGATCAGGTCGTGGCCACCCTGGGATCGTCGTTTCCCAAGGTCGCGCAGATGATGCAGGCCGCCAAGCACGACGTGCTGGCCTTTACCGCGTTCCCACAGGCGCATTGGCAGAAGATCTGGTCGAACAACCCGATCGAGCGGCTGAACAAGGAGATCAAACGCCGCGCTGACGTCGTGGAGATCTTCCCCAACCCGGCCGCATTCCTGCGGCTGGCGACCGCGGTGGTGATCGAACAGCACGATGAGTGGCAGGTCACCCGCCGCTACGTCTCCGACGTCAGCATGGACGAGCTACGGGCGGTGATCGCCGCCAAGCAACACACCACCGAACCAGACCAAACCCAACTCACAATGCTGGAATCAGCTAGCATTCAACATGACTCGTTGATCGCTACACGCTGATCCGAAGTCCACCACCCCACGGGGCACTACCTGGACAGGTCGCGTCGTTCGGTGGTGCCGACGCAGTGATCGAAGTGGAGGCACATTGATGGACGCCGGAACCGTATTCACCTGGGCGCAAAGCTATTTCGACTTCAATGACTTCGCCAATGCCCGCAAGTGGTACACACGGTTCCTGGAGTTGGGCGGATCCGGCGACGAACGCTTCTGCTCGATGTACCGGCTGGCGGTGTCGATGCACAAGCTCGGTGAGGCGTGGCCGGACGTTCAGGATGCCTACCTGCGGGCATGGGCGGTTCAACCGACGAGGGCCGAGCCTCTCCATGCGGTAGCCAGCCACTATCGCAGGGAGAGCCGCTACCGACTGGGTTACCTGTTCGCTCAGCGTGCTGCCGACATTCCGCCCCCTGACCCAGCGGCGCTGTGCATCGACGACGAGGTCTACATCTGGCGCGCACGTGACGAACGGGCAGTATGCGCGGCATGGACCGGCAGGCCAGCCGAGGCGTTCACCCTGAACAGGCAACTGCTGACGCTCCCCGATCTTCCTGCGACGGCTCGCCAGCGAATCGCAAAGAACCGTGACTTCTCCGTTCCCGCAATGCAGGAAGCTGCAACGGCGTACCCCGCCGGGTTGATCGAGAGCATCGTCCCGGGCTTGGCCGACACCGAGGTGACCGTCAGCCTCATCGCCGGACCGAACCGGTCGGTGACCGAGTTGACTTTGAACTCGATCTTGAACTGCTGCCGCGACCTCAATCGAATCGGGCGCTTCCTCGCGGTCGACACCGGTCTCTCACCTGGCGACCGCCACATCCTCCAGGATCGTTACCCGTTCATCGAAGTCGTCGACGCGGATACCACTCAACCGCCTGCCGCCCAACTCCGAACGCTTCGCGCCGAGGTCCGTGGACGATTCTGGCTGCACCTGGGACAGGGGTGGCAGTTCTTTGCACCCGATGACCTGATCACCCGGCTGACTTCGGTGTTGGAGGCTGAGCCACACATATTCCAGGTGGGCGTCAACTTCGCCGACGCAGACGAGCTGACCGGGGTGTGTGCAGCCGAGGACGTGGTCCGGCGGGCACCCGGTGCCGGCCGCTATGTGCCCACCAGTGCGGTTTCGTTGGGCCCGGCCATGTTCCACACCAGTCGGATGGATCAAGCCAGCAACATGGTGGCACCGGCTTCCACCCTGGCCCATGAGCTTGGCCGCGCTGGCTTTAAAACCGCCACACTCGACGAAGTCCTCTGCATCGCTCAGTGCTGATCCGCCGCCGTTTCGACGACACAGAGCACCTCATCCAGAGTCGCAACCTGAATGTCCGTCCGCTCACGGACCACTTCAACCGGATCCCGGTGGGCGTCGCCGATACGACTGAGCCGGTCCAGATCGAACATCGCCGGGCCTGTCACCACGGAATCCACGACAACGTAGCGCCCGGCGCCCGAGGCGCGTCGCACCACGTCCTCGGCTGCACACACCCCGGTCAGCTCGTCTGCGTCGGCGAAGTTGACACCGACCTGCACCACCTCCGGCTCGGCAGCCAGCAGTGCGGACAGCCTGCCCAAGTAGTTCTCGGGCGCAAAGAACCGCCGGCCTCCCTCTAGATGCAGCCACAACCGCCCACTCACACGGGCCCGGATCAGGGCACGGCACTCCCCGCGCTCCGCGGCGGGTGCAACGGGGATGAACTCCAGGAACGGATAACGCCGGGCCAGGAATTGTTGGTCGGCTGCCGCTAGGCCGGCCGCTGCCACCAGGAAGCGGTCGACACGCGACACGTCGAGGCAGCAGTTCAGAAATGAGTTCAGTGCCCGCTCGGTCACCGAGCGGTCCTCGCCCGCGACCATGCTGACGGTCACATCACCGCCACCCCTGCCTACCGTCTGCTGGGCCAGTTCGGCCGGGTAGGCTAGGGCGGCCTGAAGCATTGCGGGAACCGAGAAGTCACGGTTCTTGGCAACTCGCTGCCGCTGCTCCGGTGGCAGGTCCGGCGAGGCGATCAATTGTCGGCACAGGGACAGAGCCTCCCCATGGTTCCCGAGTCGGGACGCGCAGATCGCCTGTTCATCCCGGCAGCGCCACTGGTAGGCGCCGGCATCGACGAACAGCATGTCGTCTTCGGGGAACGGTATCCGGGCTGCCTGCTCAGCGAACAGGTGGCCCAATTGGTATTCACTCTCGATGCGGTATCTGTGTGCGACAGCGTTCAGCGCCTCGGCGCGAGTCGGCCGGAACTCCCACGCTCGTAAGTAGGCATCTTGAACGTCCGGCCACCGCGCACCTGAACGGTCCATCGCCTGGGCGCCTTGAAACATCGAGTAGTAGACCTCCTCGGCCCAGCCACCCATCGCGGCCCGCCGCGCAAACCACTCCCGAGCGTTGTCGAAGTCCCCCAGGTCGAAGTAGCTGCGCGCCAGATAGAACACCGACCGTGCATCCCCCGGGTTCCGTTGGACCTCGGCCAGCAGCAGGTCACGGTCACGCGCATATTTCTGATCATCTTTGTTGCGCGCGCCGAGACGCCGGGAATGAACGTGGTACTCGCCGGCAAGCCGACTGTCGGTAATCGGCTCATCGCACACCGGATATTCGTGAACTACACCCTCGTATCGCCACGGCAGATCGCTCCGGAAAAGTTGCCGACGCCAGTAGCTGGCTGCCGATCGATACCTCAGGTAGTAGACGTCAGCACTGAGTCCGGTGAAATCAGGTACGCCGTTGAGGACGTCGTCGGCATCTATTACCCAGATGTAGTCAGCGTGTCCTCGCGCAAGCTCCAACGCCTCGGAACGGTTATGACCAAAGTCGCGCCACGGTCGCTCATGCAACTCCCCGGGGATACCGAGATCCGCCATGTGGCCTTTGATCAGATTCTGCGTTCCGTCATCGGAGCCCGTATCGACGATCACCCACGAGGCAATATGGGGGGCAACCGAATCCAGCGCCTCCCGAATGACGTGCGCCTCATTGCGGACGATCATGTTCAGACAGATCGTCGGACGCACGTCCGGAGCATCCCACATCGACGAGTCTCGTTTCACCGCTTCGACATGCCGCCAGCTATCTGGTCCCGCTATGTGATGCGAGTCCAGCGCCACAGTCAATATTTCCGGCGCGAGCCTACTGGCGGCGGCATCGACGAGCAAGAAGGCCGCGCCATCCGAGACGGCGACGGATTTCCGCTCTGAGGTGCCGATCGGATACCCTGACCAGGCGTCACGGCGAGGGCGGCTCCGGCCGCCGTTATCGGCGAAGACCTTCACCAGATGGTTGCCTCGATCCTTGCCGTGCCTCATTCCGAGACAGCACGACCACAGGAGTCCCCGATGGCCAAGTCCGCCAGCACCACCAACCAGCTCACCGCCACCGTGCGCACCAAGACCGGCAAGGGCGCCTCGCGTCAGGCCCGCCGCGACGGCAAGGTGCCCGCGGTGCTCTACGGCCACGGCACCGACCCGCAGCACCTGGAGCTCAACGCCCACGACTTCGCGGCCGTGCTGCGCCACTCCGGCACCAACGCGGTGCTGGCCCTCGACATCAACGGCAAGGAGCAGCTGGCGCTGACCAAGGCGCTGGACATCCACCCGATCCGGCGCACCATCACCCACGCCGACCTGCTCGTGGTCAAGCGCGGCGAGAAGGTGACCGTCGAGGTCAACGTCGTCATCGAGGGCGACGCCTTCTCCGGCACCCTGGTCACCCAGGACAGCACCACCGTGGAGATCGAGGCCGAGGCGCTGTCGATCCCCGAGCAGCTGACCGTGAACATCGAGGGCGCCGAGGCCGGCACCCAGTTCACCGCCGGCGGCCTGGAGCTGCCCAAGGGCGTGACCCTGGTCTCCGACCCGGAGCTGCTGCTGGTCAACGTGACCGAGCCGCAGTCCGCCGAGGAGCCGGCCGCCGAGGGCGAGACCGCCGAGGGCGAAACCGCAGCCGCCGAGTCCGAGTAGACCGAGCACGACGTGGCCGAGTCACCGCCGGTGCTGGTGGTCGGCCTGGGCAACCCGGGGCCGAACTACGCGCGCACCCGGCACAATGTGGGCTTTCTGGTCGTCGACCTGCTCGCCGAGCGGATCGGGTCCGGGTTCAAGCTGCACAAGAAATCCGGGGCCGACGTCGCCACCGGCCGGCTCGCCGGCCGGCCGGTGGTGCTCGCCCGGCCCCGCTGCTACATGAACGAGTCCGGCCGTCAGGTCGGTCCGCTGGCCAAGTTCTACTCGGTGCCGGTCGACGGGGTCGCGGTGATTCACGACGACCTCGACCTGGACTTTGGCCGGGTCCGACTCAAGCAGGGCGGCGGCGAGGGCGGCCACAACGGACTGCGCTCGATCTCGCAAGTGCTGGGGTCCAAGGACTATCTGCGGGTGCGGGTCGGGATCGGGCGTCCGCCGGGGCGCCAGGACGTCGTCGACTTCGTGCTGCAGGCGTTCAACACCCGTGAGCGCACCGAGTTGCCGACGATCTGCGAGCAGGCTGCCGACGCCACCGAACTGCTGCTGGAGACGGGGCTGGAGCCGGCGCAGAACGTCGTGCACGCCTGGCCCTGACCGCCGAGCGTGAACGTCACTTCACGCTCGCGGCGGGGAGCGAAGTGGCTAGGTGACCAGGGTGACCGAGTTCGCCCGGCGCAGCTTGCCCGACGGCGTCTTGGGGATGGTCCCCGGTCCGAGCACCACCACGTTGCGGGGCCGCACGTCGCACTCGGTGACCACCTCGTGGGCCACCTGGTGCTCGATGCGGCGGCATTCGGCCGGGTCCTGCCAGGCGTTGGACTCCACCGCCACCGCGAACGTCTCCCGGGAGTGGCCGGCGTCCAGCCGGACCGCCACCGCGCAGCCGGGCCGCACACCGTCGACCTTGCCTGCGGCCCGCTCGATGTCGGTCGGGTAGATGTTGCGGCCGGCCATGATGATGACGTCCTTGACCCGGCCGCAGACCACCATGTGGCCGTTCTCCATCTGGTAGCCCAGGTCGCCGCTGTCGTACCAGCCGTTCTCGTCCTGGGCGGGCAGGAACCCGGCCATCGTCAGGTAGCCGGGCGTCACCGACTCGCCGCGCAGCTGGATGACTCCGACCCCGCGGGCCGGCAGTACCGCGCCGTTGTCGTCGACGACGCGCGCCTCGATACCGGCCAGCAGCGGTCCCAGCGACGGCAGTCGCCGGGTGTTGCCCCGGGTGGCCGGTACGGCTTGGCGGATCGCCGCCAGCAGGTCGGCGTCCACCTCGTCGACGACCAGGCCGGCGTTGCACTCGGAGAACGACACCGCCAGCACCGTCTCGGCCATCCCGTAGGCCGGCAGGATCGCGGTCGGCCGCAGCCCGAACGGCTTGCCGGCATCGATCAGGTCCTCGACGTCAGCGGGCTCCACCGGCTCGGCACCCGACAGTGCGAACCGCAGCGTGGACAGGTCGAACTGGCCGGGGGTGGCTTGCTTGCGCAGCCGCTTGGCGAACAGCGCGTAGGCGAAGTTCGGGGCGGCGGTCATGGTGCCCTTGTACTTGTCGATCAGCTTCGCCCACAGCAGGGTGTCCCGCAGGAAGTCCATCGGGGTGATCTTGACCAGTTCGGCACCGAAGTACATCGGCACGGTCAGGAAGCCGATCATGCCCATGTCGTGGAAGCACGGCAGCCAGCTGACCATGACGTCTTTCTCGACGTCGTACTGCGCGCTGATGAACATCGCCTCGGCGTTGGAGTGGATGTTGCGGTGGGTGATCTGCACCGCCTTCGGCGAACCGGTCGACCCGGACGTCAGCTGCATCAGCGCCAGGTCGTCCTCGCCGGTCTCCACCGGTTCGATCGGGTCGGCGGCCAGCAGTTCCTCGACGGTCAGGACCTTCAGGCCCTTCTCGACCAGCACCGGCATCGCGGCCATGAACGGGTCGGAGATGACGACGGCCTGCGCCTCGATCATGTCGACGACGGTCAGGGTGTCCTCGGCCCACACCGCCAGGTCGGTGCGCGGGGTCGGCTGGTGCAGCATGGTCAGGCTGGCGCCGCGCATCCACAGGCCCTGCGCGGTGGGTGCGATCTCCACCGGCGCACCGGCCAGCACGCCGACCGCGTCCCCGGGGCCGACACCGGCCGCCGCCAGCCCGCCGGCGATGCGGGCGGCGCGCTCGTGCACCTCGCCCCAGGTGTGGCGGACCGGGTTGTGCGGCTCGCCGGTGACCATGCCCTTGCTGCTTTCGCGGGCATTGCGGAACATCTTGTCGGTGAACCTGCTCACGACGGCCTCCTAGCGGGCACCGGGGTCTTCCACATCGGCTGTGATTTCATGGTCCACCTGTGACGGACCACTTCGCGAGAGGCACGCACGCACGGTTCAGGAGCGATTGCGTCTCGAAACAGTAATGCGCGGCAGGCCGGTGCGTGACCACCGCAGCCCGCTGCGAACCGTCGCCCCGAAGAGCCGACGGGCGCCGTGGTTGCAGCGTCGCCCTGCGCGCAATTAGTCACCGCGCAGTATCTTAAACTCCTCTTAATCGACCGGCAAATCGTCGCGCGGGATTGCGGCCTGGGTCACATTCCGGTGGCCGACGACGACACCACCCGGGCGCCGTGCACCGGTCCGCTGGCCACCCGCACCGCGCGTCCGACCCCGACCGCCGCCAACTCGACGGCGACATCGGAGGCGGCATCCCACGACTCGCAGAGGAACGCGCACGTCGGCCCGGAACCGGAGACCATGCCGGCCAGCGCGCCCGCCTCGACCCCGGCGCGCAGGGTCCGCCGGAGTTTCGAGTTCAGGCTGATCGCCGCCGCCTGCAACTCGTTGCCCAGCAGTGGGGCCAGTTGCCGCGGGTCACCGGCGGCCAGCGCCGCCAGCACCGGTTCGGACCCGGCCAGCTCCGGCAGTTTCCGCCCGGAGTCGCGCAGCCGGTCGAGTTCTTTGAAGACGGCGGCCGTGGACAGCCCGCGGTCGGCGAAGACCAGCACCCAGTGGAACGAGTCCCGGCTGAGCACGGTCGCCAGTTCCTCGCCGCGCCCGGTGCCCAGTGCGGTGCCGCCGTGCAGCGCGAACGGCACGTCGCTGCCGAGCCGGGCCGCCAGCGCGTGCAGGTCACGCCGCGGCACGCCCAGCTCCCACAGCACGTTCATGCCGACCAGCACCGCGGCGGCGTCGGCGCTGCCGCCGGCCATCCCGCCGGCCACCGGGATGGACTTGTCGATGGTGATCGCGACGTCCGGGGCGCGGCCGACGTGCTCGGCCATCAGCTCGGCCGCCTGCCAGGCCAGGTTGCGCTTGTCGGTCGGCAGCTTGTCCGCGCCCTCGCCGATGACCCGCAGCGACAGCACGTCGGCGTCGCGGACGGTCACCTCGTCGGTCAGCGACACAGCATGGAAGACGGTGGACAGTTCGTGATAGCCGTCGGCGCGACGGTCGCCGACGGCCAGGTGCAGGTTGAGCTTGCCCGGCACCTGCACGGTGACCGACCCGGTCGGCAGCCACTCGGTGGCGGTGTCTCCGTCGGATGCGGTCACGCCGATGAGACTAGCGTCCGGCGCACGCCTGGGGGTGGCTGCCGCTATCCGAACAGCCCACTGAGTTCAGCGCTGATCGTCGACGCCGCGCTCTGCAGCACCATCACCTCGAACCCGGCCGCCATCGTGGTCAGGCCCGTCATCGCGGCCATCGGCATGCCGAGCGCGTTCACCAGGTCTCCCGCCGCCAGGTACTGGCTGAACAGGTCGAAGGTGTAGGTCGGCAGCGTGGTGAACAGGGCGTTGGCGATGTCCGCCGTCGGCAGCAGCGTCGAATACCCGGTGGAGGCGACGCTGGCCAGCGTGTTGGCGATCTCGGTGAGGCTGGGCAGAGCGACCGCGGCGGCGTGCTGGCCGACGTCGGCCGACGCAGTCGACATCGAGTGCAGGTCCGCCAGGAAGTCGTTGAAGCCCTTCTCGGCTCCGCTGCTCAGGGCGTTGACCAGGTCGGTGGGGTTGATCTCCCCGGCGCCGGTGCCGAAGCTGGGCATGAACCCGAACGGGGTGGCTACGTTCGCCGGCCCCTGGTCCCAGCCGTCGTCGATGCTGCCGTAGCCGAGGTTGACCAGCACCTTCAGGTCCGGCTGCAGCAGGTCGGCGATCGCGTTGCCGAAGGGGTTGCCGCGCAACAGATCCAGCAGCGGCAGGTTCTCGGTGGGGATCATGTAGTAGTTGGTGGCGTCCGCGGCGGTGGTGGTGCCGTCGGGCAGTTCGAACGGCAGATCCTTCGACCCGGGCAACAGTTCCGCGGTCGCCAACTGGGCGTCGGTGAGGCTGGGGTAGGTGCCGTGCACGAACATGATGCCGAGGAAGGCGTTGAGGTCGGCGAGGAAGTTCAGCGGGTACTTGGGGAAGCCGGCGAAGCCGTCGTATTCCTGGGTGTAGATCGCGGTGTCCCACGGCCCGTCGGCCGGGGTGGCCCCGCTGAACGTCACCCCCAGGCTCGGGATCGTCAACTCCGGCAGCTTGGCGCCGACGCCCGGCAGCGAGGTGATGTCGAACCGGGACAGCAGCCCGCCGTCAGGGTTGCTGGGGTCGCCGAGCATCACGAACGACAGTTGGTCGGCGGTGGGCCGCTGGTCGGCCGGCAGTGCCAGCAGGTTCTTCATCTCCAGCGAGTTGATCGTGGCGCTCTGCGAGTAGCCGAGGACGACGAGGTGGTTGCCGTCGGCGATCTGCTGGTGGATGGTCTGGTCGAGGATCTGCACGCCCTGGACCAGTGACGGGTCCAGCTCCAGGGTCTTCACCCCGGTCAGCGGGTAGAGCCCCTCGGGGGTGAACAGCGGGTTCTGGGCGGTCACCGGGAAGATCTGCTGACCGTCGAACTTCGGCGACGACGGGTCGATGAACCGGTCGGTGATGGCCGCCATGTAGTCGGCCGGCGGGATCGGCAGGCCGCTGCCGCCCATGATCCACGCCTCGGTGTCCAGCAGGGTGGCTTCGGCGGCAACGGTTTTCAGCGCAGCCGACAGGCCGGGGGTGAGCACCGGGGCCACTCCCAGCGCGGCGGTGCCCAGCACCGCCAGTGACACCGAACCCAGTGAACGCAATCCCCGAGCTGTCATCGCACCCTCCCCGACTCGCTTATGTCCGTCTACACGCTTTTCTGCGATACATCTCTTGGCAGTAAATCATATTGCTCTCAGTTTGAACCGCGTCGGCCCGCCTTGTCGCCGCCGGTCTCCGCCACCCGCATAATCTGGAACCTATGGGCGCAGCCGGCGGGGAATTCGGCGGCTACCTGATCGATCACGAGGTCGGGCGCGGCGGCCACGCGGTCGTGTACCGGGCGCAGCACGGCGCCGACGGCCGCCCGGTGGCACTGAAGGTGCTCGACGAACGTCACCGCACGCCCGTCGAGCAGGCCCGACTGGACCGCGAGTTCGAGTTCGCGCGTGAAGTCGACCACCCGAACGTCGTAACGATGTACGACCGTGGCGAGTATTGGCTGGCGATGCAGTACGTCGACGGCGGCAAGTCCACCCGGCTACGCAGCCTCGACGACCAGTTGACCGTGCTAGCCCAGATCGCGGACGCACTGGACTGCACCCACCATCGCGGCATCGTGCACTGCGACGTCAAACCCGCCAACATCCTTGTCCCGGCGGACTTTCCGACGACCGGGGCGGTGCTGGTGGACTTCGGTGTGGCACACGCCGTGGTGGAAGACGTCGGTCGGCACCAACAGGATCCGCAGGTGTCGCTGCCCTACGCCGCCCCCGAGGTACTGCTCGGCCGCGCCCCGTCGGCCGCCTCCGACGAGTACGCGCTGGCCTGCACCGCCGTCGAGCTGTTCACCGGCACAACACCTTTCACCGAGGCCAACGCAGCCGAAATGGTCGACGCGCAGCTGCATCGGGCACCGCCGGCACTCTCACGCGAATTCGACTGGCTGCCGAAGGCGTTCGACGTCGTGCTGGGCCGGGCGATCGCGAAGATCCCGGAGGTGCGCTACCGATCATGCACCGAACTCGTCGAGAACCTGCGGCGGGTGCTCGGCTAATCGGGCTGGCGGGCCAGCCGCACGAAGTCGTCGATCGCCAGGGTCTCGCCGCGCAGCATCGGGTCGATGCCGGCGGCCGTCAGCCGGTCCGCGGCCTCCGCGCCGGAACCCGCCCAGTCGGCGAACGCATTACGAATGGTCTTGCGGCGCTGGGCGAATGCGATGTCGATCAGCGTGAAAACCCGGCGCCGGAACGCGTCGTCGCTCGGCCACGGCGCTTCGTCGTAGCGTTCGATGCGCACCAGGCCGGAGTTGACCCGCGGCACCGGCCAGAACACGCTGGGCGGCACCGTCCCGAACCGGCGCACGGTCCCGAAGAACCGGGCCTTGGCGCTGGGCACGCCGTAGTCCCGGCCCCCCGGTTCGGCGGCCAGCCGCTCAGCCACCTCCAACTGCACCATCACCAGCACGGTGCGGATCGACGGGAATTCACAGAGCAGGTGCAGCAGTGCCGGGACGGCGACGTTGTACGGCAGGTTCGCGACGACGGCGGTCGGTTCGACGGCGACCTCGCCGTGCCGCAGCGTCAGGACGTCGCGGTTGATCACCGTCAGCCGGTCGGCGGCGTCGGGCGCGTGCTCGGCAACGGTTTGCGGCAGCCGCCCGGCGAGCACCGGGTCGATCTCGACCGCGAGCACCTGCGGACCGCACTCCAGCAGGGCCAGCGTCAGCGACCCCAGGCCGGGCCCGACCTCCAGGACGTGGTCGTCAGCGCCCACCCCGGCACCGGTGGCGATCCGCCGCACCGTGTTGGCGTCGTGAACGAAGTTCTGGCCGAAGGATTTCCGCGGGTGGAAGTCGAGTTCGTCGGCCAGTCTGCGAATCTCGGTGCGGCCCAGCAGGCGGATTATCAGCGTCGTCCGCTGCAGACCGGCCAGGCGCCCCAGCCCTGACGCGCCTGGGTGACCTCGGCGATGGCGATCTGCTCCTCGCGGGTGGCCATATCGGCGCGCGGCGCGTACTTGAGCCCGCCGTTGGCGATCCAGGTGCCGTAGTCGAACTGCACCCCACCGTAGAAGCCGTTGCCGGTGTTGATCGCCCAGTTGTTGTGCGACTCGCAGCCGGCGATCCGGTCCCACGCCGCACCGTACTTCGACTCCGGCACCTCGGTGCCCGGCTTGGCGCCGACCCGCAGCACCGAGTCACGGGCCGGGCTCACCACGGTGTTGGACACCGGCAGCCGGCCGGTCTCGACGCCGTTGACGGTGGCCACCGAGAACGTCACGTCCTGGGTGCCGGGCGTGCCGGCGTCCTCGACGACCTGCCGGCTCATGTTCATCTCCGCGTCCTCGATCCGCCGCGCGGTCGGGGGCAGCGCGACCCGCTCGGTGACCTGACCGACCCGGATCCGGGTGACCTGGATCTGCATGCCCTCGGTCACCGGCGTCGACGCCGCCGGCGTCACCTTGTCGGCCTGCTCCAGCGGGGCGCCGTCGGCACTCAGCAGCTCACCCACGTTGGCCGCGGCCCGGCGCACCGTGCGCAGCACGCCGCCGTCGTCGATCTGCACGTTCTTGGCGCTGACGACCGGCAGTGCCATGCCGGCCAGCGGCACCCGGCTGCCGCGGGAGGCGGCGGCCGGGGCGGTGTCGGTCATCGACAGCTGGGCCAGCGCCTCGTCGACCGAGAGCGCCGTCGTCCAGAACTGCTTGGTCTCCCGGCCGTCCGTGGAGATCTGCAGCGGCCGGCTGCGGCGCAGCACGATGGTGTCGGCGTCACGCACCTGGGCGTCGCGGGCCGGCGACACGTCGTCGCGCTCGCCGACGTCGAACCCGTTCTCCGCGATGATGTCGATCACCCGCGAACGCATGGTCGTGACCGTGACCGGCGACCCGTCGACGTCCAGCGTCACGGTCTTGTTGCTGGCGACGGCGAACCCGCCGGCGAAGATCAGCGACACCAGCAACGCTCCGACGAGCAGTCGCAGCATGGGCGAGGGGGCCTGGTTCAACCTGGTCACAATGTTCAACGCGATTCCGTTCCCTACCCCCGGGCGACTTCACAGCAAAGACTTCACAGCATGAAGGGGCCACCGTCGGCCCCGTTTGATAACAAGACGGTAACGAACCCGAGGCCGGTCTTCAACCGAATGTGACCTGCTCGACGGTCAGCCCAGTCGATACACCCGCCGGGCATTGCCGCTCGTCACCTGCGCCAACGCCTCCGCCCCCACCCCGAGCAGTTCCGCCAACGCCCTGACAGTGTAGGGCAGGCAGTACGGCTCATTCGGTGCTCCGCGATACGGATGGGGCGTGAGAAACGGTGCGTCGGTCTCCACCAGCAACTGATCCCGCGGGATCAACGGCACCGCCTCGCGCAGGTCACGCGCATTTTTGAAGCTGACCGTGCCGGACAGGCTGAGCAGCCAGCCGGCGTCGACGCAACTGTGAGCCATGTCGGGTCCGGACGAGAAGCAATGGAAGATCACGGTCTCGGGAGCACCTTCGGCGGCCAACACGTCGAGCACCGCGGTGTCGGCGTCCCGGTTGTGGATCATCAGCGGCTTGCCGGTCCGCTTGGCCAGGTCGATGTGCCAGGCGAACGCCTCGCGCTGCACGGCCGGGTCGGCGCAGCCGTCGAGCTTCCCCGGCCAGTACAGGTCCAACCCGGTCTCGCCGATCGCCACCACCCGGGGGTGCGCGGCCAGCGCCTCGATCTCGGCGCGGGCGGCGTCGTCCAGCGCGTTCGCCCGGGTCGGGTGCAGCGCGACCGCGGCGTACACCCGGTCATCCCAGTCGGCGGCGGCGACCGCGAACCGCGCCGCGGCCAGGTCGTCGGCGATGGTCACGACCGCCTCCACGCCGACCGCCGCGGCCCGGTCACAGATCGCACGGACCCCGGCCGCGTCGGCGGCGCCGCAGGCGTCGAGGTGGGTGTGCGCGTCGATCAGCGGACCCAGCGGTGACGGGGCGGGCGGGGCGACGCGCTCGGCTGGCCGTTTTGAACTCACGCGCACACCATAAAGTGGACTCCCAATGAAGCCCTACTACATCACCACGGCGATCACCTACCCCAACGGCGACCCGCACATCGGACACGCCTACGAGTACATCGCCACCGACGCGGTCGCCCGGTTCCGCCGGCTCGACGGCTTCGACGTGCGCTACCTGACCGGCACCGACGAGCACGGCCTGAAGATGGTGGAGACCGCCGCCGCCCTCGGTGTCCCGACCGCGGAGCTGGCCCGGCGCAACTCCGACACCTTCCAGCGGTTGCAGGAGAAGCTGGGCATCTCCTTCGACCGGTTCATCCGCACCACCGACGCCGACCACATCGAGGCCTCCAAGGCGATCTGGGAGAAGATGGCGGCGGCGGGCGATATCTACCTGGACACCTATTCGGGCTGGTACTCGGTGCGTGACGAGCGGTTCTTCACCGAGGGCGAGACGCGGGTCGGAGACGACGGGGTGAGGGTCGCGATCGAGACCGGCACCCCGGTCACCTGGACCGAGGAGCAGACCTACTTCTTCCGGCTGTCGGCCTACACCGAGAAGCTGCTGGCGCACTACGACGCGAACCCGGACTTCATCGCCCCCGACGTGCGCCGCAACGAGGTGGTCAGCTTCGTCTCCGGCGGCCTGCGCGACCTGTCGATCTCCCGGACCACCTTCGACTGGGGTGTTCCGGTCCCCGGGCACCCCGACCACGTCATGTACGTCTGGGTGGACGCACTGACCAACTATCTGACCGGCGCCGGCTACCCCGACACCGACTCGGACCTGTACCGCACCTACTGGCCGGCCGATCTGCACATGATCGGCAAGGACATCATCCGGTTCCACACCGTGTACTGGCCGGCGTTTCTGATGTCAGCCGGCCTGCCGCTGCCCAAGCGGGTCTTCGCGCACGGCTTCCTGCTCAACAGCGGCGAGAAGATGAGCAAGTCGCTGGGCAACGTCGTCGACCCGGGCGCGCTGATCGACGAGTTCGGGGTGGATCAGGTCCGCTACTTCCTGCTGCGTGAGATCCCGTTCGGTCAGGACGGCTCCTACAGCCACGAGGCGATCGCCGCCCGGGTCAACGCCGACCTGGCCAACGAACTCGGCAACCTGGCGCAGCGGTCGCTGTCGATGGTCGGCAAGAACCTCGACGGGGTGGTGCCGGCGCCCGGCGACCCGACCGCCGAGGACACCGAACTGCTGGCACTGGCCGACGGGCTGCTGGCCAAGGTGCGCGGCCACTTCGAGGTGCAGGCCATGCACCTGGGGCTGGAGGCGATCTGGCTGATGCTGGGCGCGGCGAACCGGTACTTCGCGGCGAACGAGCCGTGGAAGCTGGCCAAGAGTGACGCCGCGGCCGACCAGGCCCGGTTCGGCACGGTCCTGTACACGACGCTGGAGGTGGTGCGGATCGCCGCGCTGCTGGTGCAGCCGGTGATGCCCGAGTCGGCCGGCAAGCTGCTGGACCTGCTCGGCCAGGATCCGGCGGACCGCACGTTCGCCGCCATCGGTGAGCGGATCAAGCCGGGCGGCACGCTGCCGGCGCCGAGCGGCGTCTTCCCGCGCTACCAGGGCTGACCGCCTACGGAGGACCGTTCGCCGGTGAGACGGGCCACACGATGTCACGTTTCGCGGCGCCCCGGTGTCTTGAGGACATGAGCAACACCGCGAATTCCCCCGACACCCGCACCCGCGTCGTCGTCATCGGCGGCGGCTACGCCGGCACCATGGCCGCCAATCGCCTGCTGGTGCGCCCCGACATCGACATCACCGTGGTCAATCCCCGACCGGTGTTCGTCGAACGGATCCGATTGCACCAGCATGTGGCAGGCACCTACCGGGCCGACATCGACTATGACAACCTGCTCGGCAAGGGCATCCGGCTGCTGGTCGACTCCGCCGGCCGGATCGACACCGCCGGCCGCCGCATCGAGTTGACCTCGGGCGCCGACCTGCCCTACGACTACCTCATCTACGCCGTCGGCAGCACCGGAGCGATCAGCCCCACGGTTCCCGGAGCCACCGAATTCGCCTACTCCATCAGCGAATTCGAGTCCGGGCAACGGCTGCTGACGCGGCTGTCCGAGCTGGTGCCGGACGCTGCGGTGACCGTGGTCGGCGGCGGGCTGACCGGAATCGAGACCGCCGCCGAACTGGCCGGCCGCGGCCGGGCCGTCACCCTGGTCTGCGGCGGCACACTCAGCTCTTCCCTGAACGCCTCCGGTCGCCGTTCAGTGGCCAAGGCGCTGCGCAAACTCGGTGTCGAGGTGCTCGAGGCCGCCACGGTCGCGGCAGTGCGCGCCGACGCGGTGGTGCTGGGCGACGACCGAATGTTGCCCAGCGCGGTGACGGTGTGGACGGCCGGGTTCGGCGTTCCGGACCTGGCCTCCGACAGTGGACTGGCCACCGACACACTGGGTCGGCTGCTCACCGACGAGACCCTGACCAGCATTGACAGCCCGAGGATCGTGGCGGCCGGGGATGCGGTGGCACCGGCCGGCCGGCCACTGCGAATGAGCTGCCAGGCCGCGATACCGCTGGGCGCTCAGGCCGCCGACACCGTCCTGGCCCGCATCGCCGGCACCCCGCCGGCCGCGCTGGACCAGGCCTTCTTCAGCCAGTGCATCAGCCTGGGCCGCAGTGCGGGCACCGTCCAGTTCACCCGCCGCGACGACACCCCGGTCAGGGCGTTCCTCGGCGGCCGACTGGCCGCGGCGGTCAAGGAGATGATCTGCAGGGCCACCGTGTGGGGCATCCGCCGTGAGGGGGTCAAGCCCGGCTCGTACCGTTGGCTCAAGGGCGGTACCCGGGCAGGTTCGACCGAGCAGGAGGCGGCAGTGTGACCGCTGATCAGACCCGACGATTCACTGAACTGCGGCCGCTGCTGTTCACCATCGCCTACGAAATCCTGGGCTCGACAACCGAATCCGACGATGTCCTGCAGGACAGCTACCTGCGGTGGGCCGAGGTCGACATGGCAACCGTGCGAGACGTCAAGTCGTATCTGGCCCGATTGGTCACCCGCCAGGCGCTCAACGCGCTGCGGGCCGATGCCCGGCGCCGTGAGGAGTATGTCGGCCCGTGGCTGCCCGAACCGCTGCTGCTCGACGAACAGGACCCGTCGGCCGACGTCGTGCTGGCCGAGTCGGTGTCGATGGCGATGCTGGTGGTGCTCGAGACGCTCAGTCCCGACGAGCGCGCGGTGTTCGTGCTGCGCGAGGTGTTCGGGTTCGACTACGACGAGATCGGCGCCGCAGTGGGCAAGTCGACCCCCGCGACCCGTCAGGTCGCGCACCGGGCCCGCGGGCACGTCCAGGCCCGACGGCCGCGCTTCACCCCGGTGGACCCGGCCGAGAACGAGCGGATCACCGCCGAGTTCATGGCCGCGGCGGCCGGCGGGGATCTGCAGACCGTGCTGGCGATGCTGGCGCCCGATGTCACCTACACCGCCGACGGCGGCGGCAAGGTCAGCGCGGCACGCCGACCGGTTCTCGGGGCCGACAGGGTCGGCAGGGCGGTCATCGGGCTGCTGCGCATCGGGGCGCAACAACCTGACATCCGAGTGGAGATGGCGACCTGCAACTCCGCCCCGGCGGTACTGGTCTACAACGCCGACCGGCTCGAAGGCGTGTTCACCGTCGAGATCACCGACGGTCTGATCACCAACTTCTACGCGATGCGCAACCCGGACAAGTTGACGGCGCTGACGGCAGCCCGGGAGATCACCCGCAGCGCAGACGTCTGACGAGCTAGTGCGGTGCACGTCGCGGTGCCCGGGCTGAGCAAACCGATCGACATACCGAACGCCGATTAACGTTCCATAACGGTGACGTTCCGAATAGGATCAGTCATAATCCATGCGCAGCGGTATGTCAGGTTCGGTACCGGAAGCGCACAGACGGCGGGTCCAGGCTGGTTCAGGCCCGGTCAGGCAGCTGACGACACGGTTGGGGGCATGGTGGAAGGAACCACCAGACGTCGGGCTCCCCATGCCGCGACGAGCCCGCGGCGCACCGGGACCGTCCTCGACCACGACGACCTGGATTTCAGCGCGGACCGCCTGCACGACGGGATCGGCCGCGACGCGCTGCGGCTGCGCTACCTGCCCGAGGTCGACCTGGCCACCGGTGCGGTCGTGGCGGCCGAGGCACTGGTCCGCTGGCAGCACCCCACCCGGGGACTGCTGCTGCCGGATTCGTTCATCGACGTCGCCGAATCGACCAGCGCCATCACCGAGTTGGGCCGCTGGGTGCTGCGCAACGCCTGCGCCGACCTGAGCCGCTGGCGGTCACACGGGATCGGCCGGTCCGCCACGCTGCGCGTCAACGTCGCACCGGCCGAACTGACCAGCCCGGACTTCGCGGGCACCGTCGCCGACACGCTCGCCGAATTCGGCATCGACGGCCCCTCGGTCTGCCTGGAGATCACCGAACGCGCGATGG
>NZ_JAHCLR010000047.1 GCF_018455725.1 Mycolicibacter acidiphilus
GGGCACCGTCGCCGACACGCTCGCCGAATTCGGCATCGACGGCCCCTCGGTCTGCCTGGAGATCACCGAACGCGCGATGGTGGCCGACACCGCGACCACCCAGACCACGATCGCCGAGTTGAAGAAGGTCGGCGTCACGATCGCGCTCGACGACTTCGGCACCGGCTACGCCATCCTGTCGCACCTGAAGTCGCTGCCGATCGACGTGCTCAAGATCGACGGATCGTTCGTCAAGGATCTCGGCACCGACCCCGGCGACCTGGCGATCGTCCGGGCCATCATCGGCCTCGCGGAGGCGTTCGACCTGCAGGTGGTCGCCGAAGGAGTGGAGGACGCCGGCGCGGCGGCGACGCTGCTGCGGTACGGCTGCCACCGCGCGCAGGGCTTCCTGCTGTCCCGGCCGATCGACGCCGACGCGATGGAGCGGTTGCTGTCGACGGGCTGGGTGCCGCTGCCCTGCCCCGACGTCGACTGCCTGCTCGACGTGCCGGCGCCCATGTCGCACCGGCCGTGACACCCGGCACGGTTCACTTTTGCGTCTGCCCGCCCGACACGACAAGCTAGTGCGGTGCACGTCGAGCCGCTTCCAGAGCTGGGCCCCGCACCGCAGGTGCTGCGGGCGATCGGCGCCGCGACGGCCCGGCTGAGCCTGCCGCCGCCGGCGGCGCTGACCGGCGACTGGTTCGGGTCTCGGGCGGTGATCGCACCGAGTGTGGCCGTCGCACCCGTCGAGCCCGCCGCAGTGTTCGACGTGCCGTTCGACGGGACGCCGGAACCCGCGTCAGGTGCGGTGGGCGGCGGCTGGATCGGCTACCTCGCCTACCCCGACCCCGGCGCCGACGGACGCCCCGACCGGATCCCGCCCGCCGCCGGCGGCTGGACCGACTGCGTGCTGCGCTGCGACGACGACGGCCGGTGGTGGTACGAAAGCCTCGCCGGGACGCCCATGCCGGGCTGGCTGGCCGACGCGGTGAACACCCCCGCGCCGGCGCGCAGTTGCCGGATCTACTGGGACACCCCGGACCGGCAGGCACACCGCGCCGGCGTGCTGGCCTGCCTGGAGGCGATCCGGGCCGGGGAGGTCTATCAGGCGTGCGTGTGCACGCAGTTCACCGGCACGGTCACCGGCGCCCCGCTGGATTTCTTCGCCGACGCCGTCACCCGCACCAACCCGGCGATGGCCGCCTACCTGGCCGGGGACTGGGGTGCGGTGGCCTCGCTGTCGCCGGAGCTGTTCCTGGCCCGGCACGGCGACGTCGTCATCTCCAGCCCGATCAAGGGAACCCTGCCGCTGGACGCGCGCCCGTCGGCGCTGCGGGCATCGGTGAAGGACGTCGCGGAGAACATCATGATCGTGGACCTGGTCCGCAACGACCTGAGCCGGGTGGCGGTCACCGGCAGCGTCACCGTGCCGGAGCTGCTGGCGATCCGTCCGGCGCCCGGCGTCTGGCATCTGGTGTCGACGGTGGCCGCCCGGGTCCCGACCGCGCTGCCGACGTCGGCGCTGCTGGACGCGACGTTCCCGCCCGCCTCGGTGACCGGGACGCCCAAGCACCGCGCCCGTCAGCTGATCTCGCAGTGGGAGCCGGAGCGTCGCGGAATCTACTGCGGCGCCGTGGGTTTCGCCTCACCAGTGGCCGGCGCCGAGCTCAACGTCGCGATCCGCACCGTGGAGTTCGACGCGGCCGGCGGTGCCACGCTCGGGGTCGGCGGCGGGATCACCGCCGACTCCGACGTCGACGCCGAGTGGCAGGAATGCCTGCACAAGGCCGCGCCGATCGTCGGCGTGGATCAGTCTCGGGAACGCAGCACCGCGTCGTAGAGTTCGCGGCGCGACACCGCGCCCGGCGCGTGCTCCAGCGCCAGCGCGCAGGCATCCTTCAGCCGCATCCCGTCGGCCGCCAGCCGGTTGGCCTCCTCGACCAGCGCCGCCAGGTCGGCCCGCGGCGTCGCGCCGGCCAGCACCACGGTGATCTCCCCCAGCACCCCGTCGGCGGCCCAGGCGGCCAGCTCGGCCAGCGTGCCGCGCCGCACCTCCTCGTGGGTCTTGGTCAGCTCCCGGCAGACCACCGCCCGCCGGTCGCCGCCGAGCTCGTCGACGGCGTCGGCCAGGCAGTCGGCCAGCCGCCGCGGCGACTCGAAGAACACGGCTGTGCGCCGCTCGTCGGCCAGCGCCGCCAGCCAGCCCCGCCGCGCCGCGGACTTGCGCGGGGCGAACCCCTCGAAGCAGAACCGTTCCGCGGCCAGCCCGGAGACCGCCAGCGCGGTCGTCACCGCCGACGGCCCGGGCAGGCAGCTGACCGGCACCTCCGCCGTCGCGCACGCCACCACCAGGCGATACCCCGGGTCGCTGACCAGCGGCATCCCGGCGTCGCTGACCACCAGCACGGTGGCGCCGGTCTCGATCTCGGCGAGCAGCGCCGGCACCCGGGCGGCCTCGTTAGCGTCGAACAGGCTGACCACCTTCCCGGTGATCGCCACGTCCAGCGACTTGGCCAGGGTGCGCACCCGCCGGGTGTCCTCGGCGGCCACCACGTCGGCGGTACCCAGCGCTTCGATCAGCCGCGCCGAGGCGTCACCGGGCTGCCCCAGCGGCGTGGCAGCCAGCAACAGTCGTCCACCGGTCATGGCGCACAGCCTACGATCGTGCAGATGAGCGCTCCGACCGCTACTACATCCGCGGCCGTGCCGGAGCGCACCGCACCGATGATCAGCCCCGGGCTGCTGGTGCCGGTCGCCGATTTCGGGCCGGTCGACCGGGCTCGCGGCTGGGCGGTGACCGGGGCCGTCACGGCGCTGGCCGCAGTGACGCGGTTCCTGAACCTGCAGTCACCGACCGACGCCGGCACCCCGATCTTCGACGAGAAGCACTACGCCCCGCAGGCCTGGCAGATGCTGCACAACCACGGCGTCGAGGACAACCCCGGCTATGGACTGGTCGTGCATCCCCCGGTGGGCAAGCAGCTGATCGCCATCGGTGAGGCGCTGTTCGGCTACAACGGGGTGGGCTGGCGGTTCAGCAGCGCCCTGCTCGGGGTGCTGCTGGTGGCGCTGGTGGTGCGGATCGTCCGCCGGATGACCCGCTCGACACTGACCGGCGGGATCGCCGGGCTGCTGCTGGTGGCCGACGGGGTCAGCTTCGTCGCGGCACGCACCGCCCTGCTCGACGAGTTCCTGGCGTTCTTCGTGGTGGCGGCGTTCGGGGCGCTGATCGTCGACCGCGATCAGGTGCGAGAACGCATGCACACCGCGCTGATCGAGGGCCGCTCCACCGCGACGCCGTGGGGTCCGCGGCTCGGGGTGCGGTGGTGGCGGTTCGGGGCCGGGGTACTGCTGGGCCTGGCGTTCGCCACCAAGTGGTCGGGGCTGTACTTCATCGTGTTCTTCGGTGCGCTGTCGCTGGTATTCGACGTGGCCGCCCGCCGGCAGTACCGGGTGCGGCGGCCCTGGCTGGGGACCCTGCGCCGCGACGTGGTCCCCACCGGTTACGCGATCGCACTGATCCCGTTCGCCGTGTACCTGGCGTCGTATGCGCCGTGGTTCGCCTCCGAGACCGGCGTCGACCGTCACGAGGCCGGCCAGTCGATCGGCGAGACCAGCCGCTTCCCGGTGCCGGACGCACTGCGCTCGCTGTGGCATTACACCTACCAGGCGTATCACTTCCACGCCGGGCTGACCAACGCCGCCGGCAACCATCACCCGTGGGAGTCCAAGCCGTGGGCCTGGCCGATGTCGCTGCGGCCGGTGCTCTACGCCATCGACCAGCACGACGTCCCCGGCTGCGGTGCCCAGTCCTGCGTGAAGGCGGTGCTGCTGGTCGGCACGCCGGCGCTGTGGTGGCTGGCGGTGCCGGTGCTGGGCTACGCGGCGTGGCGGACGTTCGTGCGCCACGACTGGCGCTATGCCGCGGCCCTGGTCGGCTACTGCGCCGGTTGGTTGCCGTGGTTCGCCGACATCGGCCGGCAGATGTACTTCTTCTACGCGGTGCCGATGGCACCGTTCCTGGCGATGCTGATCGCGCTGGTCCTCGGCGACATCGTGTACCGGAATCAGCCGCAGGGCGAGGAGCGGCACACGGTCGGGCTGATCGCGGTGAGCTGCTACGTCGCGGCGGCGCTGACCAACTTCGCCTGGCTGTACCCGGTGCTCACCGGCCTGCCGATCTCGCAGTACACCTGGCACCTGGAGATCTGGCTGCCCAGCTGGCAGTGACCTATCGTCAGCGCAATATCAACACCGAAATCGAACGAATGTGCGATACGCTGGGCGTGTGACGCAGGCGGTGCAGGGCTCGCTCTTCGACCACAGTGAACGGCGGTGGCTGGCTGACGGCGCATGGATCGACGTGCGATCCGCGTGGCTGACCGACGACTCGGACGGCCTGCTCGACGACCTGCGGGCGGCGGTGCCGTGGCGGGCGGAACGCCGCCAGATGTATGACCGGGTGCTCGACGTGCCCCGGCTGGTGAGCTTCCACGACCTTGCCGACGGCAACAACCCGGTCCCACACCCGATGATCGCCCGGATGCGCCGGCGCCTCAACGACATCTACGCCGGTGAGCTCGGCGAACCGTTCACCACGGTGGGGATGTGCCTGTACCGGGACGGCACCGACAGCGTGGCGTGGCACGGCGACACCCTGGGCCGCGGCGCCACCGACGACACGATGGTCGCGATCGTCAGCGTCGGCGCCACCCGCACCCTGGCGCTGCGGCCGCGCGGCGGCGGGCAGTCGCTGCGGCTGCCCCAGCATCACGGCGATCTGCTGGTGATGGGCGGGTCATGTCAGCGCACCTGGGAGCACGCCATCCCGAAGACCGCGACCCCGACCGGGCCGCGGATCAGCGTCCAGTTCCGGCCGCGCGGAGTGCGCTAGCCGCTAGCTGCGGACCGCGGCGACGGCGGACACCAGCAGTTCGCGCGCGCGTTCGGTGTCGACCGGGACGACGGGCTTGTCCTTCTGCACCAGCGGGTTCGCGGTGACCAGCACCTGGTACGGACCGAAGTAGGCGGTGTAGTTGTAGAGCTCGCCGATGCGGGTCTTGCCGCCGGCGACCGCCTCGATGACCCGGTGCACGCCGATCGTGCGGACCCCGTCGATGCGCGGCGCCTCCACCACCTCGACCATCCCGCGCATCCGGCCGCTGGCGAACCCGACCTTGTGGCAGGACTTGCCGGGCTCGCTGAACGGCACCGGCTCGGAGGTCTCCAGTGCGATCGTGATGAAGCGGTTGCCGTTGCCCTCGGCGGCGACGGCCGCCATGTTGCCCTGCACGCCCTGCGGGAGCTGCTGGCTGACCGCGAACCGCGAGCAGTCCGCCGGGTCGAAGGTCAGCCCCGGCGGCAGCGCGGTGCCGGCCAGCAGCTTGGGGTCGATCCCGGTGCGGGCGATGTCGCGCACCTGGAAATCCGGGCCGAAGGAGGACTTGACGTCGACGACCTTGTTGATGTCGGCCGTGACCTCCGGGTGGCTGGAACTGCATGCCGCGAGCAAGCAGATGCATCCGAGTACCAGCACCGCGCGAAGGTTCAGCATCGGGTCAATCTACCCAATGGGTCAACGCACCCGCCGAGGCCCGGGCCCGCTCTCCGGGCGCACCTCAGCCGACGGCCTGAATCGCCTGCCGCCCAACCTCTTTGAGCTGATCAGCGAGGTCGCGACCGAACGGCAGCTGGTCGTCGTCGGGCACGTCGAGCACGGTGATCACGATGCCGGGGTCGTCGCGCTCCCAGTACGCGCCGAAGTGGTCGAGGATGGCGCGCATCGGCGCGTTCTCCGAAAGCACCCGGGCGGTGAATTTCTCGATGCCCTGCAGCCTGGCGACGACGGCCAGCGCCCCCATCAGCAGCGTGCCGATACCGCGGCCCTGATAACTGTCACCGACGATGAACGCGATCTCGGCGGCCGTCGCATGCCGGGAATCGCGGACGAACCGCGCATCGGCGACGAAAGCACCGTCGGGTTCGGTGACCACCCAGACGAAATGGTTGACGTAGTCGACCTCGAACAGATAGTGCATCAGCGCCGGACTCGGGGTGCGCGCGGACATGAACCGGCGGTACAGCGTCTCGGCCGAGAAGTCGGTGCGGCCCTGCAGGGTGCGGGCACTGTCACCGGGCAGCACCGGCCGCAGCAGCAGAGCAGTCCCGTCCCGCGCCGTGACCGGCACCGCGGTCAGATAGGCGGCCAGGCGCTGCCGAGCGGTGCGCACCAGTCGGTCCATCACCTGCGGGATCTGCACCATCCGGGCGAACGCCCGCTCGTCACCGGCCCATCCGGTCAGCGCGGTCGTGGCGGTGACGGTCGCGGTCCGGCGACCCTTGCGCAGCAGAGCGATCTCACCGACGACCATGCCGGCGGTCACCTCGTTGACGATCACGGCGCCGTCGTCACCGGTGTGCCGGACCGCGGCGTCCCCCGACGAGATCAGCAGGAACGACAGCGCACGCTCCCCCTGGGTCATCAGCACGTCGCCGGCCGCGGCCTGCAGCGGCTGGAGTGCCGTCGCCAACTGTGCGACGTCGGAGGCGGGGCAACCGGCGAAGATGTCCATCGCCGCCAGTTCGCTCGCGGACGCCGTCAGTTCGGTCATCGGCAGGTCCCGCATCCGCTGCACACCGTCATTCGCCCGCACCACCCTTGCTCTCGTGTCAGGCTAATAGCTGGTCACGCCTCGGCGATGATTTAACCGTTACTTAACCGTAAGGATTCGGCGTTCGCGATCTGTCCCGTTAGCCTGACCCCGCTGACAGCCAAACGCGAGGAAAGAGTTCACATCCATGACCGAGCTGAACAAGCAGCTGCATTACATCTACGACGAGGTGCTGCGCCGTAACCCCGGCGAGGCCGAGTTCCACCAGGCCGTCCTGGAGGTCCTGAGCAGCCTGGGGCCGGTCGTCGCCAAGCACCCGCAGTACACCTCCGTCATCCAGCGGATGTGTGAGCCGGAGCGTCAGATCATCTTCCGGGTGCCGTGGGTCGACGACGCCGGCAACGTGCAGATCAACCGTGGTTTCCGGGTGGAGTTCAACTCCGCGCTGGGGCCGTTCAAGGGCGGGCTGCGGTTCCACCCGTCGGTGTACATCGGCATCATCAAGTTCCTCGGCTTCGAGCAGATCTTCAAGAACTCGCTGACCGGGCTGCCGATCGGCGGCGGCAAGGGCGGGTCGGACTTCGACCCCAAGGGTCGTTCCGACGGCGAGATCATGCGGTTCTGCCAGTCGTTCATGACCGAGCTGTACCGCCACCTCGGTGAGTACACCGACGTGCCGGCCGGTGACATCGGCGTCGGCGGACGTGAGATCGGTTACCTCTTCGGCCAGTACAAGCGGATCACCAACCGCTACGAGTCCGGCGTGCTCACCGGCAAGGGCCTGTCCTGGGGCGGCTCGCAGGTGCGCACCGAGGCCACCGGTTACGGCGCGGTGTTCTTCGCCGACGAGATCCTCAAGACCTCCGGCGACAGCTTCGAAGGCAAGCGGGCCGTGGTGTCGGGTTCCGGCAACGTCGCGATCTACGCCATCGAGAAGATCCACCAGCTCGGCGGCACCGTGGTGGCCTGCTCCGACTCCAGCGGCTACGTCGTGGACGAGAAGGGCATCGACCTCGACCTGATCAAGGAGATCAAGGAGGTCAAGCGCGAGCGCATCGAGGCCTACGCCACCGCCCGCGGCGGCGACACCAAGTTCGTTTCCGGCCGGCTGACCTGGGACGTGCCGTGTGACGTCGCGGTGCCCAGCGCCACCCAGAACGAGCTGACCGGCGAGGACGCCGCGCGGCTGGTCAAGGCCGGCGGCAAGATCGTCGCCGAGGGCGCCAACATGCCGTGCACCCCGGACGCGGTGAAGGTGTTCGCCGAGGCGGGCGTGAAGTTCGCGCCGGGCAAGGCCGCCAACGCCGGCGGTGTGGCTACCAGCGCGCTGGAAATGCAGCAGAACGCGTCGCGTGACTCGTGGAGCTTCGAGTACACCGAGCAGCGGCTGGCGACGATCATGCGCGGCATCCACGACCGCTGCCTGGCCACCGCCGACGAGTACGGCGCCCCCGGCAACTACGTGGTCGGCGCCAACATCGCCGGCTTCATCCAGGTCGCGGACGCCATGCTCGCGATGGGCGTCATCTAGCAAGTCCGTTGACTCTGCGTCCACGGTGCGGTGCTCTCGCACCTTCGCACCGTGGACGCAGAGTCAATCCGGTGGCCATTGCGTAGCATCGCCGCTATGAGTTGGATTCCGCGCGGGGTCGCACTGGCCGGCCTCGGCGTTGTCACGCTGCTGGGCAGCGCGACCGCCCACGCCGACGACGCCAGTTACCTCGCCGCGCTCGACGCGCAGGGGGTGTTCCGCTCCGGTCCGCCGAACGCCCGGCTGTCGGCGGGGCACCGGTTCTGCAACGAACTGCGCAGCGGCGCCACCCCCGACCAGGTCGCGAACGCGTACGTCCGCCGGCCGTCGTTCGGCGGCCCGTCGATGGTCGACGATCTGACCGTCAACCTCCGCCAGGTGATCGACATCGCGCAGCACGAGATCTGCCCGGAGACCCTGGGCTGATCCCGGTCGTCCCAACGGTCCGCTAGAGATCGTTGCCCGCGTAGGACAGATTGAAGCTCTTATTGGTCAGCGGGAAGTCCGGGACGATCGTGTCGGTCATCGCGACCGGCAGGGCCGGCCAGTTGAACCACGACGGGTCGACGATCTTCGCTCGGGCGATGACCCCGGCGGGGTCGATCTCGACGCGGTGGACGATACTGCCGCGCCAGCCCTCCACGATGCCGATTCCACTGCATGCGTGTCCCGTCGCCGGCAACGGGACACGAAACTCGAGCGGCCCGTGATGACCTTCGATGAGGTGGCAGGCCAACTCGATCGACGCGGCGAACTCGTCGCGGCGGACGCCGTAGCGGGCAAGGACGTCACCGGAGGAGGCCCGCACCTCGGTGACCGGCAGTGCAACGGTCGGGTGGTCCAGCCGGGCATCACTGCTCGCACCGCTGGCCCGCGCCACATATCCCAGGCAGCCCAGGGCACGGGCATCGTCGCCCGCCAGGACCGAGGTCTGGGCGAACCGCTCGTAGACCACCGAATTCCGCAACGTGAGCTCGGCGATCTCGGCAACCTCGGCGGCCAGCTGACGTAGCTCCTGCGGATCAGGAAGTTCACGCAGCGCCACCGCGCCGGGCTGAATCGCGGTGCGCAGCAGCCGATGTCCGGTGAGCCGACCATTGAGTCGCAGCAACTGCTCGCGGATACGCTGGGCATGGATGTTAGCCAGTCCGAAGCCCACATCGTTGGCGAGTGCGCCGAGATCGGCAACGTGATTGTGCAAGCGTTCCAGTTCCAGCAGCAGCGCCCGCAGCCGGTGCACCGGCTCGGGCAGTTCAATACCCAGCGCGTCCTCGACGGCGAGACTGTGCGCCAGGGCATGACCCGCCGACGTGTCGCCACTGATCCGTTCGGCTACCTCCACGGCAGCGCCGGCGGATCGCCCCTGGAAAATCCGTTCGATGCCGCGGTGCACGAACCACAGCCGGATCTTGAGGCGTAGCACGGATTCTCCGACAGCGGAGAATCGGAAGTGCCCGGGTTCGATCAGGCCGGCGTGGATCGGCCCGACCGGGATCTCATAGACCCCCGGGTCATCCACGGTGAGGAACGGGAACCGGTCGCGTGCGGTGAACTCCGGTGGTGGGCCGGCGTCACGCCGCATCGGGTACCAGTCCTCGGGCCAGTGTGCGTGGCGCACCAGTCGATACGGTCGCGGGTGCCCGACCGCGGTGATCCCGAAGAGATCAGCCATCTCCCGCTCGAAGCGGCCCGCCGGAAACGACAGGTACGCCAGCGACGGGATCGTCGGATCGGTTGCCGGCACCGGCAGCACCAGTTCGATCCGGCGATCAGGCCGGCCCGCCAGGAAGAGGTAGACGACCCGGAATCGCTCGCCGTCGTCGTGGGCGGCGATCAACGCGATCCGGAAGCCGGCACCGAGCAGTTGCTCAGCCGTATCGGCGAGGGCGGATGCGGTGATCGTCCGGCGGTCGGTTTCCATGCCCGTCACCGCACACCGAACATGTCGCCGACGGTCTCGAAGAGCCCGGCGAGCGGCCCTATCGTCACACCGAGCAGGATGCAGATCACCACACCGCCGACCAGCGGGACTGCCACGGTTGCCGGGACCGGTATCGCGACAGCATCCGCTTCCGGTCGACCGAGCAGGATGCGACCGGAGTTCGTCACCAGGGCTGCGAACGCCACCACGATGAGCGGCAGCGCGATCGCCAGCGCCCAGGCCAGCCGTGCATCGGCCAGTGACCGCGCGATCGCCAGTTCGCTGGCGAACATCGCGAACGGCGGCAGCCCGAGCAGGACGACGATCCCCACCGCGAAACTGGATCCGACCAACCGGGAACGGCCCAGCACCGCAGTGATCTCCGCGATCGCCGTCGACCCGTGGGCGGCCTGCAGCTGTCCGCCGGACAGGAACAGCACCGTCTTGCCGACGCCGTGCGCCAAGATGTGCAGCAGCAACGCCGCGATCGCCAGCCGGGTTCCGGCAGCGGCAGCGATCGCGATCAGGCCCATGTTCTCCATTGATGAGTATGCGAGCATGCGCTTGAGGTCCCCGGTGACCGTCAGCAGCAGGGCCGCGATGAGTACGGTCACCAGACCGGCCGCGAGCAGTGCGGCGCGCAGGAATTCCGGGCCGACTGCGGCATCGATGATCGGTCGGATGCGAATCACCACCGAGAACGCCACCGACAGCAGCACGCCGCTCATCAACGCGGAGATCGGAGCCGGCGCCTGGCTGTGCGCGTCTGCCAGCCACGTGTGAAACGGCACCAACCCGACTTTCGCGCCGTAGCCGATAAGCAGCAGCGCACCGGCCAGCCGGACCACCTGCGGGTCGAATGCGGCGGCGTGCGCAGTCAGCACGTCCAGATGCAGCAGGTCGCGTCCGCCTGTTACGGCGTGCTGGGCGGCGAAATAAAGGAGCACGGTGCCGAGGAAGGCGATGGCGATCCCCACCGAGCAGATCACGACGTACTTCCAGGTGGCCTCCAGCGCGGTTCGGGTGCGGCGATGGCCGACGAGGAAGGCGGTGATCACCGTGGTCGCCTCGATCGCAACCCAGATCACGCCGATGTCGTTGGCGCACACCGCAAGCGCCATCGCGGCCAGGAAGGCCGGCGTCAGGGTGCCGTAGAGCCTGGCGCCGCTCCGGTCGGTGTGCCCGTGCCGCAGTTCGGTATCGATGTAGCCGATGCTCGCCCAGGTGGCCAATGTCGCGACGATGCCTATGACGATCAGCAGGACCGCCACGAGAGCGTCCGCATGCAGGACACCGCCCAGGGCCAGGTGTCGGCCGTCGGCGCACCGATACCCCAGGCCGATTCCGCATCCCAGCAGCGTGACGGCCGACAGCACCGTCGCGGTGGCGGTCCAGGCCCGCCACCCACCGACGGCAGCACAGGCCGCCGCGGTCGTCGGCGCGAGGATCGCCACCAGGATCAGTGCTGTCATTCAGTCTCGTAGCTCCTGCAGTTGGTCGAGGTCCGCGCCGCCGAACATCCGACGGAGCCGGCCGGTGAGCACGCCCAGGACGATCAGCGCGAACAGCACGTCCAGCGAGACCCCGAGTTCGACGACCGGCGGCACGCCGGCTGTCAGGAGGAACGCGACCGCGGTGATGCCGTTGTCGAGCATCAGGAAGCCGGCCGCCTGCGAGATCGCATGCCGGCGGGTCGCCATCACGAACATTGCGATCAGGATTGCCGCCAGGGCGGCGGGCGCAGCGGCAGACGCCGGGGTCGGCTGCAGCGCGGTGACCGGTTGCGCCACTGCGAACGCCGCCACCACCAGTGTGGTGGCGATCAGCAGCGACGCGGTCGTGTTGACCAGTGGTGTCGCTTCACGCTGGTCCTGCCGTTCCGCACCGACCGCCCGCGCCAGCAGCCAGGGCAGCAGTACGGCCCGCACGACGAGCACCGTGAGCCCGATCCAGATCAGCTCAGCGTCGCCCTCCCGCCAGCCGCCGAGCACGGGGATCGCTGCCAGCGCGACGCCCTGCATTCTCAGCAACCGCACGATTGATGGCAGATCCCGGCGCCAGACGATCAGCACCGCGGTCAGCAGAACCCCGCCGGCCGCCAGATCGAGCAGCGTCACATAGTCGGCCATCGGATCACGCCTGCCCGGAGAAGAAGTTCGCGGCGGTGACCGCCAACAGCGCCAGCAGAAACGAACCGGCGAGCAGTTCGGGTACGCGGAACAGTCGCAGCTTGGCCAGGAACACCTCGGCGAACGCAAGGGCCGCAGCCAGCGCCGCCACTTTCGCAGCGATCGTGACGAGACCGATCAGCACCGCCGCCAGGGTGGGCTGCGCGCCGGCGACTCCCCACGGAACGAAGAGATTCGCCAGCAACGCCAACAGCACCGTGAGCCGCATGGCAGCCGCCCACTCGATGAGAGCCAGCCTCGGACCGGCGTATTCCAGCACCATGGCCTCGTGCACCATGGTCAGCTCGAGGTGGGTGGATGGGTTGTCCACCGGCAACCGCCCGGTTTCAGCAACGACCACGATCGCCAGCGCGACGAATGCGAGCACTCCGGCCAGGGACATCACCTGGCCGGGGTTCTCCAGTGAATTCGCCACAATCGCACCGAGATTCGCCGAACCTGCTGGAATCGACAGGGCGAACACCGCGAGCAGGATGGTCGGTTCCACCAGCGCGGCGATCGTCATCTCCCGGCTGGCTCCCATCCCGCCGAACGCCGTGCCGGTGTCAAGTCCGGCCAGCGCGAGCGCGACCGTCCCCAGGAACAGCAGGCCTACGACGGCGATGAGGTCGGCAACCGGGTCCAACGGTGAACCGGTTGCGACAAGTGGTGCGACGGCGCCGATCAGCAGCGTGCTCGCGGCCAGCAGCACCGGTGCGCCGCGGAATACCCAGCTGGTGCCGACCGGGGTGATGGACTGTTTGCCCAGTTGCTTGCGCAGATCTCGCCAGGGTTGCAGCACGCCGCCCCCCACTCGGCCCTCCAACCGGGCTCTGATCTGACGCATCCGCCCGAGCACCAGCGGCGCACCGGCAGCGACCGCGAACAGTTGCGTCGCACCCGCGAGATATGACAGTGCGTTCATCGCGCAGCCACCAGCAACACGATCAAAACCCCGACGGCACCGTAGGTCAGATAGAGATGCACGCTTCCGTTGTGTGCGGCGCGAATCAGTCGCGCCGACTCCGCGACCACGCGCAGCACCGGACGGTGCAGGCGATCTTCGACGACATCGGTTGCGGTCACCCGGTATTCGATCCGCTCGACCAGGTACCGGGAATCCGCTACGTGGGTCACTGCGACATCGGTGTCGGGACGCAGCACGTCGTGGAAGACCCGCTGCAGCGGCTGCGCGAACGACGTCGCGGTGTACTGCATGCGGGAACTGAGGTCGTCCGCGCCGCACGCCCACAGCGGCAGCGTCACGGGTTCGGGCCGTCGACTTGAGCGCCACCGCGCGACGATCAGGACCGCGACGGCAGCACCCCCCAGTGCGGCGGCGAGCAGCCCCGGCCCCATCGAACCGGCCACCCCGGGCAGTCTCAACAGCAGTCCGAGGTCGGTCCGGTCGAGCGCCCCAACGCTCGGCAGCACATCGAAGACGCGGCCGATCGGAGCGGCTACCGCACCGGGGGCGACCGCCAACACGGTGCATCCGGTTGCGGCTACCGCCATCGCGGTGACCATGGTGGCCGGCGCCTCTTCAGCGTGGGCTGCCGCATCAGAGCGCGGCCGCGCCAGGAATCCGATACCGAACGCCTTCGCCATCGTCGCCACACCGAGTCCGGCGGTGAGTGCGACCGCCGCGACCGTCAGGGGTGTCGCCAGTGCGACCACCGCATCGCGGTTGGTTCCGGTGTGAATCAGTGACTGCACGAGCAGCCACTCGCTGACGAATCCTGCCCCCAGCGGCAGCCCTGCGGCACCGAGCGCCGAGACACCGAAAAGCGCCGTTGTCAGGGGCATCCGGCGGACCAGGCCACCGAGTCGGTTCAGGTCTCGCAGGCCGGTCGCGGCGAGCACCGATCCCGACGCCAGGAACCCGAGACTCTTGAATGCGGCGTGAGCGATCAGGTGCAGCAGCGCGGCGGTCATGGCGATCGCCGCGGCCGAAGCAACCCCGGAAGCCGACATCAGCGTCGCAACGCCGACGGCGAGCACGATCAGCCCCATGTTCTCGGTGGTCGAATACGCCAGCAGCCGTTTGAGATCGGTGGCGACGGATGCCTGCAGCACGCCGTAGATCGCCGACGCCCCGCCCACCACCATCAGCAGCATTCCCCACCAGCGGGGTGCGGGGCCGAGCAGTTGCAGATCGACGCGGAGGATGCCGTACACGCCGAGGTTGACCATCGCGGCGCTCATCAACGCCGACACCGCGCTGGGTGCTTCCGGGTGCGCCCGCGGCAGCCATGCATGCAGCGGTAGCAGCCCGGCCTTGGAGCCGAATCCGGCGAACGTCAGCAGAAACACCACGGTTCGTGCCGGTTCGGGAATCGAACCGATCTCCGTGAAGACGTCGGTGTGCGCGGCGGCGGCGAGCACCATCATGCCCAGCAGCAGCGCGACGAACCCCGACTGGGTCATCACCGCGTAAACGACTGCGGCGGAGCGAACCTGGTCACGTCGGTGGTCGATCAGCAGTAGCACCAGTGATGCGATCGCCATCAGTTCCCAGCCGTACAGGAAGGTGGTCACCGAACCCGCCGCAGTGACCAGCAGCAAAGCGGCGGCGAACGCCGGCAGCACAATCAGTGCGGTGCGTGCGAGGCGTTCCCGGTGTGCGTAGCCGATCCAGTACACCCCGACGACCGCGACGACCGCACCAGTGATCGCCATGAAGAATCCACCCAGTGCATCGACGCGCAGACACACGCCCGCCAGCGGGAGAAGCCAGGGAATCCGAGCGGCCGGCAACTCGCCGAACATTCCCGCGATCCCGAATCCCACACCGGCAGCACCGATTACACTGGCAACTGCGCCGCTCACCGTCGGCCCGATACCGAAGGTGGGCGGCGCGTCGGTCGCATCGCCCGGGCCGGCCGTTCTCACTTACCCGTCACCGATCGTAGGGCGGCGACGATCTGGTCAGGGGTCGGCGGACAGCCGGGGATTTCCACGTCGACGTCGACGATGGCACTGACCGGCCCGACCACGCCGTACGCGCCGGCAAACACGCCACAGTTGATCGCGCAGTCGCCGCAGGCGATCACCAGGCGCGGTTTCGGGGTTGCCGCGACCGCGTTTCGTAACGGCTCCACCATGTTTCGGGTAACCGCACCCGTGATCAGCAGGGCGTCGGCATGCCGTGGCGAGGCTACGAGGCGCGCACCGAACCGCTCCGCGTCATAGACCGGCCCGAACGCCGCCGCGATCTCGATTTCACAGCCGTTGCAGGAGCCGGCATCGATATGACGCACCTGCAGTGAGCCGCGCACCCCGGCAGGCGGGGCGACTGTCTCGGCCGGCCGGGTGTCCGCCGGTTCCGCGATGCGGCCGGTGCGGACGATCCTGCCGAGCCAGCTCATTGCGCTGCGCGCAGGTCGTCGAGGATCGCGGCCTGGTCGGTGAGCAGCCCGGTGAGCACCTTGCGCGCGACCGCCAGCAGGTCGGCGATCGCCGGTGAGGCAATGGAATAGACGACACTGCTGCCGTCCTTGGATGAGATCACCACCCCGGCCCGACGCAGCACCGCCAGCTGCTGGGACAGGTTCGACGGCTCCAGCCCCACTTCGGACAGCAGCTCGCCCACCGTGCGATCGCGTTCGACCAGCAGCTCGAGCACTCTGATCCGGGCCGGATGGCCGAGTGTCTTGAAGAACTCGGCCTTGAGCTTGTACAGCGGCTCCGACACGTCGATCACGCTAGCAATCGGATCCGCAGGACCGGCATTCCCTCACCCACCGTGTTCCGCCGTGTCCGGGGTTACCCGAGCCGCTGCTTGAGGGCGTCGAACTCGTCGCGCAAGCCGGTGGGCAGCTTGTCCCCGATGAAGTCGAACCACTGCTCGATCAGCGGCAACTCAGCACGCCACTCCTCGGCGTCGACCTTCAGCGCGGTGTCCACATCGGCGGGGTCCACGTCCAGCCCGGTCAGCTCCAGATCGCTGGCGTGCGGCACGGTGCCGATCGCGGTCTCCTGCCCGGCGCCGACACCCTCAACCCGGTCGATGACCCACTTGAGCACCCGGGAGTTCTCCCCGAAGCCCGGCCACAGGAACTTGCCGCCCTCACCGCGACGGAACCAGTTGACGAAGAACACCTTCGGCAGCTTCGACGCATCAGCGTTCTTGCCCAGGTCGATCCAGTGCGCCATGTAATCCCCGGCGTTGTAGCCGATGAACGGCAGCATCGCCATCGGATCCCGGCGCACCGCACCGACGGTGCCCTCGGCGGCAGCGGTCTGCTCGGAACCCATGGTGGCGCCGATGAACACGCCGTGCTGCCAGTCGCGGGCCTGGCTGACCAGCGGCACCGTCGTCTTGCGGCGGGCGCCGAACAGGATCGCCGAGATCGGCACGCCCGCCGGGTCATCCCACTCCGGGGCCAGGATCGGGCACTGCGACATCGGGGTGCAGTACCGCGAGTTCGGGTGCGCGGCAGGCGTTCCCGACTCGGGCGACCAGTCGTTGCCCTTCCAGTCGATCAGGTGCTCAGGCGTCTCCCCGTCGATGCCCTCCCACCAGATGTCGTTGTCGT
>NZ_JAHCLR010000048.1 GCF_018455725.1 Mycolicibacter acidiphilus
TCCGCAACAGCCCGTCACCTGGGGTTTCAGCGGTCAGTTCTGCACGCTCGCGCTGAGGGGTGCCGGTCGCGTCAGACCAGGGCGTCCTCGGCTTCCGACTCGCGCCGGACCGGTTGCGGCCAAGGCGCCGGCACCGGCCGCGGCCGCACCTGCTGCGGCCACCAGAACCAGCGCCCGAGCAGGGTGGCGACCGACGGTGTCATCAGCGACCGGACGATCAGGGTGTCGAACAGCAGACCCAGTCCGATAGTGGTGCCGACCTGGCCGATCACGATCAACGCGCTGACGGCCATCGAGGCCATCGTGAAGGCGAAGACCAGACCGGCGGCCGTGACCACCGCCCCGGTGCCGACCATGGCGCGGATCAGACCGGTGTGCAGGCCGGCGTGGATCTCCTCCTTGATCCGCGAGACCAGCAACAGGTTGTAGTCGGCGCCGACCGCGAGCAGCACGATCACCGACATCGGCAGCACCATCCAGTGCAGCGGGATCCCCACCGCGTGCTGCCAGATCACGATCGACAGGCCGAACGCCGAGGCGAGGCTCAGCACCACCGACCCGACGATCACCGTCGCCGCCACCACCGCGCGGGTGAGCACCATCATGATGATGAAGATCAGCACCAGCGACGCCGTCGCGGCGATGATCAGGTCGTAGTCGGCGCCTCGCTGCATGTCGTTGAACATCGCCGCGCTGCCGCCCAGGTAGATCCGGGCCCCCTCGAACGGCGTGCCCTTGATCGCATCCGCCGCCGCGATCTTCAGCGGTTCGATGCGCGAGGTTCCCTCCGGTGTCAGCGGGTCACCCTGGTGAATGATGGTGAACCGCACCGCATGTCCGTCGGGTGAGATGAACAGCTTGATGCCCCGCTTGAAGTCGGCGGTGTCGAAGGCCTCCGGCGGCAGGTAGAACGAGTCGTCGTTCTTGGCGGCGTCGAACGCCTCGCTCATGGCCGTCGAGTTCTGCTGCATCGCCATGTTCTGGTCCTGCTGGGCCTTCTGCACCTGGTACTGGTTGAGCAGGGTCTCCTTCTGGTTCTTCAGCGACCGGATCTGCGCCGGCATCACCGCGACCATCTTCGGCATCAGCGCGGCCATCCGCTGCATCTCGGGAACCAGGTCGTCGAAGTCGCCGGACATCACGTCGACGCCGTCGATCGCATCCCAGATCGACCGCAGCGAAAGGCAGATGGGGATGTCGAAGCAGTGCGGTTCCCAGTAGAAGTAGTTGCGAATCGGCCGCCAGAAGTCTTCGAGATCGGCCATATGGTCGCGCATCGAGCCGATGTCGACCGCGGTGTTGCTCATCTTGTCGGCCATCCGCTGCGACACCGCCGCCAGGTCCGACTGGATGCTCATCATCTCGGTCATCGCATCGATGCTGTCCTGCAGGTCCTCGGTCTGCTTGAGCAGGTTGTCCAGGTTGGTCTGCATGTAGTCGTTGTTCATCAGCTGGGCTGTGCCGCTCTGGCCGATGGTGTACGGGATCGTCGAATGCTTGATCGGATCACCGTCGGGGCGGGTGATGGTCTGCACCTGGGCGATGCCGTGCACGTTCTTGAGGGCTTTGGCGATCTTGTCGATCACCAGGAAGTCCGCCGGATTGCGCAGGTCCCGGTCGGTTTCGACCATCATCAGGTCCGGGTTCATCTTCGCCTGGGAGAAGTGCCGGAACGCCGCCGAGTAGCCGACGTTCGCCGCGACGTCGTCGGGGAGATAGATGCGGTCGTTGTAGCTGGTGTGGTAGCCGGGCAGCGCGAGCAGCCCGATCAGCGACGCCGAGACGGCGCACACCAGGATCGCTCCCGGCCAGCGCACGGTGGCGGTGCCGACCTTGTGCCAGCCGGCTGACCGACTGACCCGCTTGGGTTCGAGGATCCGGCCGAATCGGCTGCCCACCGTGATGACGGCAGGTCCGAGTGTCAGGGCGGCCGCGACCACCATCACCATGCCGACCGCCAGCGGGATTCCCATGGTCTGGAAGTACGGCAGTCGGGTGAAGTGCAGGCAGAACGTGGCGCCGGCGATGGTCAGACCCGAGGCCAGCACCACGTGCGCGGTGCCGTGGAACATGGTGTAGTAGGCGGTTTCTCGGTCCTCGCCGACTTTTCGCGCCTCCTGATATCGACCGATCAGGAAGATCGCGTAGTCGGTGGAGGCGGCGATGGCCAGCGTCACCAGCATGTTGGTGGCGAACGTCGTCAACCCGAACAGGTTGTGGAATCCCAGGAATGCCACTATCCCCCGGGCGCCGGACAGTTCGAGCATGACCATTGCCAGCACGATCAGCGTGGTGATGATCGACCGGTAGACGAACAACAGCATGATCGTGATGACCCCGAAGGTGAGCATCTCGATGGTTTCCATGCTCTTGTCGCCGACATGGTTCTGATCGGAGCTCGTCGCCGCCGGACCGGTCACATAGGCCTTGACCCCTTCTGGCGCAGGGGTTTCCGATGCGATGCGGCGCACCGCGTCCACCGAGTCGTTGGCCAGGGTCTCCCCCTGATCGCCGGCGATGTAGACCTGCACGTAGGCCGCCTTGCCGTCGGCGCTCTGGGCGCCCTTGGCGGTCAGCGTGTCGCCCCAGAAGTCCTGGACGTGCTGGACGTGGGTGGTGTCAGCACGCAGTTCGCGCACCATCTCGTCGTAGAACGCGTGTGCTTTGGCGCCCAGCGGTTGGTCGCCTTCGAGGACGATCATCACCGAACTGCTGGTGTCGTACTCCTGAAAGACCTTGCCGACCCGCTTGGTGGCGATCATCGACGGTGCGTCGTTGGGGCTCATCGACACCGCGCGCAGCTTGCCGACCTCTTCAAGCTGCGGGACGACGGTGTTCAGGCCGACGATGATCCCGATCCACACCAGGATGATCGGCAGCGCGAACTTCCGGATGAAACGCGGAATCCGCGGGTGCGAGGCGTGGCTGGACACCGCGATGGGTTCGGTCGGCGCGCTCATGCTGCCTTCACGAAGCAGAAGGTCTCGGCGTTCACGCCGGTGGCGGTCCGCTCCTGTTTGACCTCGTCGTCGACGGTGACCCGGCAGCTGATGCTGTCGCCGTCACCCTGGGCCAGGATGTTGGGCATCACCGAGGGCAGCGTGGTCTGCAGCGTCAGCGTCCACGGCAGCGCCGTGTTCTCGACGCGCTGCGGCTTGCCTTCCAGATCCATGTAGTTGATGACCGCCGTGGCGCCGGACCCGAAGATCTCGTATTTCACGAACTTCGGGTTGAAGTCCTCGGCATTGTCGGAGGACAGGTCGGTCACCACAACGGGATTCGATCCGAACACGGTCCGCATGCGCGCCACCGTCAAACTGCCCAGCGTGACCGCCAGCACGATCAGGGCGGGTAGCCACAGCCGTCCAACCACGTCTTTCATCGCTACCTTTCCCGATGCCGCGCCCACTCGGCAGCCTGTTGACGTTGCGCGCACGCAAGACTCCGCGGCGTCCCGAATCGTGCAGATAGCCAAGCTAACTGTTTAACCGGATCAAGTCAATCCACTTTGACGTGGTCCCGATTACACTTGTCCGGGTGAGCGCCAGTGAGACGACGCCCCGCCCCCTGCGCAAGGACGCCGAGCGCAATCGCAACCGGATACTGGATGCCGCCCGCGAACTGTTCGCGGCCAAGGGCCTCGAACCCAACCTCAACGACGTGGCCCATCACGCCGGTGTGGGGGTCGGAACCGTGTACCGACGCTTCGCGACCAAGGACGAGCTGATCGAGGCGATCTTCAAAGACGGTATCGATCAGCTGGCAGACCTGGCGGAATCGGCTCTGCAGCAGCCTGATTCATGGCAGGGATTCGTGTGGTACGTCGAGCAGATGTGCGAGATCACCGCAACCGACCGCGGGCTGCGGGAGATCGCGTTCAGCAAGTGCTACGGCGGCGACCGAGTCCAGACCGCCCAGGAGCACCTTGTTCCCCTGCAGAAGAAACTCGTCGAACGGGTGCGACTCGACGGGCACCTGCGCCCGGAGGCGGCGGACACCGACATGCCGATCTTCGCGCTCCTGGCCGGCACGGTCAGCGAATTCGCCGGCCACGTCGACCCCGGGTTGTGGCGCCGCTACGTGGCGATCCTGCTCGACGGCATGCGCCAGCGCAGCGACCAGGCGCCGCTACCGGTAGCCGCCCTCGACGATGACGGGATCGAAGCCGCCATGCAGACCTGGGAGCCGGCGGGGCCCGGCAAGCACACCTGACTCAGGCGCGGACCTCGCTGATCTTGCTGCTGTCGGTCCCGATCGTCTTGCAGAACGCCTGCACACCGATCTTGGTGGCCGCGATCTCCAGGTGCGACGCCTCCTTGCCGTACTTCTTGTGCAGCATCGCCGAGACCGCGGCGTTCTGCTTGTCGTCGTCGTCGGCGTTGAACTCCTTGCAGGTGGTGTCGCCACCCTTCTCGGTGAGCTTCTCAACGGCCGAGCACCCGCTCAGCAGGAACGCCGACGCGGCGAGGGCGGTCAGTACAGCAGGGCTGAATCGCGGCATGGCAGGGCCCACCCTTCTGGTCAGGTTACGAGTGACGAGCCTACGCCGCCGGAGTTCGACAGCGGTACGCATCACTCCCGATCTGTCGTACGAACGGTCGAATCATGACTCTCCACCGGCTATTTCGGTTGCCATCTGGCTAAATTCAGCACCACCACGGTGGACCCGCATATCGAATAACCGGCATCGAGGAGAATCATGACGAGCCGACGACCTGCAATTCTCGGGACAGGCCGGCCAGGCGGAGGCCGCCGACTGCTGACACTGGCAGCCAGTGCGGCGGTAGCCGCGGGATGCATGCAATCCCTGCTGCTGGCACCGCAGGCACACGCCGAGCCGACCGCGACCGTCAAGGCGAAAACCCAGCGGATGTCCGAACCCACCCTCAAGTCACGCCAGAACGGCTGGTACAGCGTCGGCGACAAGTTGAAGCTGACCTGCTCGACGCGGGGACAGAGCGTCCAGGGGCACTTCAGTTTCAACCTCCCCAACGGCGGCTGGGACGACCTGTGGTACCGGGTCTCCGACGGCTACTACGTAGCCGACATCGACATCGAGACCGGCACCTTCAACTCGGTCACACCGGCCTGCAATGCCAAACCGGCACCGGCACCCGCGCCGGCCCCGCCGGCGGCATCGGGCCGCAGCATGGGAAAGACCACCAACCGCAACACCGGCGTCTCCGGCCAATGCACCTGGGGCGCAAAGCAGAAGTGGTATCAGGCCACCGGCAACCGCTACTACCCCGATTTCGGCGGTAACGCCAAGGACTGGAAGGGTTCCGCCCGCGCCGCCGGTTGGACCGTCGTCGACGACGCACAAAACCGCGCGATCGTGGTGTTCCAGCCCGGTGTAAAGGGCGCCGACCCGACAAACGGCCACGTCGCCTGGGTTGACTCGGTCTCGCAGCGCTCTGATGGACGCTACATCCACGTCACCGAGATGAACGGAGCCAACGGGCCGGGAAATTGGGCTAGCCGCGACGTCAAGGACGTGCCCGGCATGTCCTACATCCTGCTCCCCTGAACCACGCCCCGAGTCGGCTACAGCAACGCCTTCTTGAGCACCTTCCCCATCCCGTTGCGGGGCAGCGCCTCGACGATGCGCACCTCGCGCGGCCGCTTGTGCACCGAGAGTTGTTGGGCCACATAGTCGATCAGCTCCGCAGGAGCTGCGTCACCGACGACGAACGCAACGATCCGCTGCCCCAGGTCGTCGTCGGGCAGCCCCACCACCGCGACTTCGGCAACCCCGGGATGCCCCAGCAGCACGGTCTCGATCTCCCCGGCGCCCACCCGGAAGCCGCCGGTCTTGATCAGATCCACCGATTCGCGACCGACGATCCGGTGCATTCCGTCACCGTCGATGACCGCGACGTCGCCGGTGCGGTACCAGCCGTCGTCGAACGCCTCAGCCGTGGCGTCCGGACGGTTGAGGTACCCGTCGAACAGCGTGGCCCCGCGCACCTGCAGGCGCCCGATCGTCTCGCCGTCGTGGGCGACCGTGCCGCCGTCGTCGGCGACCAGTCGCGTCGTCACCCCGGCCAGCGGCAACCCGACCCAGCCCGGCCGGCGTTCGCCGTCGAGGCGGGTGCTCACCGTGATCAGCGATTCGGTGCTGCCGTAGCGCTCCACCGGCGCCTGACCGGTGAGTTCGGCGAGCCGGCGGAACACCGGCACCGGCAGCGCGGCACTGCCCGAGACCAGCAGCCGCGCCGACCGCAGCATCGCCGCGGCCCCGCTGTCGGCGACCACCCGCGACCACACCGTCGGCACCCCGAAGAACAGCGAGCCGCCCGCGCTCGCGTAGGCCTGCGGTGTCGGTTTGCCGGTGTGCACGAACCGGTTTCCCACCCGCAGCGAGCCGAGCAGGCCTAGCACCAGGCCGTGCACGTGGTACAGCGGCAGGCCGTGCACCAGCACGTCATCGGCGCTCCACTGCCAGGCCTGCGCCAGGGCGTCCAGGTCGGCGGCCAGCGCCCGACGGCTCAGCTGCACGCCCTTGGGCGGCCCGGTGGTGCCGGAGGTGTAGATGATCAGGGCGGTGTCCGAACCGGCCGGCTCGAGCGGGCGTGGCCCGGCGCCCGCGCCGCGGCGGACCGGGATGTGCGGCAGACCGGCCAGGTCGTCGGGCCGGTCCCCCAACCAGGCCTGCGCACCGGAGTCGGTGAGGATGTGCGCTCGTTCGGCCGCACCCACGTCGGCGGGGACCGGCACCACCGGAATCCCCGCGAGCAGACACCCGGTGACGGCGAGCACCGTCGACGCCGTCGGGGTGGCGAGCACCGCCACCCGGCCCACCCCGGTGAGATCCGCCGCGACCGCGGCCGAAGCGCTGCTCAGATCGGCGCGGCTCAGTATGGTGTTGTCGATGCGTACCGCATCCGCGATATCGTCGGCGTCAGGGTTCAGCGAGGTCAGCAGCACATCGGCGACGTTACTCGGGTTCTGAACGCGAGTCGGCCGGCCGCCACGTCCGGTGCGGCCACGCCCAGACCCGAATATTGATAACGTCCATCCGTTAAATGTCGGCTATATTTGTGACGACACGGAACGAGGAAGGTCCGCGGATGCCCGATCAGGCCAGCCATGAACGTCGTGGGCCGCGCAGCCAGCGGTTGCCGCGCAACCAGCAGCGCGAACGCGTGCTGCGACTGGTGCGCGAGGGCGACGGTGCGGTGGATGCCGGTGAGATCGCCGGCCAGATGGGCCTGCACATCACCACGGTGCGCTTCCACCTGGACGCGCTGTGCGAGGAGGGCGCCGTGGCGCGCACCCGGATCAAGCGAGACGGCGTCGGCCGGCCCCGCACCGGGTACGTCGCGGTCCGCGACCGGTTGGACTACCGCAGCCTCGCGGAGATCCTCGCGCTCGAACTCGGCGACACCGTCGCCGAACGGCGGGAACGCGCCGAACGCGCCGGCGAGCGCTGGGCGGGCCGGATCATCGCCAACGCCACCGCCGAATCCGACGACCCCGGACCCGATTGCACGGACAGCGCCGACGACCGGGCCGACATGATCGCCGAGATCTTCGAGCGGATGGGGTTCGGCCCGGAACTGGCCCCGGCCGCCGAACCCGGCGCCGACGGCAAGCGGGAGCGCACGATCCGGCTGCACGGCTGCCCGGTCCGGGATCTGGCCCGCACCCATCCGGAGGTCAGCTGCGGCATGCACGTCGGGCTGCTGCGGGGCCTGCTGCACGCCCAGACCGGCGCGGGCGACGGTGACCGGCTGCGCGCCGAACTGGACCCGTTCGTGGAACCGGAGCTGTGCATCGCCCGGGTGGTGACCGATGACTGAGCTCGACGAGCGCACGACCCTGGCCGACCTGGCCGACCGCGACGACGTCGAAGCGCTGCTGTGGCGCTTCTATGGCACCGTGCTGTACGACGACATCCTGGGCGAGCCGTTCGCGGAGGTCCGCGACGTGCACGGCCTCGCCGAACACATCCCGGTGATGGCCGACTTCTGGGAGACCGTGCTGTTCAAGGTCCGCCGGTATCAGGGCCATGTCCAGGATGTGCACGGACGCGTCCACGAGACCACCGCGCTGTCCACCCCGCATTTCCTGCGATGGCTGACGACCTGGTATGCCTCCGTCGACGACATGTTCGCCGGGCCGCTCGCCGAGCGGGCGAAACGGCAGGCCGCCCGGATCTGCTGGTCGATGCACCGCGCGCTCACCGGCGGTGACGACGCCGAACTCAACGAACTGGTCAAGCAGTGCACGGAGTTGGCGGTCCGGCTGCGCGACACCGCACGTCAGCCGCGCAGCACCGACGCGATCACCTGACGCGGCAGCTGGTCCGGACTCGGATAGGCGACCACCACCCGGATCTTGTCCGGGTCGCACCCCTCCACGAACGTCACACCGTTCTCGACGTGGGTGAACACCGCCGGGTCGTGGGTGCGCAGCCGCTGCTCGATCGCCTCGAGTTCAGCACGACTGTCGGTCGCCCACATCAGGAATTCCACGCCGATGGTGCCGCGGTCATGCCGGCGCGACGGGTCGATCGAGTTGATGTAGAGCTGGAAACCGCTGGGCGACACCAGGAGTGCCACATCGTGTTCGTGGATCACCACCCGGAAGCCGAACACGTCGCAGTAGAACCGCACTGACTGGCGCAGTTCGGAGACCCGGACGACCGACGAGGCCACTCGCACATTCGGCCTCGGCTGCTCATCCGGTCCGGTGATGGCCGTGTCGTCCGTGTCGGTGCTCATCCGCCGCTCCTCAGCATCACTACGTCCGCTTACGCGGGCGCCCCTCCGGGCTTTCGTCGACGCCGATCCACGTTACCCGCCGACCGGGGTCTTTCCGTGTCGGACATGAATCTCGTGGCGCAGCCGGGGCACCATGTGCGGATAGTGCAGCTCGAACGCCGGGCGTTCGGACCGGATCCGCGGCAGTTCGGTGAAGTTGTGCCGCGGCGGCGGGCAGCTGGTCGCCCACTCCAGTGAGTTACCGTAACCCCACGGGTCGTCGACGGTGACGACCTCGCCGTAGCGCCAACTGCGGAAGACGTTCCATACGAACGGCACCACCGACGCGGCGAGGAAGAACGCCCCGACCGTGGAGACGATGTTGAAGCCCTGGAAACCGTCGCTGGGGAGGTAGTCGGCGTAGCGCCGCGGCATGCCCATGTTGCCCAGCCAGTGCTGCACCAGGAACGTGGTGTGGAAGCCGATGAACGTCAGCCAGAAGTGCAGCTTGCCCAGCCGTTCGTCAAGCAGCCGCCCGGTCATCTTCGGGAACCAGAAGTAGATGCCGGCGTAGGTGGCGAACACGATCGTGCCGAACAGCACGTAGTGGAAGTGCGCGATCAGGAAGTAGCTGTCGGTGACGTGGAAGTCCAGCGGCGGGCTGGCCAGCATCACCCCGGTCAGCCCACCCGCCAGGAACG
>NZ_JAHCLR010000049.1 GCF_018455725.1 Mycolicibacter acidiphilus
CTGTCGGTGACGTGGAAGTCCAGCGGCGGGCTGGCCAGCATCACCCCGGTCAGCCCACCCGCCAGGAACGTGACGGCGAAACCGAGCGAGAACAGCATCGGTGTCTCAAAGGTCAACTGGCCCTTCCACATCGTCCCGATCCAGTTGAAGAACTTGATCCCGGTCGGCACCGCGATCATGTAGCTCAGGATCGAGAAGAACGGCAGCAGGACGGCGCCGGTGGCGAACATGTGGTGCGCCCACACCGCGGTCGACAGCCCGGCGATGCTCATCGTCGCGTAGACCATCTGCGTGTAGCCGAACGTCGGCTTGCGGGAGAACACCGGGAAGATCTCGGTGACGATGCCGAAGAACGGCAGCGCCACGATGTAGACCTCGGGATGGCCGAAGAACCAGAACAGGTGCTGCCACAGGATCGCCCCGCCGTTCGCGGCGTCGTAGAGGTGCCCGCCCAGGTGCCGGTCGACCGCCAGACCCAGCAGCGCCGAGGTCAGCAGCGGGAAGACGATCAGCACCATGATCGAGGTGATCAGGATGTTCCAGGTGAAGATCGGCATCCGGAACATCGTCATCCCGGGGGCCCGCATGCACGCGCAGGTGGTGATCATGTTCACCGCGCCGAGGATGGTGCCGAGCCCGGACACCGCCAGACCCATGATCCACAGGTCCCCGCCGGCGCCCGGCGAATGGGCCGCGGTGCTCAGCGGGGTGTAGGCGGTCCAGCCGAAGTCCGCCGCCCCGCCCGGCGCCAGGAAGCCGGCCATCACGATCAGCCCACCGAACAGGTACAGCCAGTAGGCGAACGCGTTCAGCCGCGGGAACGCCACGTCCGGGGCGCCGAGTTGCAGCGGCAGCACCAGATTGGCGAAACCGAACACGATCGGGGTCGCGTAGAGCAGCAACATGATCGTGCCGTGCATGGTGAACAGCTGGTTGTACTGCTCGTTGGAGAGGAACTGCAGGCCCGGCGCTGCCAGTTCGGTGCGCATCAACAGTGCCATCAGGCCACCGACCAGGAAGAAGCTGAATGTGGTGACCATGTACATGATCCCGATCAGCTTGTGGTCGGTGGTGGAGATGGCCCGGTAGAACAGCGAACCGCGTGGGCCGACTCTGGGTGGATAGGGACGTGTGGGGAGCAACTCTTTGACGGGGATGCTCAGAATGCTCACGCCGCACCACCACCGGTCACGTCTGCCATCAGCCGCCTCCCGCCAACTAGTGGTCGGTCAGCGGCTGCTGGCCGGACCAGCGGTTATACCGGCCCATGGTACGCGAAATCAGCGCTGAGGTCAGCCCTTCGGCGTCGCTGCAGGATCGGGGCTATTCACCGGTGGCGTCGGCGAATTCACAGAACGCGGTGTAGGCGCGCGCCCCGAAGATGGTGGCCGGGCCGCCGTGCATCAGGATGCTGACGCCGATCGCCTCGGCCGCTTCCGCCTTGGTGGCACCGGCTTTGACCGCCGCCTGCGCGTGCGAGGCGAGGCAGCCGTCGCACCCCTGCACCACCCCGATGGCCAGCGCCACCAGTTCCTTGAATTTGCGGTCCAGTGCGCCGGATTCGAAAGTCGCCTTGCTCATCTCGCCGAAACCCTGGTAGACGCCGGGGATCTGCTGGCGCAGCGCCCGGTGCTGCGGATTCAGGTCGGCGAGCACGCCGTGGTAATCATTGCCATTCATACCCCCCAGGGTATCATGGAATCGCTGCGGGTCAGCCCGCGTAGGCGGCGGCCACCTCGGCGCCCAGCCGGGCGTTGGACAGCACCAGTGCGACGTTGGCCGCCACCGACGCACCGCCGGTCTCGCGGTGGAAGAAGTCCAGCAGGAACGGGGTGACGTCCTTGCCGCGCACCCCTGCCGCCCCGGCGGCGGTCAAACCGGCGGCGAGCACCCGATCATGCAGCGCTCGGTCCAATTCAGCCTCTGCGGCAACGGGATTGGCCAGCACCAGCCCATAACCGGCGGTGCCGAGCCGGTCACGGGCCCGCAGCACGTCGGCCACCTGCGCCGGCGAATCCACCCGCCAGCCGACCGGGTGGCCCGAGTCGGCGAGGTAGAACGCCGGGAACCGGTCGGTGCGGTAGCCCAGCACCCCGATCCCGAGTGTCTCCAGCCGCTCGCACGTCGCCCCGACGTCCAGGATCGACTTCACGCCCGAGCAGACCACCAGCACCGGGGTTCGGGAAAGCGTTGTCAGATCCGCGGATTCATCGAAGGTGTCGCGCGCGCCGCGGTGCACGCCGCCGAGGCCGCCGGTGGCGAACACCGTGATGCCGGCCGCCGCCGCGAAGTGCGCGGTCGCCGCGACCGTCGTCGCCCCGTCACCGCCGCGGGCCGCCAGTGGCGCGACGTCGCGGACGCTGACCTTGACCGCGGCACCGGTGGCGACGCGGTGCAGTGCGGCGTCGTCGAGACCGACGTGCACCTCACCGGCGACGATCGCGATGGTGGCCGGCACCGCACCCCCGGCCCGCACCGCCCCCTCGATCTCGCGGGCGATGCGCAGGTTGTCCGGCCGGGGCAGGCCGTGGCTGATGATCGTGCTCTCCAGCGCCACCACCGGCCGACCGGCCGCCAGCGCATCGGTCACCTCGGGATGTATCCGCACTCGCCCACCGTAATGTCGGTGGTGCTCGGTAACGTGCACAACTGTCCGGCGAATGAGGGGGAGGGTGCCGTGGTCGGCCATCGATGGTCGCGGTGGTCGCTGGCCGCCGCGCTGACCGCCGCAGCAGTGGTCACCGGTGCGCCGGCGCCGGCCGAGCCGGTACCGGGCGCCCCCGTCGACGTGCAGGCCGAACTGGCCAAGCTCGACACCCTGCCGATCAAGGGCCGCGCCCCCAAAACCGGGTACAACCGCGGCCTGTTCGGCCCGGCCTGGAGCGACGACGTGACCGTGCCCGGCGGCCACAACGGCTGCGACACCCGCAACGACGTCCTGCGGCGGGACCTCACCGACATCGAGTTCAAACCGGGCACCAACGACTGCGTCGTGCTCTCCGGGGTGCTCAACGACCCCTACACCGGTACCGCGATCGACTTCCAGCGCGGCCGCGGAACGTCGCGGGCGGTGCAGATCGACCACATCGTCGCACTGTCGGACGCCTGGCAGAAGGGTGCCCAGCAGTGGGATGACGCCACCCGGGCCAACTTCGCCAACGACCCGTTGAACCTGCAGGCCACCAGCGGCCCGGTCAACGAGCAGAAGGGCGACGGCGACGCCGCGACGTGGCTGCCGCCCAACAAGGCCTACCGGCCGGAGTACGTGGCGCGGATCGTCGAGGTGAAGGCCACCTACGGGCTGTGGGTCACCCAGGCCGAACACGACGCGATCGCCCGGATTCTGACCAGTGGGCAGCCCGCGGACGAACCCGCACCACCGCCGCAGGATGCACCGGCGCCATTCGCCGCGGCCGCAGCGCCTGACGACGCCTATTTCCCGAACTGCGCGGCGGCCCGGGCTGCCGGCGTCGCGCCGCTGCACACTGGGGAACCCGGTTACCGTCCCGGCCTGGACCGCGACGGCGACGGCATCGCCTGCGAGTAGGGCTCAGTCGGAAAGCCGGTGCACGGCGGCGGTGATCCGCTCGTCGGTGGCGGTCAGCGCCACCCGCACGTGCTCGGCGCCGGCCGGGCCGTAGAACTCGCCGGGGGCCACCAGGATGCCGCGGTCGGCCAGCCAGCCGACGGTGCGGCGGCACGGTTCGCCCCGGGTCGCCCACAGGTACAGCCCACCGTCGGACAGCTCGACAGTGAACCCGGCCGCCTGCAGCGCCGGCAGCAGCACCGCCCGGCGCTGCGCGTAGCGGTCACGCTGCTCGCGCTCGTGGGCGTCGTCGTCGAGGGCGGCGACCATCGCCGCCTGCACCGGTGTGGGCACCATCATCCCGGCGTGCTTGCGCACCGCGAGCAGTTCGGCCACCACGGCGGGATCGCCGGCCACGAAACCGGCCCGGTAGCCGGCCAGCGACGACGTCTTCGACAGCGAGTGCACGGCCAGCAGACCGGTGTGGTCACCGCCGCAGACCGCCGGATGCAGGATCGACCGGGGCTGCTCGGTCCAGCCGAGCCCCAGGTAGCACTCGTCGGAGACCAACAGCACGCCGTGGCCGCGAGCCCAGTCGACGACGGTCCGCAGCTCGTCCTCGCCGAGGATGCGCCCGGTCGGATTGCTCGGGGAGTTCAGGTACACCAGTGCCGGGACGGCACCACTGGGCACACCGTCGGCACGCAGCAGCTGCGTTCCGGCCAGCCGTGCCCCGACCTCGTAGGTCGGGTACGCCAGTTCCGGGACCACCACCAGGTCGTCGGCGCCGAGCCCGAGCAGGGTCGGCAGCCACGCGATCAGTTCCTTGGTGCCGATCACCGGCAGCACCGCGGATTCGGCCAGGCCGGTGATGCCGTAGCGGCGGGCCAGCGCGGCGGCCGCCGACGCCCGCAGCGCCGGGGTGCCGGCGGTGGTCGGGTACCCGGGTGCACCGGCCGCCGCGGTCAGCGCGTCGCGGATGACGGGCGCGACCGGGTCGACGGGGGTGCCGACGGACAGGTCGACGATGCCGTCGGGATGGGCTCTCGCCTTCGCCGTCACGTCGGCCAGGGTGTCCCACGGGAATTCGGGCAGCGACGCCGAGACGGAACCTCGGGAACGTCCTGAAACGGTCGATTGCATCGGGTGCTGATGCTAGTCGCTGCCCGGCCGTCCACCTAAGCCCCCAATGCAACTAGTTGCATAGTACCGACGGTCCCGCTTATGCTGCGGTCGTGGCACTCCCCCACGCGATCCTGGTCTCGCTGTGCGAGCAATCCGGTTCCGGCTACGAACTCGCCCACCGGTTCGACCGGTCGATCGGGTACTTCTGGACCGCCACCCACCAGCAGATCTACCGCACACTGCGCACGATGGAGGACGACGGCTGGGTGCAGGCCAGTGCGGTCGTGCAGCAGGGCCGCCCGGACAAGAAGGTCTACACCGTTTCCGCCGCGGGCCGTGCCGAACTGGCGCGGTGGATCGCCGAACCGCTGACCGCCCGGGGCAGCGCGGTGGTGGACGCGCGACTGCGCGATCTGGCGGTCAAGGTCCGGGCCATCGGCTACGGCGACGCCGCGGCGGTCCTCACCCAGGTGGCCGCGGTCCGCGCCGAACGCACCGCACGCCTGGACGTGTACCGCACGCTGGCGAAACGGCAGTTTCCGGATCTGGCCACCCTGACCGGGGCCGCCCTGCACCAGTACCTGGTGCTGCGCGGCGGAATCCGGGCCGAGGAGAGCGCGGTCGACTGGCTTGACGAGGTCCACGACGCACTGAAGGAGACACCGTGACCCCCGCGGCACCAAACCCGTACCGAAACCTGCTGTCCCCGTTGGATCTCGGGTTCACCACGCTGCGCAACCGGGTGGTGATGGGCTCGATGCACACCGGGATGGAGGACCGGGCCGGCGACATCGGCGAGCTCACCGAGTTCTTCGCGGAACGCGCCCGCGGCGGTGTCGGGCTGATCGTCACCGGCGGCTACGCGCCGAACCGGTCCGGCTGGCTGCTGCCGTTCGCCGCGCAGATGATCAGCGACGCCGACGCCCGGCGGCACCGGCGGATCACCCGGGCGGTGCACGAGGCGGGCGGCAAGATCGCGCTGCAGATCCTGCACGCGGGCCGCTACTCGTATCACCCGCTGTCGGTGAGTGCGTCGTCGATCAAGGCCCCTATCAACCCGTTCCGGCCGCGGGCACTGTCGGCACGCGGGGTGGAGCAGACCATCGACGACTTCGCCCGGGCCGCCCGGTTGGCCCGCGACGCCGGTTACGACGGCGTGGAGATCATGGGCAGCGAGGGATACCTGCTCAACCAGTTCCTGGCGCAGCGCACCAACCGCCGCACCGATTCCTGGGGTGGCAGCCCGGCGAACCGACGGCGGTTCCCGGTGCAGATCGTGGCGCGCACCCGCGAAGCGGTCGGATCCGATTTCATCATCTGCTACCGGATGTCGATGGCCGACTACGTCGAGGGCGGCCAGAGTTGGGACGAGGTGCTGGCGCTGGCAACCGAGATCGAGGCCGCCGGCGCCACCATCATCAACTCCGGCTTCGGCTGGCATGAGGCGCGGGTGCCGACGATCGTCACGTCGGTGCCCAACAGCGCGTTCGTCGACATCAGCGCCGCCGTCGCCGACCACGTGAGCATTCCGGTGGTGGCGTCCAACCGGATCAACATGCCGCAGACCGCCGAGCAGATCCTCACCGACACCTCGGTTCAGCTGATCGCGATGGCCCGGCCGATGCTGGCCGACCCGGACTGGGTGCGCAAGGCGACGGAGAACCGGGCCGACGAGATCAACACCTGCATCTCCTGCAATCAGGCCTGCCTGGACCGGGTCTTCGTGCACCGCAAGGCATCCTGTCTGGTCAATCCGCGCGCCGGCCAGGAGTCCAAGCTGGTGATCGGACCGACCCGGCAGACTCGCAGCGTGGCGGTGGCCGGGGCCGGGCCGGCCGGGCTGGCCGTGGCGCTCACCGCCGCGCAACGCGGTCACCGGGTGACGCTGTTCGAGGCGAGCGGGCACCTCGGCGGCCAATTCGACTTGGCCAAGCGGATTCCCGGCAAGGAGGAGTACGCGGCGACGATCCGCTACTACACCACGATGCTGGCCAAACACGACGTGACGGTGCGCCTGAACACCGCAGCGGACGTCGATGCGCTGCTCGGCTTCGACGAGGTGGTGCTGGCAACCGGGGTGCGGCCGCGGATTCCGGACATCCCGGGCATCGACCATCCGATGGTGATGACCTACGCCGAGGCGATCACCGGCCGGGAGGTCGGTGCGTCGGTGGCCGTGGTGGGTGCCGGCGGCATCGGCTTCGACGTCAGCGAATTCCTGGTCACCAAAGACTCCCCGACGCTGAACCTGGCGGAGTGGAAGGCCGAGTGGGGCGCCGCCGACCCGTGGCGGGCGCGGGGCGCACTGACCACACCGGACCCGTCGGCCCCGGCCCGGCAGGTGTACCTGCTGGCCCGCACCGAGGGCCGTCAAGGTCTCAAGCTGGGCAAGACCACCGGCTGGGTGCATCGTGCCTCGCTGAAAGCCAAGGCCGTGCAGCAGATCTCGGGGGTGAACTACGACCGCATCGACGACGACGGGCTGCACATCAGTTTCGGGGCGAAACGGTCCCGGCCGCGGACGCTGGCCGTGGACAACGTGGTGATCTGCGCCGGGCAGGAGTCGGTCCGTGACCTCGACGAGGGGCTGCGGGCGCGCGGCATGCATCCGCACATCATCGGCGGCGCCGCGCTGGCCGCGGAGCTCGACGCCGAGCGGGCGATCCGGCAGGGCGTCGAGCTGGCCACCCGCCTGTAAGCCGCGATTTCGGCGCGGTTAGGCCCGCTCACCGGGACGAAACGCGCCGAAATCACCGCACCGGGCTACACCGCCAGCGGCTTGTAGTCGGTGCTGCGCTGCCGGGCCGGTCGGCCGATGCCCTCGGCGATGCCGACCAACTCGGCGATCGTCTTCGCCGACCCGTGTTCGGAACCGGCCATCCGCGAGATGGTCTCCTCCATCAGCGTGCCGCCCAGGTCGTTGGCCCCGCCGTTGAGCATCACCTGGGTGCGCTCCACCCCGAGCTTCACCCAGCTGGTCTGGATGTTGTCGATCCGCCCGTGCAGCATGATCCGGGCCAGCGCGTGCACCGCCCGGTTGTCCCGGTGGCTGGGGCCGGGGCGCGCGCCGCCGGCCAGGTACAGCGGTGAGCTCTGGTGCACGAACGGCAGCGGGACGAACTCGGTGAAACCGCCGGTGCGGTCCTGCACGTCGCGCAGCACGTTGAAATGCGCGACCCAGTGCCGGGGCGAATCGATGTGGCCGTACATCATCGTCGACGAGGACGGCAGCCCGACCTCGTGCGCGGTGCTGACCACCTCGACCCACATCGAGGTCGGCAGCTTGCCCTTGGTCAGCACCCAGCGGATCTCGTCGTCGAGGATCTCCGCGGCGGTGCCCGGGATGCTGCCCAGGCCGGCCTCCCGCAGGCTGATCAGCCACTCCCGAATGCTCAAGCCGCTCTTGGACACTCCGTTGGTGATCTCCATCGGGGAGAACGCATGCACGTGCATCGACGGCACCCGTGCCTTCACCGCCCGCACCAGATCGGCGTAGCCGGTGACCGGCAACTCCGGATCGATGCCGCCCTGCATGCATACCTCGGTGGCGCCGGCCAGGTGCGCCTCGTAGGCCCGCTCGCCGACCTCGGCGTTCGACAGCGAGAACGCGTCCGCGTCGCCCTTGCGCTGCGCGAACGCGCAGAACCGGCAGCCGACGTAGCAGATGTTGGTGAAGTTGATGTTGCGGTTGACCACGTAGGTGACATCATCGCCGACGACGTCGCGGCGCAGCGAATCCGCCAGCGCGGCAATCGCATCCAGCGCCGGGCCGTCGGCGGTCGCCAGCGCCAGGTATTCGGCGTCCGAGCAGCCGGCCGGGTCGCGTTCGGCCGAGCGCAGCGCCGCCAGCACGTCGGTGTCGACACGTTCGGGTGCGCGGGCCGCCAGGTCGTGGATCTGCTCCCGGATCGTCTCCCAGTCGCCGAACGCACTGCCCAGGTCGCTGCGGGTCTCGGTGGCCCGGCCGTCGACGTCGATCGCCGAGTTCAGGTCGATCCGGCCGGTGGACTCCACCTCGTCGGGTTCCTGCCAGGCCAGCCCGACCGGGTTGACGTCGGCCGCCCACCCGGTGGCGGGGTCGGCCAGCGCGACGACGTGCCGCCGCACCCGCGGATCGATCCAGGCCGCACCGGCCTGCACATAGTCGGGCTGGGCGGTCAACCGCTGCACCAGGTCGTAGCCGGCCCGCTCGGTGATCGCCGCCAGGTCGTCCAGCTCCGGCCACGGCCGCTCCGGGTTGACGTGGTCGGGCGTCAGCGGTGACACCCCGCCCCAGTCGTCGACACCGGCGCCGATCAGCGCCAGGCACTCGTCAGCCGACACCAGGTTCGGCGGTGCCTGCACCCGCATCTTCGGGCCGAGCACCAGCCGGGCCGCGGCGATCGTCGCGACGAAATCCTCGATGCCGGCGTCCGGGGTGGCCGCCATCGCGGTGTGCTCCTTGGCCCGGAAGTTCTGCACGATCACTTCCTGGATGTGACCGAACTCCTTGTGCACCTTGCGGATCGCGTGCAGGGTGTCGGCGCGCTCGTCCAGGGTCTCGCCGATGCCGACCAGCAGCCCGGTGGTGAACGGGATCGAGAGCCGGCCGGCGTCGGCCAGCGTGCGCAGCCGCACGGCCGGATCCTTGTCCGGGCTGCCGTAGTGCGCCAGGCCCTTGGTCTCGAACAGCCGCCGCGACGTGGACTCCAGCATCATGCCCATCGACGGCGCCACCGGCTTGAGCCGCGACATCTCCGACCAGCTCATCACGCCCGGGTTCAGGTGCGGCAGCAGACCGGTCTCCTCCAGCACCCGGATCGCCATCGCCCGCACATAGCTCAGCGTGGTGTCGTAGCCGCGTTCGTCGAGCCACTGCTGCGCCTCAGGCCAACGCGCCTCCGGCCGGTCGCCGAGGGTGAACAGCGCCTCCTTGCAGCCCAGTTCGGCGCCGCGGCGGGCGACGTCGAGGATCTCGTCGGGCGTCATGTACATCTCTTTGCCCTGGGCGCGCAGCACCCCGGGCACCGTGACGAACGTGCAGTAGTGGCAGGTGTCGCGACACAGGTGGGTGACCGGGATGAACACCTTGCGCGAGTAGCTGATCGGCAACCGGCCGTTCGGCCCGCGCCGGCCACCGGATTCCAGGCCGGCGTCGCGGACCCGGGCGGCACTGGCGCACAGATCGGCGAGGTCGTCACCGCGCGCGGTCATCGCGATCGCGGTTTCCTCGGCGTTGAGGATGACGCCGTCGCGGGCTCGGCGCAGCACCCTGCGCAGCGCCGAGGATCCGGCCTGGGAGGTCGGCTGGTTGTCTGAGTTCAGCGGCACGTTTGTACAACTTCCGCTCGGTGGAGATTTCATCCGCATGCGGCTCCGCACGGAGCATCTGCATGCGTACCCGCCACACTAGCCGCCGCGAAACGGTGGCCGACCGGCGCAGGTGGCTCGCGGTCAGCACCCGCTAAACAGCACGCGGATCGGCCGCGACCCCCTACATTCATCAGCATGGTGAGCAGCGGAGTCGTCGACCACCGTCACCGGCGGTTTCTGGCAGCGGGGATCGTCGGGGTCGCGGTGCTGACACCGGCGCCGCACCCCACCCCGGTCCACGATCCGCCGGTTCTGCTGGTGGCGGACGCCGCACCGCTCGACCTGGAGTCGTTCGCGGCGGCCGCCGGCACACCGATCGGTGTCGCCATCGAGAACTTCTACCTCGCCGTGGAGCCGTGGGCCCGGTACGGGGCGAATCTGACCTCCTGGGCGGCCGGCTGGGTTCCGGTCGCGGGCCTGCTGGCACCGCAGATCAACTTCTTCTACGACTTCGGTGAGGCCATCACCCGAAGTTGGGTGTTCAACGCGGCCGGTGTCCTCGACGGCGATCTCGGACTCGGTCAGGCGTTCGCCAACATCGGCAGCGACACCACGGCGGCCTTCGACGCGTTCGTGCACACCCAGATCAACTGGGTGACCCACCTGCTGCCGCCGCTTCCCCCATTCCCGACGCCTCCCCCGCTGCCGCCGATCGGCTCCTCGGCAGCGGAAGCGCTGGGTGGGCTCGGTGGACTGGATTCGGTCGACGGGGCCGATCCGGGGCCACTGCACGACCTGTTAAGCCTTGCCCCCTGAGTCGGCCGCTTCGCCGGCCCGGCGCCGCCGCCAGAGCAGCCAGCAGGGGGGTGCGGTGCCCAGCACGATCATCATCAGCACGCCGTAGGCCATCACGCCCCGGCCTGCGAAGATCAGGTCGTCGCCGGGACCGCCCAACGCCATCAGTGCCACCGTTAGCAGCCACGTCCACAGCGGCAGCGCGGCCAACCGCAGCGACGCGGTCCAATGCAGAGCCGCCCAGACCAGCACGGCGTTGACCAGCCCACCGATCAGCGCACTGATCGGGAACGGCGACGAGCCGAGGTAGGACGGGAGCAGCAGCGCGGTGGCAACCGCGCACAGCACCCCGTCGACGGCCAGCAGGCTCAGTACCAGGAAACGAATGACGGAACCGGGCTTGCCGGTGCCCCCCGCAGACTCGACGGGCTCGGCAGCCGGCCCGGCGGTGATCAAGTCGGGATGCTCTCCAACTGGCTGACCATCGAACCGACCATCCACTGGTAGCTGTCGGTCCACCACTGCCAGTGTTCCAAGTTGGGGTCCAGATCGGGGTCCATGCTCACCCTTACCTTCGCGCTCGGGGAATTACTCAGCGGAAGCTTACCCTGTCGCCTCGGCACCGAGATTCAGTCCGCCCAGAAGATCGGTCTCCCAGCCGCGGTCGTCCCGCGGCCCGGGCGCCCCGGCCGCCAGGACGTAGTGCTCGGCCGCCAGGATCGGCAGCGACAGGTTGTTCGACAGGGCGAACGCCCGCCGGGTCGGCCCGACGGCGATCTGGGTCGCATGCGCCACCATCGCCGCCACCTTGGCCGGCAGGGCGCCGGCATCGTCGACGACCGCGTCGATCCGGGCGTCGGGGTAGCCGCCGACGACGTCGCCGACATCACCGCCGTCGGGCGTGGTCCAGTGATCGAGCAGGTCCCCCGCCCCCAGTCCGCCCTGAGCGGCGTGTACCGCACTGGTCGCGGTCACCGTCCAGTAGAACTTCGGCGTGGCCCACGGCCGCCCCGGGTGGCCGGGGGCTGCCGCGGCGGCGACGGCGGCGGTGGTGACGGTGTGGGCCTGGATGTGGTCGGGATGGCCGTAGCCACCGCCCGGGTCGTAGGTGACGACGACGTGCGGGCGCACCGTGCGGATGATCTCCACCAGTGCGGCGACGGTCTGCGCGTCGTCGGCGTCGGCGAACCGGTGCCGATCCCGGCCCGGTGTGTCGGCCATCCCGGAGTCACGCCAGCGGCCCGCCCCACCGAGAAACCGCGGCGGACGGGCGCCCAGCGCCTGCAGCGCCGCGGTCAGCTCCCCGATCCGATAGCCACCGAGTTGGTCCGCGTGCGGGGCGGCCAGCAGCGCCCAGCGGTCCCCGATGACCTCACCCTCCTCACCGAGGGTGCAGGTGACGACGTGTACGTCGGCGCCGCGGGCGGCGTAGTGGGCGATGGTGGCCCCGGTGGTCAGCGTTTCGTCATCGGGGTGGGCGTGCACGAACAGCAGCCGTGGTGTCTGAGAAACCGGCACCGGCCGAACCCTACCGTCGCCGGCGGTGCGATCAGAACAGACCGGTGAACAGGCTGCCCCAGTCCATGTCGGTCAGCACCGGGATCAGGTTGTCGGCTTGGAAGGCTCGGAGCAGGTCCTCGATGTCGGCCGAGCTGAACGTCTGCAGGAAGTTGCCCCAGTCGGCCTGGGCTGCGGCACTGTCCGAGTCGAAGCTGGCCAGCAGGCTGCTCTGCAGTTCCGAGCCGCCCAGGTTCACGCCGAGGATGCTGTTCAGCGCGGCCTCGTCGTGCGCCAGCACCGTGTTGTTGGCGTTGAAGATGACGCTGATGACGCTGCTCAGTTCGGGGTTGTCGCCGGACAACTGCTGCGCCGCAGCCGCCTGCGCCTGCACGAGCGACTCGTTGAGTTGCAGCTCCGCCTGGGCCACGCCGGCGGTGAACGCCTGCTGCGCGGCGGACAGGCCCTGCACCGCGGCGGTGATGGCGGCGGTGGCCGCGCTACCGGCGGCGCTGGCGGCACTGGCGGCAGAACTGGCGTCGGAGCCGCCGAACACGCCGCCCGGGACGCCGATATTGGGGGCGCCGGCGTCGATGGTCGGCAGCAGGCCCTGGAACATCGCGGGGTCGAGGCCGCCGCCCAGCAGGCTCTTCAGCGCCTCCTCATCGAGCGCCAGGTCACTGAGGTCCGGGGACGAACCGTTGAGCCCGCCGAAGGCGTCGTCACCGCGGCCGAACAGCAGGTCGCCCAGGTTGAACTGATGCTGGGCGAAATCCCCGACGCCGGCGGTGTCGGGCCGGACATGATTCTCGACGGTGTCCGCCACCGCGTTGGCGTGGACGTTGATCGCCGACAGGTCGACATCACGAACCTGCACGTCGGGCAGGGACTCCAGCATCGTCGGCGCCAGGCCGACGATCAGACCGCCGGCGACGAGCGCTGCTGCGGATGCGACGACGCACCGGTTCGCAACGTGATCCATGCCTGACCTCCGAAATCCCGCCCAGTGTTGCTTAATAATAACCAAGAATCATCTGTGCGCAACAGGTAAATAAATCTAGTTAGCGGCCTCCCCGCCGCCGTCATCCAGTCTGCCTGCTCACACAACGGCAACCTAACGCTGAGCGTTACTCTCAGCAAACTACGAGTATGTAGATGAGCTAGCTGGCTGCGTCGGCCGGCTAAGGGACCTTCACCCAGCGTCCGGCGTCGCCGACGATCCCGACCGGCACGGAACCGGACAGGTCGACGTTCGCCACGCTCGGTCCGACCGCCACGATCGTGGTGTCCTGCAGGATCGGCAGGACCGTCGCCATGCTCCACAGTCGGGGCTCGACGGCCGCGATCACGTCGCCGATCGGCTTCGCACCGTCGAGGGCGGCCGCGATGTCGGGCTGGATGGCGTGATCGCAGACGCCGGTGATGTTCGATGGCGCCTGGATCAGGGCACCGGGGCCCACCGGACGCGGCGGCGGCGTCGCCGTCGCTGTGGTCGACGCCGCCGACGACGCCGGCGCGGCGGGTGTGCTGGGGGCCGCACCCGGTGCGGCCGGACCCGACGTGGACACCGGTGTGGCCTCCAGGGCGGTGCAGCCGTAGCGGGAGGCCAGCAGCGTCGCCAGATCCCCGCCGGCCTGCTGCCAGCCGACGATCGCGTCGACCTGATTGGTGACCAGCGCCTCGCGGTACAGCTTCACCGGGTCCAGGGCGATCACGGTCGCAGCGATCCCGGCGTTCCGCAACTGGTCGGCCGCGGTGTTCGCCACCGCCACCGACGTCGGGTCGTTGGCGGCCACCCCGATGGCCAGCGACAGCTGCTCGCCGCCCTTGGTGATCCGGCCGCGGCGGGTCTCCGGGGTCCGCGGCTCGACCGGGACCGGCGCTGACCCTGGCGCGTTCTTCTCGACGTGGTAGCCGGCGGACTTCAGCAGTGCCACGGCCGTGGTGTCCGGCATCGCCGGTGGAGCGGTCGGCGTGTACTCCGGGTCGCTCGGAGTGCGGATCTGCGCTTGGGCCAGGGTGACGGTGTTGTCGCTGCTCGCCCCGACCGTGGCCAGCAGACCCACGTCCAGCAGGCCCAGGATCGCCCGGCGGACCCGCACGTCGGCCAGCTTCGGCTCACCGCCCCGCAGGGCCAACTGCATCACCCGCGGCGCGACCACCCGGGCCGTCTGCACTCCCGGGATGACCGACAGCTGAGCGAACGCCGCCGAGCCGCCGTGTACCTGCGCGACCTGGGTGTCGCCGTTGCGGATCGAGTCGGCCAGCGCCGCCGCCGACCCGGCCCGGCGGAACAGGATCAGGTCCGGCCTGGCCGGTGGCCCCCAGTAGCGGTCGTTGCGGGCGAGCAGGATCGCGTCGCGCTGCGGGTCGATGTTCTCCACCCGGAACTGGCCGCCGGTGACCGGCAGCGCCCGGGCCAGCCCCGCCGGGAAGCCGCCGGGCACATCCTTGACGATGTGCGCCGGCAGGATGTTGTTGAACAGCTCCCGCCAGGCCGGATACGGCCTGGCGAACGTGACCGTGACCTGCTTGCCGGCCTCCGCCGAATGCACCCCGGTGATCAGGTCATAGCCGGCCGGGTCGACCACCCCGGGCTGGCTGACCATCTGCTGCCACAGGTACCAGAAATCGTCGGCCGCGATCGGCGCATTGTCGGTCCAGGACGCCTCCGGCCGGATCCGGTAGCTGACCGTGAACGGTGACTCGCCGGTCACCGCGGCCGAGACCAGCAGCGTCGGGTCCATCTCCCAGCGCGAACCGGTCGCAGTGGAGAAATCCGGTATCGGCCGGAACGCGCTGGGCAGCACCAGCGCGCTGACCGCGGCGGTGACCGCGGACAGATCGGAGCGCAGGTGCGGGTTGAACCCGGCCCCGATCGAGTCGACGGCCATGATGATCTGGCTGAGCCGCTTCGGCGGCAGCGCGGCGCTCTTCGGTGTCTCGGTGCTCTGCGGCGCGGGCGGCGGGTTGACCGTACAGCCCGAGACCGTCAGCCCCACCGCCACGATCAGCGCGCCGACTCTCACCGGGACACACTAACGATTTCGGCGCGGTAAGTGTCGCTGAGCGCACCCGATCGCGCCGAAATCGTCAACCCTGGGCCTTGGCCCGGGAGCGGGCCCGCGCCCGCAGGTTGGCGTCCAGTTCGACCTTGCGGACCCGAACCACCTCCGGCGTGACCTCTACGCACTCGTCGGCGGCGCAGAACTCCATCGCCTGCTCCAGGTCCAGTTCGATCGGCCGGGCCAGCGTCTCCATCACGTCGGCCGTCGACGACCGCATGTTGGTGAGCTTCTTCTCCTTGGTGACGTTGATGTCGAGGTCCTCGGCGCGCGGGTTGATCCCGACCACCATGCCGCCGTAGGTGTCCTGGCCGGGTTCGACGAAGAACTGGCCGCGGTCGGCGAGCTGGATCAGCGCGAACGGGGTGATGGACCCGGACCGGTCGGAGACCAGCGAGCCTGTGTGCCGGGCCCGGATCTCCCCGGCCCACGGCTGGTAGCCCTCGAAGACCGCGTTGGCGATGCCGGTGCCGCGGGTCTCGGTGAGGAAGTCGGTGCGCCAGCCGATCAGCCCGCGGCTGGGGATGATGAACTCCATCCGCACCCAGCCGGTGGTGTGGTTGGCCATCTCGGTCATCCGGCCCTTGCGGGCGGCGGCCAGCTGGGTGATGGCGCCGACGAACTCCTCCGGGCAGTCCACGGTCAGGTGCTCGAACGGCTCGTGCACCTTGCCGTCGATCTTGCGGGTCACCACCTGCGGTTTGCCGACGGTGAGCTCGAAGCCCTCGCGGCGCATCTGCTCGACCAGGATGGCCAGCGCCAGCTCACCGCGGCCCTGCACCTCCCAGGCGTCGGGGCGGCCGATGTCGACGACCCGGATCGAGACGTTGCCGATCAGTTCGGTGTCGAGGCGGTTGCGCACCATCCGGGCGGTCAGTTTGTGCCCGGAGACCTTGCCGGCCAGCGGCGAGGTGTTCGTGCCGATCGTCACCGAGATCGCCGGCTCGTCGACGGTGATCCGCGGCAGCGCGTGCGGGGCGGCCGGGTCGGCCAGCGTGTCGCCGATCATGATGTCCGGGATACCGGCGACCGCGACGATGTCGCCGGCGACGGCCTCCTCGGTCGGGGTGCGCTCCACGCCCTCGGTGACCAGCAGTTCGGTGATCTTGGCGGTGGTGGTGACCGGCTCACCGTCGACCTCCCGCAGCCAGGCGACCTGCTGCCCCTTGCGGAGACGGCCGTTGTAGATGCGGACCAGCGCCAGCCGGCCCAGGAACGGCGAGGCGTCGAGGTTGGTGACCAGCGCCTGCAGCGGCGCCTCCGGGTCGCCCGACGGCGGCGGCACGTGCTCGAACAGCACGTCGAACAGCGGGTCGAGGTTCTCCCCGTCCGGAACGGAGCCGTCGGCGGGTGCGGTGGTGCTGCACACCCCGGCCCGGCCGGAGGCGTACAGCGTCGGCAGGCCCAGCGCGTGCTCGGCGGCGGCCTGCGCCTCGTCGTCGAGGTCGCTGGCCACATCCAGCAGCAGGTCGTGGCTGGCGTCGACGACCTCGGCGATGCGGGCGTCGGGCCGGTCGGTCTTGTTGACGACCAGGATCACCGGCAGGTGCGCGGCCAGCGCCTTGCGCAGCACGAACCGGGTCTGCGGCAGCGGGCCCTCGGAGGCGTCGACCAGGAGCACCACGCCGTCGACCATCGACAGCCCGCGTTCCACCTCACCGCCGAAGTCGGCGTGACCCGGGGTGTCGATGACGTTGATGCAGGTCACGGTGCCGTCCGGGTGGTGGCGGTGCACCGCGGTGTTCTTGGCGAGGATCGTGATGCCCTTTTCGCGCTCCAGGTCACCGGAGTCCATCACCCGGTCGGCGGCCTCCCCACGCTCCTGCAGAGCACCGGACTGGCGGAGCATGGCGTCGACCAGGGTGGTTTTCCCGTGGTCAACGTGCGCGACGATGGCGACGTTACGAAAGTTCACCGGGCGATTCTGCCAGCGCACCCTGGCAATCGCGAAAACGTGAAGCCTAGAGCAACGAAGGTCACAGTTCCAGCGATGACTCCGCGCTGAACCGTTCGAGCTCCTCGAGGTGCAATTCGGTCAGCGATTGCAGGCATTTCGCCGCAGCTTCGGTGAGCTGCAGCCGGATCACCCGCTGGTCCTCGCTGTCGCGGACCCGGTCGACCAGTCCCGCCGCCTCGGCCCGCTGGATCAGCTCCCCGGCGCTGTGGTGACGCAGCAGCAGGTAGTCCGCAACATCGCCGACCGTCGGCCCGCGGGAATCGGTGTGGCCGCGCACCGCGAGCAGCAACTGGTGTTGGGCCGGGGTCAGGCCGGCGGCCTGCGCCTGATCGGCGCTCCACCGTTCGAACCGCCGCAGGCGGGTGCGGAACATCAGCAACCGCGTATAGACGTCGTCAGGTAAAGCCACGCTGGTTACTGTAAGCGGGCCGCCGCGACTCGGCAGCCTCACCTCACCAGCCCCGCCGCTCCGGCCGCGACCCCATCGGCTGGTTCTGCTTCGCCGCGGCGCGGCTGCGGTAGACGATGTACGGCCGGAACAGGTAGCCGACCGGTGCGCTGAACGCATGCACCAGCCGGGTGAACGGCCAGAGCGCGAACAGGGTCAGCGCGATCATCACGTGCACCTGGTAGTACATCGGCGCCTGCACCATCAGGTCGCCGCGCGGGTCCAACGCCCAGATCGACCGGAACCAGACCGACACCGTCTGCCGGTAGTCGTGCGCCTCCCCGTACGGGGTGGTGCCCATCAGGGTGCAGCCCATCCCGGCTACCAGCGCGCAGACCAGCACCAGGTACATCACCTTGTCGTTGACGGTGGTGGCGCGGAACACCGCGGCGTGCAACCGCCGCCGGTAGATCAGCAGCGTGATGCCGACCAGGGTGGCGATGCCCGCCGGGATGCCGAAGATCATCGCCTGCAGGTGGTAGAAGTGGTCGCTCATGCCCATCGCCTCGGTCCACGACTCCGGGATGAACAGGCCCATGATGTGCCCGAAGATCACCACGAAGCTGCCGAAGTGGAACATCGGGCTGGCGACCTGCAGCAACTTGGACTCGTAGAGCTGCGATGAGCGTGTCGTCCAGCCGAACTTGTCGTAGCGGTAGCGCCACCAGGTGGCGACCACCGCGACCGACAGCGCCAGATAGGGCGCAATGTTCCACCACCGTACTGCGTCGGTAACCAGCGTCATTGTGTCCGCACCTTCGGCATTCCCAGTGGAACCGTCGTCGAATACGGTTCCAGTCCAACGGCTTCCGCGGGCGGCCCGGATTCGGCCAGTTGGCGCGCATCGCGCACCTCGGCGTCCGTGGCCGCCGGCAGCGTCTTGAGCACCGCGGCGATGGTGTCCGCGTACGGCGACTCCGCATCGGTCAGCGATCGCAGCAGCACGTTGATCGGCGCCCAGTGCCCGATCAGCAGCCGGCGCCCGGCTTCGGGGTCGACCGTCGCCGCGAACTCCAGCACCACCGGCAGGTGGTCGGGCGCCTCACCCGGCGGCGGCTGCGCGCCGGATTCCCGATAGGCGGTGGCGAACGCCAGCATCTGCATCCCACGGTTGCGGGTGTCGCCACCGGTCCAGTAGGTGAGGAACATGGTGGACCGGCGCCGCAGGTCGAAGGTGTCCACATACCGGGTGGCGGCGATGAACGGATCAGTCTCCCGTAGCGCGATCACCGTGCGACCCAGCAGTTCCGCCTCCGCCGCGGCCGCTTTGGGCAGATGGCTCAGCAGTTCCTCGACGGTGTCCAACCGCGCGTCGTGCTGATCGTCGGGATAGGCCAGCAGCAGCGACGCGGCCTGCCAGACCAGCCGATCGGCAATCCCGTCGCGCTGCGAGCGCCGAACGCGGTCCAGCAGTTTCACGACGACTCCTGTTTCGGGAACATCTCCGGCGACGCGCCGCCGCCCTCCCAGTTGAGCAGGTTGATCCGCCCGCGCGGCCGCTGCGCATGCCCGTTGCCGCTGTTCTCGGTCATGTGGAACGACGCCTGCGCCGAGTCCGGGTCGGCCCCGAAGACGTCTTCGTCCTCGTACCCGTTGGGGCCGCCGGTGATCGAGCAGCCCATGTGCTCAAGCTCGTGCGCCTTCTGGCTGTAGGCGGTCGGAATGACGTAGCGATCTTCGTATTTCGCGATCGCCAGCAACCGGTACATGGCGTATATCTGCTCTTCGGTCATCCCGACCGACTCCGGGATCTCCGGCTGCGTCTCCCGGCCGAGGTTGATGTCGCGCATGTAGGAGCGCATCGCGGCCAGCCGGCGCAGCACCCCCTCCACCACCGCGGTGTCGCCGGCGGTGAACATCTCGGCCAGATACGCCATCGGGATGCGCAGGGCGTCTAGCGCACCGAACAGGTTGCCGATGTCCTCGCCGTCGCCGCCGTCGCGGCTGACCGCGTCGACCACCGGCGACAGCGGCGGGACGTACCAGACCATCGGCATCGTCCGGTATTCCGGGTGCAGCGGCAGCGCGACCTTGTAGGTGTTGATCAGCGCGTAGATCGGGGACCGTTGCGCCGCCTCGATCCATTCGTCGGAGATCCCCTCGGCCCGCGCCCCGGCGATCACCGCCGGGTCGGTCGGGTCCAGGAACACCGCGCGCTGCGCCTCGTAGAGGTCGGTGTCCTTCTCCACCGAGGCCGCCGCCAGCACCGCGTCGGCGTCGTAGAGGATCAGGCCGATGTAGCGCAGCCGGCCGACGCAGGTCTCCGCGCAGATGGTCGGCATCCCGGCTTCGATGCGCGGATAGCAGAAGTGGCACTTCTCGGCCTTGCCGGTCTTGTGGTTGAAGTACACCTTCTTGTACGGGCAGCCCGACACGCACAGTCGCCAGCCGCGGCACCGGTCCTGGTCGACCAGGACGATGCCGTCCTCGCTGCGCTTGTAGATCGCGCCGGTCGGGCACGACGCCACACACGACGGGTTCAGGCAGTGCTCGCAGATCCGCGGCAGGTAGAACATGAAGGTGTCTTCCAGGTCGGTCTTGACCTGGTCGCCGACCTTCTTGAGGAGCGGATCCTGCGGCACGATCTCCGGTGAGCCGGCGAGGTTGTCGTCCCAGTTGGGCCCCCACTCGACCTTCATCGGCTCGCCGGTGATCTGGCTGCGCGGCGCGGCGACCGGCAGCGTGTCGGTGGGCGGCGAGGCGATCAGGTTCTCGTAGTCGTAGGTCCACGGCTCGTAGTAGTCGCGCATGGTGGGCAACTTGGGGTTGGCGAAGATGTGCAGCAGCTTGTAGATGCGGCCGCCGGCCTTCAACTTGAGGCGGCCCTTCTTGTCCAGTTCCCAACCGCCGAGCCAGACGTCCTGGTCCTCATAGGTTCGCGGATACCCCACGCCGGGGCGGGTTTCGACGTTGTTGAACCACGCGTACTCGGTGCCCTCCCGGTTCGTCCAGGCCTGCTTGCAGGTCACCGAACAGGTGTGGCAGCCGATGCATTTGTCGAGGTTCATCACCATCGCCATCTGCGCCATTACCTTCATCAGTACTTGACCTCCTGGCGGCGGCGGCGCACCACCGTCACCTCGTCGCGCTGGTTGCCGGTCGGCCCCAGGTAGTTGAACGCGAACGCGTTCTGGGCGTAGCCGCCGGCCAGATGGCTGGGCTTGACCCGAACCCGGGTCAGGGCGTTGTGGTTGCCGCCGCGCTTGCCGGTCGTCTCACTGCGCGGGGTGTCCACGGTGCGCTCCTGCACGTGGTAGACGTACACCACCCCGTCGGGCATCCGCTGGCTGACGATCGCGCGACAGACGAACACGCCGTTGGCGTTGACCGCCTCGACCCAATCGTTGTCGCGCACACTGATTTTCGCGGCGTCGCCGGGACTCATCCACATGGTCGGACCGCCGCGCGACAGCGTCAGCATGTACAGGTTGTCCTGGTAGGTGGAGTGGAACGACCACTTGGAGTGCGGGGTCAGGTAGCGCACGGTCAGCCCGACGCCGTCGTCGGTCGGGCCGAGTTCCGGCGCGTCGAACAGCCGGGCCATGTCCAGCGGCGGACGGAACACCGGCAGGTGCTCACCGAGTTCCTCCACCCAGTCGTGGGCGACGTAGAAGTGCATCCGCCCGGTCAGCGTGTGGAACGGCTTGAGCCGTTCGATGTTGACCGTGAACGGCGCGTACCGCCGCCCGCCGGTCTCACTGCCCGACCACTCCGGGCTGGTGATCACCGGGCAGGGCCGGGATTGCGTGTCGGCGTAGGTGATCCGCTTCTCCTCGCTGCCCTCGGCGAGGTCGGCCAGCCGCTGCCCGGTGCGCTTCTCCAGTTCACGGAACCCCTCGACGGCCAGCCGGCCGTTGGTGGTCCCGGACAGCGCGAGCACGACGTCGCACATCCGTGCGGCGGTGGTGATCGCCGGGCGGCCCTCGCCGGCACCGGAATCCATCAGGCCGAACTTGGCGCCGAGCTGCTCGACCTCCTCGTCGGGGTGCACGGTGTAGCCCTTCACCGTCATCCCCAGCGTGTCGACCAGCGGGCCCAGCGTGCGCCACTTGTCGTAGATCGCGGTGTAGTCGCGCTCGACGACCGTCACCTTCGCCATCGTCTTACCCGGGATCGGGGTGGCACCCGTTGTGAGCCAGTCGTTCTCGGTGCCGTCCGGGTAGGCCATCGCGTCCGGCGTGTCGTGGGCCAGCGCGGTGAGGACCACATCGGTGCGGGTGCCCAGGTGTTCCTTGGCCAGCTGACTGAACTTGCGGGCGACGGCGCCGAATGCGTCGAAGTCGCTGCGGGTCTCCCACGGCGGGTCGATCGCGGCGCTGAACGCGTGCACGTAGGGATGCATGTCGGTCGACGACAGATCGGACTTCTCGTACCAGGTCGCGGCCGGCAGCACGATGTCGGAGACCAGCGTCGTGGAGGTCATTCGGAAGTCGATCGACATCAGCAGATCCAGCTTGCCCTCGGGGATCTCGCCGTCGCAGACCACGTCGGTCGGTCGCACCCCGCCGACCGCGGGCTTGCCCAGGATGTTGGAGTCGGTGCCGAGCAGGTGCTGCAGGAAGTATTCGCCGCCCTTGCCGGATGCGCCGATCAGGTTCGCCCGCCAGACGGTGAGCACCCGCGGCCAGTTGACCGGGTTGTCCGGGTCGGTGACCGACAGCTTGAGGTCGCGCTTGCCCAGTTGTTCGGCGACGTACTCGGGGATGTCACGGCCGGCGGCCTTCGCCTCGTCGGCGACATCGAGGCTGGAGCGGTCGAACTGCGGGTAGAACGGGCTCCACCCCATCGCCGTCGACGACGCGAGCACGTCCATGGTGTGCTTGCCGGCGAACCGGCCGCGGCCCAGCGGGCTGGTCAGCTTCTCGGCGCCGTAGTTGTCGTAGCGCCACTGATCGGTGTGGGCGTACCAGTAGGAGGCGCCGGGCACCTGCCGCGGCGGCCGCACCCAGTCGGTGGCCATCGCCATCACCTGCCACCCGGTCAGCGGCCGCACCTTCTCCTGGCCGACGTAGTGCGCCCAGCCGCCGCCGTTCCGGCCCATCGACCCGGTCAGCATCAGCAGTGCCAGCACGGCCCGGTAGATCGCGTCGCCGTGGAACCACTGGCAGATACCGCTGCCCATGATGATCATCGACCGGCCGCCGGATTCCTCAGCGCTGCGGGCGAATTCGCGGGCAATCCGGATGACCTGGCCGGGCGAGACCCCGGTGATCTCCTCCTGCCAGGCCGGCGTGTTGGCGTGCTCGGCGTCATCGAAACCGGTCGGCCACTCCCCGGGCAGTCCGGGACGCGCCACCGCGTAGTTGGCCAGCATCAGGTCGAACACCGTGCACACCAGGTGCTCGCCGACCCGACGCACCGGGACGCCACGCTCGACCACGGTGCCTTCGCCGGTGACGGTGTCGAAGTCGGCCAGTGAGACCAGTGCGGTCTCCCCGCCCTCGCGCAGCACGCTCAGCGCCGGGCGCACCTCACCCAGGTCGAGGTTCCACTTGCCCACGCCGTCGTCGCCGTAGCGGAAGCCCAGCGAGCCGTTCGGCACGACGACGCCGTCGGTGACCTCGTCGAGCAGTGCGGGCTTGAACGCCGAATTCTCCGTTCCCGCAATCTCGCCGCCCAGATCGGCGGCGGTCAGGTTCTTGCCCGGCACCAGCATCCCGTCGCGCTGCTCCAGCTTGATCAGGAACGGCAGGTCGGTGTACTGGCGCGAGTAGTCGATGAAGAACGGCACCTGGTTGTCGATGTAGTTGTCCTTGAGGATGACGTGCCCCATCGCCATCGCCAGCGCGCCGTCGGTGCCGGCCGCGCACGGCATCCACTCGTCGGCGAACTTGGTGTTGTCGGCGTAGTCGGGGCTGACCGTCACCACCTTGGTGCCGCGGTAGCGGACCTCGGCCATCCAGTGCGCGTCGGGCGTGCGGGTGATCGGGACGTTGGAGCCCCACATCATCAGATACGCCGCGTCCCACCAGTCCCCGGACTCCGGCACGTCGGTCTGGTCGCCGAACACCTGCGGGGAGGCGACCGGCAGGTCGGCGTACCAGTCGTAGAACGACGTCATCGGCGCGCCGATCAGTTCGAAGAACCGCGACCCGGCGGCATACGACACCATCGACATCGCCGGGATCGGGGAGAACCCGGCGACCCGGTCCGGGCCGTATTTCTTGATCGTGTGCACGTGCGCGGCGGCGATGATCTCGGTGGCCTCGGCCCAGGTCATCCGCACCAGGCCGCCCTTGCCGCGTTCCCGCTGGTAGCGCCGGCGGCGCTCCGGGTCGGCCTGGATGTCGGCCCAGGCCGCCACCGGGTCGCCGAGGCGCGCCTTCGCCTCGCGGTACATCTCGACCAGCACGCCGCGCCCGTACGGATAGCGCACCCGGGTCGGCGAGTAGGAGTACCAGGAGAACGATGCGCCGCGCGGGCACCCGCGCGGTTCGTACTCGGGCCGATCCGGCCCCACCGAGGGGTAGTCGGTGGCCTGGTTCTCCCAGGTGATGATCCCGTCCTTGACGAAGATCTTCCAGGAGCACGAACCGGTGCAGTTCACGCCGTGGGTGGAGCGCACCACCTTGTCGTGCGCCCAGCGGTCGCGGTAGAAGATGTCGGCCTCGCGGCCACCCCGACGGGTGACGCTGCGCAGGTCCGGTGAGATCTCACCGGCAACGAAGAAGCGGCCGCTGCGTTCCAGCAACTCCTCAAGTGGCCCACCGACATGCGGGGTCGTCGTCATAGGGAATCTCCTTGATGCTCGCTGTCCAGCGTGCCAGCGAATCGCCCGTCTCGCCGTGGATCCGGGAGGTCAAATCAATCGGTTATATCGTCGCGCGACCATATTGTGGGGTAGAAGTGACCGGCGCGCCATTCGAACGGTCGGAATCAGCGTTCAGCAAAGGTCAGCAGCGTGATCAGTTCGTCCAGCCAGGCGCGATCCGCTGGGACCCAGTCGATTCCCGGCAATTCCACAGCGGTCGCCCAGCGCAGCGCGCGGTGGTCGTCCGGGCGGGGTTCGCCACGGGTCAGACCGACCCGGTAGGCCCGCAGCGTCATCCCGCCGACCACCGGAACGTCGGCGCCGAGTCGCTCCCCCACCACGACGGCGTCGGCGTCGACGCCCAGTTCCTCCGCCAGTTCCCGGGCCAGTGCGGCCGGTTCCGTTTCACCAGGCATCACCTTGCCGCCGGGCAGTTCCCAGCGGCCCGCCAATTCCGGCGGTCGGCGTCGCTGAGCGACCAGCACCGCGGATCCGGCGATCACCGCGCCCGCGACGACGATCTGGTTGGTCATGGCGTAGGACCGTATACCGTCCTACGGTCGTTGTATGGCTGTGTTGACGAACGAACAGATCGCGGCGGCGCTGACCGGACTCGACGGCTGGCAGCATACGGACGGCGTGTTGCGGCGGTCGGTGAAATTCCCGTCGTTTCTCGCCGGGATCGACGCGGTCCGCCGGGTGGCCGAGCACGCCGAGGCCAAGGATCATCATCCGGACATCGACATCCGGTGGCGGACAGTCGCATTCTCGCTGGTGACGCATTCGGCCGGTGGGATCACCGGGAACGACGTGGCGATGGCCGGTGACATCAACCAGATCCTCGCCGAAGGGTAGCGCGCATGCCTGCCACCACCATCGTCGCTGTCGAGGCGATTCCGCTGCGCATCCCGATCAGCGACACGGCGGTACCGGGTGCATCACTGTGGGGCGCAAGGCTTTCCGCGGCCGACGCGCTGCTGGTGAAGGTGACCACTGACGACGGGCTCGAAGGCTGGGGCGAGGCTTTCGGTCTGCACGCCGTCGATCTGGTCACGCTGGCCGTCGATGAGCTGATCGCCCCGCTGTGCGTGGGCCGGGACGCGGCCGCCATCGAGCCGCTGATGGCCGACGTGCAGCGCCGGTTGCACGTGTTCGGGCGCGGCGGGGTGCTGACCTACGGGCTGTCGGCGGTGGACATCGCGCTGTGGGACATCGCCGGCAAGCGGGCCGGCGCGCCGGTCAGCGCGCTGCTCGGCGGCGGGGTCGCGACGATGCCCTGCTACGCGAGCCTGGCGTGCTACCGGGAGCCCGACCTGGTTCGCGCCGCGGTCCGGCGCGCGGTCGACGCCGGGTTCACCGTCCTCAAACTGCACGAGTCGGGCATTCCGGCGATCGCGGCGGCGCGCGCGGAGGCCGGTGCGGATGCGCGGCTGATCGTGGACGCCGGCTGTGCCTGGACCCTGGCGGAGGCGCGGGCTCTCGCACCGGACCTGCACGCCGTCGGGCTGACGTTCCTCGAGGAGCCGCTGTGGCCGCCGGAGAACTTCGACGGGCTGGCCGAGTTGCGCCGGACCACCGGTCTGCCGGTGTCGTCCGGTGAGAACGTCGGCACGCTACTGGAATTCGAGCGGATGCTCGCCGTCGGTGCCGTCGATTTCGTGCAGCCCTCGCCGGCGAAGATGGGCGGCATCAGCGAGCTGTGCAAGGTCTTCCCGCTGGCCGCCGTCCGCAACATCCCGGTGATGACGCACTCGTTCTACTCCGGTCCCGGACTGCTCGCCGCCGTCCACGCCACCGCCGCGCTCGGCACTCGGGAGGCGATGATCGAGTGGCGCTGGTTCGAACTGGAGGCGGCGATCTACGGCGATGCGCTGACCCCGACCGCGGGCCGGATCACGGTGCCGACGGGCCCGGGCCTGGGCGTCGACCCCGATCCCGACGTCGTCAGCGCCTATCGCCGCCGCGCCTGACGGCGGGTTCCCGCCACCCAGGCCAGTGTCGCCAGCGCGGCCACCACGTAGATCAGCCCGGCCCAGGCCAGATACCAGGGCCGGCTGTCCTGCCAGATGCTCGGCTGCGCGAAGCTCAGCAGCCAGGGCACCCCGATCAGCGTCAGCGCCAGCCAGCCCCAGCCCAGCACCTGCGCGCCGCGACGGTCGGCCAGCGGACCCTGCAACAGCCAGATCATCAGCGGCAGCAACCAGGCCCAGTGGTGCGTCCAGGAGATCGGCGAGGCCAGCAAGCCGAACAGTTCGACCACCAGCAACTGCCCCAGCCGATCGCCCGGCGCCAGTGCCCGCCAGGCCAGTACGGCGAGCACCGCGGTGACGGCGATCGCGATCAGCACCGGAGCGCTGTAGCCGGCGTCGTGGCCGAGGATCCGGGAGATCGCACCGCGCCAGGACTGGTTGAACGAGGTGGCGACCGGTCCCACCCGGTGGGCGTCGCCGAGCAGTTCGGTGAAGTAGCGCCGGGCCTGATCGCCGGTGACCCACGCCGACACCGCGACGGTGCCGCAGAACACCACCGCGGAGAAGACGGCGGCGGCCCACCGGCGCGCCCCGGCGAAGTACACCCCGGCGATCGCCGGGGTCAGCTTCACCCCGGCCGCCAGCCCGACCAGCAGCCCGGACACCCACCAGCGGCGGCTGTAGACCGCCCACAGCACCGCCAGCACCAGGATCACGTTGATCTGGCCGTAGTCGAAGGTGCTGCGCAGCGGTTCGATCCAGAGGCCGACCGCCGTCCACAGCATGGCCACTCGCCGGCCGCGTGTCGGCTCGCTGCCGGTTGAGCCGCCCAGCAGTCGCTGGCTGACCCGGACCACGCCGTACACCGCGGCGATGGTTCCGAGCTGCCAGAGGAATGCCACCAGGCCGAACGGCAGCAGGTGCAGCGGGTAGAAGACGATCGCGGCGAACGGCGGGTAGGTGAACGGCAGCGGGAAGTCGGGCGTCTGGTCGGCGTAGACGTAGTCGTAGAGGGTGCCCGGCCGGTTCAGTGCGGCGGCTCCGCTGATGTAGACGTGCAGGTCGACGAAGTTCGCACCGCGGGGCGTCAGGTACGTCCAGGCCAGTCGTGCGCTGATGCTGGCCGCCAGCAGCAGCGGGCCCCATGCGGTCAGTCGATTCGCCCGTGAGCGGGTGACCGGGGCGGTGGAGGTGGTGTCTACCGGCACGACTCTAGCGAACGGCTGTCGGATCACCGTCGCGGTTCGGCTCCGTAACGGTTGGATAAATGACACACGTGTCACTTGAGCCTCACCAGTAACGCGCTAACTTCGGATTTCAGCAAGCCACCGCCCAGGATTGGAGAAGTCATGTCGGGGATCCGGAGACTGTGCGCCACGACGAGCGCCGCCGTTGCGATCGGCGCGTCGGCCGCGCTGGTGCTGGGCGGTGTCGCCTGGGCCGAGCCGGCCGGCCCGCCGCTGCCGCTGCCCTCGGCGGCCCAACTGCCCGGGCTGCCGGCCATCGAACAGCTCAGCCCGGTGATCCAGCAGGCGGCCGCCGACCCGGCCGGCGCGTCGTCGCTGCTGATGGCCGCGGCTTCGGCGTTCCTCGGTAACTCCGCTGCCCCGGCCGACTCCAAGTCGGTCGCGGACTCGGTGGCGCAGTTCGTGCAGACACCGGCCGAGACCGCGCACGTCCCGGCGGCCGGTGCGATCCCCGGCGAGATGGCGCACCTGCCCAGCGGGATCGACCCGGCCAATGCGGTGGGGCCGATGGCGCACACGGCGGCCCAGGCCGTTCCGGCGCCCGAGGCGGCGCCGGCACCCGAGGCCGCACCCGCTCCGGCTCCGGCCCCGGAGGCCGCCGCACCCGCCGCCGAGACCGCCGCCCAGCCGGCCGGTGCGGCATTCGGGCCGGACGCACCGCCCACCCAGGACTTCATGTACCCGTCGATCGGGCAGAACTGCCTCGCCGACGGCGGCAACTCGATCGCCACCGCGCTGTCGGTGGCGGGCCCGGCCCCGATCCCGACCCCCGGCCCGAAGCCCGGCCAGACCGCCTACGTGTTCACCGCGGTCGGCACGTCGGGTCCGGCCGAGGTGCAGAAGCTGCCGTTGAACGTCACCTGGGTGAACCTGACCACCGGCAAGTCCGGCAGCGCCACCCTCAAGCCGCGCTCCGACATCAACCCGGAGGGTCCGACGACGCTGACCGCGATCGTCGACACCGGTTCGGGCAGCATCATGTCGACGATCTTCGGCCAGGTCAGCACCACCGAGCGGCAGTGCAACTTCCTGCCGACCATCGGCTCGACCGTGGTGCCCTGACCCCTTGCCTTCTCTCGCGACCGTGCAGAACTGACCGGCAAACCGCCAGGCGGCACCGGTGGGTTCTGCACGTTCGCGGTCAGTACGCCATGGACAAGATGGCGTCCCGGTCGTAGTTACGGCCGGGATGCTCCTCGGCGAGGTGCTGCTGCGCGACGGCGACCAGGTCGTCTTCGTCCTTGCCGACCAGGACTTCACCGCACGGGCATGGCAAGTGGGTTTTCATTGCTGGTTTGCACCTACCTTCGCGTTGGCCTTCATCTGCTTCTTGTGGGACCGGACCCGCTCCAGGGAGTCGGCGTCGACGACGTCGGCCACCGACATGAACGTGCCGTCGGCACCGTAATCCCCCGCCGCCGCCCGCCACCCCGGTGCCGTCACGCCGTACTGCTTGCCGAGCAGCGCCAGGAAGATCTTCGACTTCTGCTCGCCGAAGCCGGGCAGCGCCTTGATCCGTTTCAGCAACTCCGCACCGTCGGGATTCCCAACCGTCCACAGGTTCGCCGCGTCCCCGTCGTAGCGGTCGGCCACGATCTGCGCGACGGCCTGGATGCGGGTCGCCATCGAACCCGGAAACCGGTGCACCGCAGGCTTTTCCGAGCACAGCGCGGTGAATTTCTCCGGGTCGCAGGCGGCGACGTCATGCGCGTCCAGCCCGCCCATCCGGTCGGCGATCTTCTTCGGGCCGGCGAACGCGGACTCCATCGTCACCTGCTGGTCGAGTGTCATGCCGATCAGCAGCGCGAACGGGTTGTCCGAGAGCAGGGCGTCGGCGGCGGGATCACCGGTGAGGTGCAGGTCAGGCACGGCGGTCAGTCTAGTGACCAAGCACCGTCCGCTTGAGCCCTGGACACTGCTGGTCGAGCGCCGCGATCGCGTCGTCGGACAACAGGTTCGCCTCCTGCGCTTCGCGCACCCATTGCGGCTGCGGGTCGGAGGCAGTCGACTCGTTGGCTTCGCGCTGCAGCTTCGCGTCGAGCGCCAATGCATCCGCCCAGACCCTCAGGGGCTTCCTCAACTCCGGCGTCGACACAGCTTCCGCGGCCGCGCGCAGCCTGCCATCGAGCGCCGACTGTCTCTCAACAACGTCGCTGAGGTCATCGTCAGTGTTGTCATCGAAGCGGGCGGTCATCCACACCCCCAGTTCATGCAGCTGGCCGCCGAGATCTCGCACCGTCGCGCAGTCTTTTTCCAGCGGGGTGGTGCTGTCGTGGGTAACCCACACAACACCGGCGGCCACAGCGGCAGCCAATACCAGCACGACCAAGCCCCACGAACCGTATCGCCCGAACCAACGCGCCCTCATGCTTTTCGTCACGACCGTGGCGGGATATAGAATTCCTGACCGCACACATCCGGGATGTGGATGTCTATCTTCGGGTTGGAATTATGGACATTGTAAATGTCTTGGATGCTGACCGGCGCCCACCGATTCTGACCGCCGTGGGGTGCTGCGGGATTGCCCGGTACACCGATCTGCCAGCTACGTTCCTGCTCGAACTGATAGTCAACCCATTCCGCTCGATACCATTTCTCATCATTTCTCTGAACCCACTGAACGTGGCCTGGAGCGGCTGGGTTAAAGCGGCTCTTCCGGATCGAGAGTGCGTGGACTGGTGT
>NZ_JAHCLR010000005.1 GCF_018455725.1 Mycolicibacter acidiphilus
TCCGCAACAGCCCGGTCGGGGTGGTGAACTCTGCACGGTGGCGGGAATTACCGGCCCTCGGCGAACGCCCGCAGCGCGTCGACCTGGGCGGCGTCCAGGGACGGCCGGACCGTCTCGCGGGCAGCGGTGACGTCGGCTGCGGTGACGTCGGCGGTGTCGATCGAGCGGCGCATCGCGGTCAGCGCCGCCTCACGCAGCAGCGCAACGCAGTCCGCGGCGCTGTAGCCGTCCAGATCGGCGGCCAGCGCGTCGAGGTCGACGTCGCCGTGCAGCGGCACCGACTTCCCGGTCACCCGCAGGATCGCCCGGCGGGCGTCGGCGTCCGGCGGCTCGACGAACACCAGCTTCTCCAGCCGGCCCGGCCGCAGCAGCGCCGGGTCGATCAGCTCCGGGCGGTTGGTGGCGCCGACCACCACCACGTCACGCAGCGGGTTGGCGCCGTCGAGTTCGGTGAGCAGCGCGGCCACCACCCGATCGGTCACCCCGGAGTCGAAGCTCTGGCCGCGCCGCGGCGCCAGCGCGTCGACCTCGTCGAGGAACACCAGCGACGGCGCCGAGTCGCGGGCCCGCTGGAACAGGTCCCGCACCGCCCGCTCACTGCTGCCGACCCATTTGTCCATCAGCTCAGCACCTTTGACGGTGTGCACGCTGACCCGGCCGGAGCCCGCCAGCGCCCGGACCACGAACGTCTTGCCGCAGCCCGGCGGCCCGTACAGCAGCACCCCGTGCGGCGGTTCGACGCCGAGCCGGGTGAAGGTGTCCGGATGCTGCAGCGGCCACAGGATCGCCTCGGTCAGCGCCTGCTTGGTCGCCACCATGTTGCCGACGTCGTCGAGGGTGACCGAGCCGACCGACACCTCGCTGGTCGCCGATCGGGACAGCGGCCGGATCACGCTCAGCGCGCCGACCAGATCATCCTGGATGAGTTTCGGTGCCTCGTCGTTGCTGCTGGCCCGCGACGCCGCCCGCAGCGCCGCCTCCCGGACCAGCGCCGCCAGGTCCGCGGCGACGAAACCAGGTGTGCGGTCGGCGATCTCACCCAGATCGAGGCTGCCGCCTGGCACCGATCGGAGCATCCCAGTGAGCAGCGCCGCCCGGACCGGGCCGTCGGGCAGGCTCAACCGCAGCTCCCGATCGCACAGGTCCGGCGCCCGCAGCCTCGCGTCGACGTGATCCGGCAGTGCCGACGTGGCGATGAACGCCACCCCGGCGGCGGCCACCGCGGTGCGCAGTTCGGTGAGGATCAGCGTCGAGACCGGCTCCGGCGGATCGGGCAGCAGCGCTTCCACGTCGGCGATCAGCAGCACGCCGCCGCTCTCACCCACCCGGGCGACCGCCGCGCGGACCGCGGCCAGCCGGTCGTCGGCGGCCAGTGCCCCCACCGCCGGCCCGTCGAGTTCCACCAGCCGCCGCCCGGCGCAGACCGCGCGCACCAGGGTGGTCTTGCCGACCCCGGCCGGCCCGGACACCAGCACCCCGAGATCCGTTGCGGCGTTGAGGGTCTGCAGCAGCTGCGGTTCGTCCAACGCCAGCTTCAGCCATTCGGCCAGCTTCGCGGCCTGCGCCTCGCACCCCTTCAGCTCGTCGACGGCGACCCGCACCGGAGCGGCCGGGGCAGCGGTCGCCGCCGGTGAGGACACGGTGATCCCGTTGCCCCAGCCCACAGATGAATTCGGTTGCACGCTCACCGGTCCGGCCGGATCCACCCCGGTGACGGTCAGCAACTCCGAGGTCCAGCTGATCCCGACCGCCGACGCCAGCGCGGTGGTGGCGGCGGACGTCGAGGTGCCCGGACCGAGGTCGCGGGGGAGCAGCGACACCGCGTCGCCGACGCTGAGGACCTTGCCCAGCAGCGCCTGCCGCAGGGTGGCCGGCGGTACCGTGTTCGACGCCAGTGCGGAGCCGCTCAGCGTCACCGACTTCGCGCCGTGGACGGTGACCGGGGCCACCAGCACCTGAGCGCCGTCCCGCAGCCCGGCGTTCGACAGCGTCACGTCGTCGAGCAGCACCACGCCGGCCGGGGTGGTCGCACCGGCCAGCCCGGCGACCGCCGCCGTCGTCCGGGAGCCGGTCAGCGAGACCGCGTCCCACTCCCGGATGCCCAGGGCGGCAACGGCTTCCGGGTGCAGCCGGATGACGCCGCGCCGGGTGTCGACGGCCGCGGTGTTGAGTCGGGCGATCAGCGTCAGATGCCGGGAGGTGTCGGAGCCCACCGGGCCATTATCGGCATAGCCGCCGCATGAGCTCGCCGGTACGGCTCAGACGAATAGCATTTGGGCTAGGATCGTGCGCACGTCGGCCAGTTCAGACTCGGACAGGCGGATCTCCGGTGCGGGCCGTCGGAAGCGTTCGACGGAGACGGTGCGGATCTGCTCGGTGATCACCCAGCCGCCACCTGCGGCGACGTGGACGCGATGCAGCCAGCCGCGCCGTTCGACGCTGGTCAACGGCAGCACGCAGGCCAGGTGCCCTAGGGTCACGTCGAGGTGAAATCTGGATGAGACGACGAGGGCAGGCCGATCCTTGCCCTGCTCGCGGCCCCGCACCGGATCGAAGTCGACGAACCAGACCTGGCCGGGCTCGATCGGGGGCCGGCGGCTCACTTCGCGTCGTCCCAGTCGTCGGTGATCGGGGCGTCCGCCAGACCGGATGCGTCCGCATCGGCGATGTATGCCGCCCAGGCCTCGGGGTCGGCCTCCCGGTACTGCTGCACCGCGGCAACGGCCTTGGAGCGCCAGTGTTCATCGATGAGGCGGCGCACCGTCTCATCGGCCGATGCGCCGTCGTACTCCTCACGGCCGATCCGCAGGATGCGGTCTCGGGTTTCATCGCTTACGCGCAACATCTCAGCAGTCTACTGCGGTGTTGACGAATGTGTTTACGGCTCAGATGGTCAGCGGCCGGGTTTGCGCAGCCCCAACCGGGCCGTGGACCGTCCACCGGGCCGGCGCACCCCCAGCCGTGGCATGGACCGGCGGTTCGGCTGCGCCCGGCGGATCGCCCGGCGGGCCGCCCGCCGCTGCTTGGGGGCGTCCTCCCACGATTCGGGGTGCGAGGCGACCCAGTGGTGGCTGCGGATCGAGAACGGGATCGTGGCCAGGTAGGCCACCACCAGCACCATGACCAGGATGTAGGGGAACAGGAACGCCGCCGCGGCCACCAGTGCCAGCACAGCCAGCAGCACCGCGGCCAGGTGCGGCGGCACCGACACCGCGTGCATCTTGCGCATCGGGATTCGGCTGACCAGCAGCATCGCGATCCCCACCACCGAGGCGCCGACGAACCACTGCGACGTCCACCAGCCTTCGCCGAACTGCAGTTTGGCGGCGAGCAGGCTGATCAGGCAGATCGCGCCGGCCGGCGCGGGCATCCCGACGAAGAACTCCTTGGTGTAGGCGGGCAGGCCGGTGTCGTCGAGCAGCGCGTTGAACCGGGCCAGCCGCAGCACCACGCAGACCGCGTACAGCAGCACCACGATCCAGCCGGCGGGCTGCGTCGACAGCATCGACACGTAGATCACCACCGCAGGCGCCACCCCGAAGTTCACCGCGTCGGCCAGCGAGTCGATCTCCGCGCCCATTCGCGACTCGGCGTCGAGGATGCGCGCTACCCGGCCGTCGAGCCCGTCGAGGATGGCGGCGGCGGCGATCAGCGCCATCGCCAGGTGCGCCTGGCCGTCCAGGGCGTACTTGATCGACGTCAGGCCGGCGCACAGCGCCAGCACCGTCATCGAACTGGGCAGGATGTGCAGGCCCACCGTGCGCCGTGCGCGGGGTGTACCGGTCATGGCAGCACTGCCAGGACGGTCTCGCCGGCGACCATCCGCTGGCCGACGCTGACCAGGGGCTGGGTGCCGATCGGCAGGTAGGTGTCGAGGCGGGAGCCGAACCGGATCAGGCCGTAGGTGTCGCCGATCGCCAGCCGGTCGCCGGGCGCGACGTCGCAGACGATCCGACGGGCCAGCAGGCCGGCGATCTGCACGGCCACCACCTCGGCGCCGTCGGCGGTGCGGATCCGCACGCTGTTGCGCTCGTTGTCGGTGCTGGCGTCGGCACGGTCTGCGGAGCCGAACCGGCCCGCCCGGTGCCGCACGTCGAGTACCTCACCGGCGATCGGGGCGCGCTGCACGTGGGCGTCGAGCACCGACATGAAGATGCTGACCCGGGGCAGCACGACGTCGCCCATGCCGAGTTCCGGTGGCGGCGTTGCGGTGTCGACCAGGCAGACGACGCCGTCGGCGGGGGCCACCACGACCCCCGGGCGGGTCGGCGGCACCCGGTGCGGATGCCGGAAGAATCCGGCGCAGGCCCCGGCGGCCAGCAGGCCGGCGCGGCGCAGCCACGGCCGGTGGCGACCCAGGGCGGCGAGCCCCAGGGCGCCGGAGACGAACGGCAATCCGGCGGGGTGCATCGGCGGCACCGTCGACCGCACCAGGTCGGTCAGGTGCCGCAGACCACCGGGGGCGTCTGCGGGGCGGGGGCGTCTGGCCACCCGGCTATCTTACGGAGCCGTTCGTCTCAGTCGGTCAGGTCCCAGACCTGCACCCGGGTGCCGGCCGGCACCTCGGTCACGTCCTCGGCGACGTCCAGCAGGCAGTTCGCCGACGCCAGGTACCGCAGATGGTGCGAGGCGGGCGGGCCGTAATTGGTGACGGTGCCGGTGTGGTGGTCGAGCAGGCCGCGGCGGAACTGCCGTTTGCCGGGCGGTGAGGTGATCTTCTCGCTGAGCACCGCCTCGCGGCGGGGACGGTCGGGGGCGGGCAGATCCATCGCGCGGCGCAACGCCGGGCGCAGGAACACCTCGAAGGAGACCAGGGCGCTGACCGGGTTGCCGGGCAGGGTGATGATCGCGGCCGCGCCGACCCGGCCGAAGCCCTGCGGCATCCCCGGTTGCATCGCCACCTTGACGAACTCCACCCCCTGGTCGCCGGAACGGCCGAAGACGTCCTTGACCACCTCGTAGGCGCCGGCGCTCACCCCGCCGCTGGTGATGATCAGGTCCACCGCCCCGTCGTGCACGCCGTACCGGTCCAGCACCGCCTCGAACTGCGCGGTGTCGTCGGGGACGGTTGCGGTGCCCACTACCTCGGCGCCGGCGGCGCGCACCGCGGCGGCGATCATCACCCCGTTGGACTCGTAGATCTGCCCCGGCTGCAGCGGGTGACCGGGTTCGACCAGCTCCGACCCGGTGGAGATGACCAGCACCCGCGGCCGCGGCCGCACCGGCAGGTCCTTCAGCCCCAGCGCCGCCGCCAGCCCGGCGACCGAGGCGCTGACCACCTGCCCGGCCCGCAGCACGATGGCGCCCTCGGCGACGTCGCCGCCGGCCCGGCGGATGTGCCGGCCGTGGGCGGTGGGGGCGCTGATCGTGACGACGTCGGCGCCGCCGTCGGTGGCCTCCACCGGCACCACCGCGTCGGCGCCGGCCGGCATCGGGGCGCCGGTCATGATGCGGTGAGCGGTGCCGGCCGCCAGCGTCGGGACGTCGGTGCGGCCCGCTGGGATGTCCTCGGCGACCGGCAGGGTGACCGGGTGCTCGGGGGAGGTGGCTGCGGGGATGTCGGTGGCGAGCACCGCATAGCCGTCCATGCCGGAGTTGTCGAACACCGGCAGCGAGATCGGTGCGATCACGTCCTCGGTCAGCACCAGCCCTTCGGCGTCGACCAGGGTGGCGGTGACCGGTGGGCGGGGCCGGATCAGGTCGGTGACGGCCCGCTGATGTTCCTGAACAGATCGCATGACGACATTATCGGTGCCGGAGCCCGAAAGCCCTACACCGGGAACGTGACCCCGGTCAGTTCCTCGGAGACCGCCCACAGCCGGTCCTGCAGTTCGACGTCCTGGGACTGCTTGCTGGAGTCCACCAGCTTCGGGTGGCCGCGCTGCTCGCCGATGCCGTCCGGGCCGTAGTACTGCCCGCCCTGCACGGCGGTGTCGGTGGCGGCGCGCAGCGTCGGCAGCGCGCCCATCGCCGCGCTCTGCACCACCAGCGGCATCAGCAGCCGGTCGGCTGGGCGCAGGAACGCCGGCAGGTAGCGGGTCAGTTCGGTGTTGGCGACGCCCGGGTGTGCGGCGACGGCGATCGTCGACTTGTGCTTGGCGGCCAGCCGGCGCTGCAACTCGTAGGTGAACATCAGATTCGCCAGCTTGGACTGCCCGTAGGCGGCGATCCGGTTGTAGCCGTTCTCCCACTGCAGGTCCTCGAAGTGGATCTGCGCCATGATCCGGTGGGCCGCACTGGCGACCGTCACCACCCGGGATCCCTTGACCCGCATCATCCGGGGCAGCAGCAGGCCGGTGAGCGCGAAGGGTCCGAGGTGGTTGGTGCCGAACTGCAGCTCGAACCCGTCGACCGTCGTCTGCTTGGGGGTGTACATGACGCCGGCGTTGTTGATCAGCAGGTCGATCCGCGGGTACGCCGCACCCAGTGCCTTGGCGGCAGCGCGCACCGACTCCAGCGAGCTCAGGTCGAGTTCCTGCACGGTGACCTGGGCGTCCGGCGCGGCGCGGGTGATCTTCTTGACGGCGGCCTGGCCCTTGTCGAGGTCACGTACCGCGAGCACCACCCGGGCGCCGTGCTTGGCCAGCACCGCAGCGGTGTGATAGCCGATCCCGGTGTTGGAACCGGTGACGACGGCCACCCGCCCGGACTGGTCCGGCACGTCGCCAGCGGTCCATTTCCCCCGGTCACCCATGTTGCAAACGATACTCACGGGACATGACCGGCGAAGCTGCATCGCGGTTACAGCTGTGTCTCGAAGGTGGCTGACCGACGGGGGTCGGCTGCTACCGTTACGGGGCGAGTTCGGGCCTGGTGTCATCATTGCTGTATGACAGGCTGCGTCTCGTGGGCCATCTCAGGAAGGTCGGATCAGGCAATCACGGTTGAGGTCGTCGGTTGGTCTTAAGGAGTCGGCGATGAGCGACACCGCGCAGGGTTCGCGGGTTGGGTCGCAGTTCGGGCATTACCAGCTCAAGCGACTGCTCGGCCGCGGCGGCATGGGTGAGGTCTACGAGGCCGACGATCTGGTCAAAGACCGGACCGTCGCGCTCAAACTTCTCTCGCCGGCGCTGAGCCAGGATCCGGTGTTCCGGGAACGGCTGCAGCGTGAGGCGCGGACCGCCGGCCGGCTGCAGGAACCGCACGTGGTGCCGGTGCACGATTTCGGTGAGCTCGAGGGGCAGCTGTTCCTGGACATGCGGCTGATCCAGGGGCTGGATCTGGCCGCGATCCTGCGCGAGGCCGGTGTGTTGCCGCCGCGGCGGGCGGTGAACATCATCAGCCAGGCGGCGTCGGCGCTGGACGCGGCGCACGCGGCCGGGGTGATCCACCGCGACATCAAGCCGGAGAACATCCTGGTCGCACGCGACGATTTCGCCTACCTGTGCGACTTCGGTATCGCCAGTGCGAACACCGATGACCGGCTGACCCAGATGGGCAACGCGGTCGGCACCTGGAAGTACTCCGCGCCGGAGCGGTTCACCGGTGACGAGGTGGACTCCAGCATCGACGTGTACGCGCTGGCGTGCGTGCTCTACGAATGCCTCACCGGGTCACCCCCGTACCGCGCCGACAATCCCGGTGCGCTGATCACCGCGCAGTTGATGGAGCCGGTGCCGATGCCGAGCCGGCTGGCTCCGGAGATTCCGGCCGGATTCGACGACGTCATCGCCTGCGGGATGGCCAAGGACCCCAAGGAGCGCTATGCCAGCGCCGGTGACCTGGCGCGGGCCGCGTACCGGGCGCTGAGCAGCAGCCCGGCGCGGATGTCGGCGGCTGCGGGCGGGCAGAACCCGGCGCCGCAGGTCAGCACGCCCACGCCGCCGCCGGGCATGGTGCTCACCCCGCCGCCGGGTTCGGTGCCCACACCGCCGCCGTCGAACCCGTCACCGACGCCGCTGCCCACGCCGCCGCCGTCGGGCCCGTCGCACACCACTCCGCCCGGCATGGTGCTGACGCCGCCGCCCGGGCCGACCCCCACGCCGCTGCCTGGGCCGACGCCCACGCCGCTGCCGGGTCCGACGCCGACCCCGCCGCCGGGGCCGACGCACACCCCGCCGCCGGGCATGGTGCTGACGCCGCCGCCGGGGCTGGCCTCCACCCCGTCGCCCGGCCCGCATTTCGGCACCAGCACGTGGCCGGGTCCCGGCCGGCCGCCGCGCGGCCCGTCACGGCACGCGCACCCACTGCCCGACAGCGGCGCCAAGCGCCGCAACGCACTGATCGCGGTGGCGGCGGTGCTGATCCTGCTCACGGTCGTGCTGATCGTCCGATCGCACCGCGGGCACGGTGACGAGATCGCCGAGCCGTCGGCGCCGATGGGCTCCGCGGAGATGCAGGACCGGCTGTCCGGCCTGCTGCCGGCCGGCTACGCCAAGGAGGCGTGCACCGCGGCCCCGCTGGAGGGCAAGGCCGTCGCAAAGCTGTCCTGCCGGCGGAACACCGATCCCGGTGGACCGGCGTCGGCCACCTTCACCCTGTTCCCGGATGTCGACGGGCTGCGGGCCGGCTTCGAGGAGGCGACGGGCCTGACCAGCCTGGTGAACTGCCCGGGCGGCGTCCAGTCGCCGGGACCGTGGCATCGTGCCGCGACGCCGCAGCAGGCCAGCGGCATGCTGATGTGCGGCAGCCAGCAGGGCAGCCCGACACTGGCCTGGTCGAACTACGCCCAGTTGTTCCTCAGCGTGGTGCACGGCGGGGAGGGCGGTCCTACCCTGGAACAGCTCTCCGCGTGGTGGAGCAGCCACTCGTAACCGGCGGTCACGCCAGGTTGATCGTGCGCACCAGCGTCTCCAGTGCCGCCGACACGTCCGAGGTCAGTTCCTCGTCGGCCTCGGCCTGACGCACCGCCTCCTCCGCGACGTTGGCGGCCTGGGCGGCTTCCGAAACGGACAGGTTCGAGCGGTGCCGGCAGGCGTAGAGGCGCTGCCCGAGCGTTGCGGTGGGCGCGGCCGCGCCGGTGAGCATCAGGCCGTTGTAGTGCCGCCGGATGGTGCCCAGGGCGTTGATCAGCGCCGCGGTGACGCCGTACACCTCCATCGACCGGGACGCGACCGATTCCAGTTGCCGCAGTTCGGCCAGGATCCCGTTGAGCCGGGCGGTGAAACCGGGGGCGGTGATCGCCGGCAGTGATTCGGCGGCGGCCCGGCAGTTGTCGACCGCGGCGGTGACGACCTGGGCGATGACGTTGGCTTCCTGGCTGTCGACCCGCGGCGGGCTCGCTGGTTCGGGCGCGGCGGCCGGCCGGTTGGGGACCGCGGCGCCGCGCCGGATGTCGGCGATGGCGCCCGGCGGCCACTGCAGGGCCTCCTCCAACCGGGCCCGGGTGCGGTCCCGGGGCCAACTGCGGCCCTTCTCGAACGCGATCAGTGCGCCGGCGTTGATGATGCCGTCGGTGGCGAGCCGGCGCTGGCTGATGTCGAGTTCACGCCGGCGTGCAGCGGTGGCCGCCCCGGCTCGCGCTATCCCGGGGTCCGGGACGTCCTCGTCGGTGGCGTCGGTGGCTGCGTGGCTCATCTCCACCGACTCCTCAACCTGGTACCGACCGCGACCTGCTGTCGACCGCGACCTTGTCAGGGTAACTGTTGCACCTCGCGGCGAAGCGTAGCGGTGCCGCACGTCGGTTAGGCAGCCCTAAAACAGTCGCATAAGTGCGGTTCGGTCGTGGTAAACCGCAGCGGATACTCGGTTACGTCGCGGTAAAACCCCTGGAAACCGCAGGAAAACTTCGGTATGTGACAGAAACGTCGCACAAACTGTTGCACTGCGACGGTTCGAACTGTAGCGTCATCCGCAACGCAACACGATTGATGCGACGTTTCCGAGGAGGTAGCTGCAGATGACCGCAGTCATGGTTGACGAGTTCCCGCTGGGCGCCTGCGCGGCTGACCCGGAGCGCTGGATGTCGACGCCCGATGACGAGGCCAAGGCCCTGTGCCGCGCCTGCCCCCGCCGGTGGCTGTGCGCGAAGGAAGCCGTCGAACTGCCCGGAGCCGTCGGCCTGTGGGCCGGCATCGACATCCCGGAGGGCGGCCGCGGGCGGGCGTTCGCGCTGAACCAGTTGCGGTCGATGGCCGAGCGCAACGGTTACCCGGTCCGCGACACCCGGCCCGAGTTGATCTCCGCCTAGTTGCTCCCGGGGCACTCGCTTGCCTCAGCGCGACACGTCCGACAAGCGGCCTAGTTAGGATTACCCGCGACAATGCCTCGAACGGGCGTGTAGACAGAGTGGGATGGCTTTGAGGTGCGACGAATCTCCGTGATTCTCATGGTGGGGGCGCTGGCATTCCTCAGCGCGCCGCCGGCCGTGGCGGTGGCTCCGCCGATCATCGACGCGGGCGCGATGCCGCCCGACGAGACCGGCCCGGACCAGCCGATGGAGCAGCGCCGGGTCTGTGCGGCGCCGACGTCGTTCCCCAACGCCAACTTCGCGGACGCGCCGTGGGCCAACGACTATCTCCGCGTCGCCGAGGCGCAGAAGTTCGCCACCGGGGCCGGGGTGACGGTCGCGGTGATCGACACCGGGATCAAGCCGTCGCCACGGGTGCCCGCCGAGGCCGGCGGCGACTTCGTCGAGGCCGGCGGTAACGGACTGGAGGACTGCGACGCGCACGGCACGCTGACCGCGTCGCTGATCGCGGGGCGGCCCGCGCCCACCGACGCGTTCGTCGGCGTCGCACCGGAGGCGCGGCTGATCTCGCTGCGGCAGTCCTCGGAGGCGTTCCAGCCCACCGGTGCGCGAACCGACCCCAACGACCCCAACACGACGCAGACCGCCGGTTCGATCCGCAGCCTGGCGCGGGCGGTGGTGCATGCGGCGAACCTGGGCGCGAACGTCATCAACATCAGCGAGGCGGCCTGTGTGAAGGCCACCCGGCCGATCGACGAGAGCACGCTCGGCGCGGCGGTGAACTACGCGGTCAATGTCAAGAACGCCGTGATCGTCGTCGCCGCCGGCAACACCGGCAGGGACTGCTCGCAGAATCCGCCGGCCGACCAGGGCAACCCGCAGGATCCGCGCGGCTGGAAGAGCGTGACGACGATCGTCACCCCGGCCTGGTACGACCCGCTGGTGCTCACCGTCGGCAGCACCAGCCGGGAGGGCGTGCCGAGCGGCTTCTCGATGCACGGCCCGTGGGTGGGCGCGGCCGCGCCGGGGGAGGACCTGATCGCGCTCGACTACTTCGGCAACCCGGTCAACGCCCTGCAGGGTGAGGACGGCCCGGTGCCGATCTCGGGGACCTCCTTCTCGGCGGCCTACGTCTCCGGGGTGGCGGCGCTGGTGCGACAGCGGTTCCCGGACCTGACCCCGGCGCAGGTGATGAACCGGATCACCGCGACCGCCCGGCACCCGGGCGGCGGCGTCGACAACATCGTCGGGGCCGGGGTGATCGACCCGGTGGCCGCACTGACCTGGGACATCCCGACCGGGCCGAAGCACGCCGCGGTCCGGGTGAAGCAGATCCCGCCGCCGGTGTACATCCCGCCGCCGGACCGGCGGCCGATCACGATGGTGGTGATCGGCGGGGCGTCGCTGCTGGTGCTGCTGGGGCTCACCGCCCTGGTGCGACGAGCGTTGCGGCGCCGATGAACAGCACCTGGGTGGGTTTGCGATTCACCACCGGACACCTGTTGACGGCGACCCTGCTGGGCCCGGCGCTGATCGCGGCCGGCTATGCCTGGGGCAAGCCGTGGGTCGGGATCACGCTGACGGTGCTGGCGGCGCTGATCGCCGTGGTCACCGTGCGCGGCCGACGGCTCACCGGCTGGATCGCCGCGCTGTGGGCGTGGCGGCGGCGGCACAAGACGGCGCCGCCCGCACCGTCGGAACCCGTTGTGGGACAGACCGTCATGCCGGGCGACCACGTGGCGATGCGGTGGACGGGCGAGGAGCTGGAAGCCGCCATCGAGCTGATCCCGCGGCCGTTCACCCCGACCGTGATCGTCGACGGGCACGCCACCACCGACGACACCATCGACACCCGGCTGGTGGAGCGGTTGCTCAGCGCGCACTGCCCGGAACTGGTGGCCGACGTGGTGTCGGCTGGTTATCGGGTGGGTCGGAGTGCACCGCCGAACCTGGTCGGGCTCTACGAGCAGGTGATGGGTCCGAACCCCGCACCGGCGCACCGGCGCACCTGGATCATCTTGCGCGCCAACCCCGAAGCATGCCGCAAGTCCGCGCAGCGCCGCGCCGACGGCGTCTCCGGACTGGCCCGCTACCTGGTGTCGTCCACGACACGGATGGCCGATCAGCTGGCCAGCCACGGTGTGGACGCCCGGTGCGCCCGCAGCTTCGACGACTACGACCGCGCCACCGAGATCAGCTTCGAGAACGAAACCTGGTCGGTCATCAAGGGGCGCAGCACCTTCACCACCGCCTACACCGCGGCCGGCGGGCCGGACGTGTGGTGGTCGGTGCGGGCGGACCACACCATCACCCGGGTGCGGATCGCGCTCGGTGCGGCGCCGCAGTCGACGGTGCTGCTGACCACGCTGGCCACCCCGAAGACCCCGCACGGCTTCTCCTGCCTGTACGGCGGGCAGCGGGCGGCGCTGTCCGGCCTGACGCCCGTGAGCGACCGGCACTACCAGCTGCCGATCGGCTCGGCCGGCGTGCTGATCGGGGAGACCGGGCAGCGGTTCCCGGTGTACATGCCGTTCGACGACGTCGACTCCGCCATCAACCTCGGCGACGCCCGGCTGTTCACCCAGTTCGTGGTGCGTGCCGCGGCGGCCGGGGCGCAGGTGGTGCTCGGCCAGCAGTTCGGCGAATTCGCCTCCGCGGTCAACGGCCGCGTCGGGCAGACCGCGCGGGTGATGTGGCCCAACGCCACCACCTACCTGACCCCGCACCAGGGTGTGGATCGGGTTCTGTTGCGGGACAACTTCATCGGCACACCACGGCACCGGCAGCTGCCGATCCGGCTCATCGAGCCGCGTGAGGAGAGCCGGTACCAGATGGCGCTGGAACGGTAAGGGAGAGGGTTTGGCATGGCGATGACTTTGAAAGCCGAAGTTGGGAGCATGAAGGAGCGCGCCGGTAAGCTCACAGAGAAAGAAATACCCGTATTGCCGGAAGTTCCCAAGGCGCCGGATTCGACCCACGTTGCGCAAGCTTCGGTGACCCAGTTGCAAGCGCTGCGCACCAAGGTCAATTCGCATTTGCTCGCAGGCCGCACTGTCGCCAAACAGCTTGCAGACGCGATCAATGCGGCTGCTGAAGCGTACGAAGCGCTTGACGGGGAGGGGGAGAACGCCCTGCAGAGCGATTCTCCGTCCCTTAAAAACATTTCAATTAAAAATTTTCCACCCCCCATTCCCGCCCCTCCGGTGACGCCGTCGATGCCGCTACCTCCCGGTCCGCAGCACATGTACATGGAATGGCGGGCCGCCGCCAAGCGGGTCAAGAATCCGGATAACACTGTGGATCTGGGGGAATTCGCCCGAAAATGCCGAGAGGCTGGTCAAGAGCTCAGCGATAGCGCCAGTGAATTCAACCTTGGCGGGGTGCACTGGGAAGGTGACGCCGCCGAAGCGTGTGCCGAGGCGCTGAGCAAGCATCGAGAGTGGCGTATCGCGATGAACGATTCGTGCAAAGCGTTGTCCGATCAGACAGATCGCCTGATCTATGAACATAAGCGTGCCGTGGATAACCATCCGCAGCCGGGTGGTCGGGATGACCTTTACGAAGCTGCGGGTGGGCTTGCATACGATTGGATGCACGACAAGATCAATCAGAAGAAATCCAACGATGTGATGGAGGATTATGCCATCGGGGCGAACCTCGATGATGTGAAGTCGGAGCCGCCGCCTCCGGGTATCACTTATCAGCCACCGGCAGCGACTCCGAGCATTAATCCCTACAGCGGAACTCCCAGCGGGCCGGGAAGCGGCCCGGGTGCCCCGTCAATGCCGTCGATGCCATCCATGCCTGGTACACCTTCGGCGCCGAGCATGCCTGAGCAACCCGCCTCGCCGACTGGGGGCATGCCTCAAGGCGGCTCACCTGGCGGTGGAAAGCCGGGAGGTATGCCCGGTGGCATGCCGGGCGGTATGCCTGGAGGAATGCCCGCGGCGGCGAAAGCCACTCCGCATCTGCCGCAGGGCCCCAGCATGAAGCCCGCCCACGCGGGTGGCGGTGCCGGCGGTGGCGCCGGTGGCGGCACCCTGCAGCCTGGGGTGGGGGCCCACTCGGTGAGCGCGACCCCAACCCCGCATGCCGGCGGCGCAGCCGCCGGCGCGGGTCCCGGTGGTGGTACTGGTGGTGGCATGGGCGGCGGTATGCCCATGGGCGGCCACGGGAACCAAGGCCAAGGTAAGAAGGGGAAGGCGATGGATCCGGAAGAGGCTCTGTACAAGGAAGACCGAGCCTGGACTGAAGGGGTCATCGGCCGCCGGTCGAACAAGACCACCCCGGGTGGTAAGGAGTCCAAGTGACCGAGGAGATGCACCCGCAGGTGGCCGCGGTGCTGGGCCAGGCTCAGCGCCTGCAGTCACTCATGGACGATCAGCTGTACAAGATGAACAGTGAATCGTTCACGGCTGCTGACGAATCCGAAACCGTCGAGGTGACTCTGAACGGCCGTCACTGGTTGACCGGACTCCACATTGAAGAGGGCGTGCTTCGGCTGGGTGCGGAAACCGTGCAGCAGCGGATCACTGAGGCGTTGCACAAGGCCACTGCCGCCGCCACGACGTCGATCGAGGGTGACCGGGAGCGCATCAACGCCGAGTTGGCCGACATCACCGGTCACCTCAGCCAGATCACCGACGACCTGTCTTAGCAGTAACTCAGCGCGGGTGCATTTGCCCGTCGAGGCCGCCCGCCTGCTGCTGGTCGGTGCTGTCGTACTGGCCTGCGGCCGCATCCAGTTTTGAGGCCAGGCTGTTGGAGACGGCCTGCAGCGCCTGTGCGGCCGCACCGCGTGAATAGTTCGCCGCGGACAGTGCTCCGATGGACTGCAGGCAGGCGACGCCGTGGCTGAATGCAACATTCTTTGCGACACCGTTTGTCATGTGGTCGGCGGTGTTGATGTGGGCTGCGACGTCCCGCAGTGTGTCCGCCAGGTCGCGTAGATCGGTGGTGTTGACCCGTGTTTCACGGCCCATGTGCAGTGCCTCTCTTCATTGGGTGTCGTGACAGTCTGTCGGAACGCAGCCGAAACAAATGGCCGACGATCCTGTGTCACGAGACCGTGTAGTTAGCTTCGCGTGCAATTCGGTCGTATTCGAACCCAGCCTGTTGGATGACTGCAGCATGATCTGCAGCATGGCTAAGCATCTCGCCGTAGCGTTCGGAGGCGAACGGCACCGTTGCTGCGTAGGCGGCCCATTGGATTTCCATAGAGAGGGCCAACCCTGAGCCTGGTGGAAACTCCCAACCCATTGCGGCTATTGCCGGAGCGATCGCAGCGGTGAGGGCTGTTGCACGATTATCAACGAAGCTGCGCGTATCCTTAACATTGATGCGTTGCTCATTGAGGACAAGTGCAACCGTTGCATCCTGTTGCGCCATTTCTTGGATATGAGTTTTTTGACTCTCGTTCCTCTGGTCGTATTTTTCCGAACTGTCGCTCTTCCAACTTCCGGGCGAATGGGTCGACGCCAGTGTCTGCTCGATCCGACCGAATTCGTTGGACGCGTCCTTGAAACGGTGACCGGACTCAGGCTCACCGAAACCCAACGAGTTGGACATACCCATCAGGATCAGCAATCCGGCTTCGATTACTGGTGTCGCCACCGCTTCTGCCAGCCTCGCGTTACCAAGGGCTTTCGCGCCCTGTTGCACCGCACTCTGTCCCAGGCCGATGAAATCACTCGCGAGGCCCGCCATCGACCCCTCTGTGGCGTGATCGAATACGGATTTCCAGGAGTTGGCTCCCGAGTAGATGTCCTTGACATTGCTGAGCGAAACATTACCCATGCGAACCAAGTTCCCGTTCCTCTCGTCGATCCAGATGGATTCGAGCAGAGCGGCGTCAACGTCAGGTGACAGCGCCGAAACCCTGTGTCGTCCCCCCGCGACACGCAACGGGGCATCAGTCAGGTCGTCCCGACCAAGGCTACCAGGACGATGGTGGCTGGTTGCGCAGCAATTTCGATGACTCATAGGCGCTCCGTAACCAAGGTGGCACCTACCTGGAGGCCCCGAGGTGGGCGGTAGACTCCGGCCGTGAACGATGCTGCGGGGAAGCGTGACAACCCGGCCGTTCCGCGACGAACACGGTGGAGTGACAAGCGACTTCCGCCGGACGCAACGCACACTCCGGATGCGACTGCACCCAATAAGGTGACGAAGTGGTTCTCCGCAGGGATGTTGGTATACGGCAGCCTGTTCTGTGCGGTACAGGCAGTACGCATGGGGATGGACCGCGAGTACGTCGTGGCAGCCCTGTGTGCCGGTCTTGCACTGCTCTGCTTCATCCAGATCGCCGGATGGCTTCCGATGATCAAATTTGTGCCGACTGCGACATCCGGCGCGAAGGGCACAATCTTTCGACCTGACCGACGGATCGACGTGCTCAGCGTGCTGGCGATGCTCGACGGAACCGTTGTGTTCGGGACGTGGGCGGTTCTCGGGCACTTGGGCCGAATCACCACGCCGGCAGTTATCCACGACAACGGCGGAAGCTTTCTCATGCTGTTCGGTGGTCCGGCGCTTGTCTGTGCGTCGTTCCTGTGGCTGATGCTCAAACGCCGGGGCTGCGCATATGTTCAACTGACCGTCGACGGGTTCCTGTTCGCCGAGGGGATCGTGTCGCGGACCGGGCTGTGGTCGGAGGTAACTGCCATGAGCACGGTCGATCCCCGACGTTGGCTGTCGCCGCGTTCTATGACGCTGGTGCGAGCTGACGGGAAGACGGCAACTGTGGGTCGACCCGACTTCTATGCGGATAACGGCGACGCCCTCTGGAAGCTGGTCCACTTCTATTGGCTGCACCCTGAATGCCGGCCTGAGCTCACCGACGGGCGGGCACTTGTACGTTTGCGGGACGAGCAGTTTGCGCTGGACTGATTGCGCGACTCAGCTCAACATCGCTGCTGCTGGTACCGCCTCCGCGAGCAGTTCGACGAGGTAGTTCCAATACAGCCAGTCTGCAACCGCAGCGCGTTGGGCCTCCGCATGGATTGCCGTGTGGGCGGCGTACAGGGCTAGATCACGGGCGTTGCCGGCGTAAGCAGCGAAGTGCTGCAGATGCGCGACACCTCGATCGGGCGCCGTGCTGACCATCGGCATCATCGCGCCGTACCAGAACTCCATCAGTCGATCTGCCGGAGCTTCGGCTGCGGTCGGGGCGGGTGGTATCAGTTCGAACAACCCCAGGTCGTCGGTCGTGGCGAGTTGGGCCGCTTTGCCCGGTGCCACTACTTCCAGCCGGTCGCGTCCTCTCATTTTGCCGCTGGGAGGGATGTCGGCGGGCTCGAGGACGATCTTGGCCGCGCCGGGGTCGGAGCCGACGAATTGTTCGGCGGTTGCGATCACGACCCGCAGGCGAGTGTTGTGATGGCTCGCCCACTGTTGCAGTGCGGATGACGGGTGGGTGGCAGCGCGTGCCCGATCACTGATCGGCACCCTGGTGTCGGAAGAGACCAGCACCACCGATTCGGGAAGCAGTATACCGTCTGGGATGAAGCCCAGGGCGTAGCTGTTGGCGAGGATGATCCTGCCGTCGATGGTGACGGCGGTCATCCAGTAGAACTCGCTGGCGACCAGCATCTCGGTGGCGATGTCGGGTGCGTTGAGGGCGGCGGCGATCCGGCGAGCAACCGCGACCGGATCACCGCCGCTCTGGTTCCGTTTGCGCTGCAAAGCACCCGCGGAGGTGGCAGCGGCGATCGCGTCGCGTTCGGCTCGGGCGGCGCTGACCGGAACGGGGCCCGCGGCCATATCGCCGGCCGCACCAGGCACACCGGTTGCCGACGCGGCGTGTACACCCGCACCGCCGCTACCCGGGGTGCCTGATCCTCCGGACCCACCCTGGCCGCCAGGTCCACCTGACGCGCCGGCTGCGGGGCCACCGGTGCCCGGTGCGGTGACCGGGGCTGCCGGTGGTGGTGTCGGTGCTGGGCCGAGCGGCATCGAGGGACCTATCGATCCACCGCCGCCACCACCGCCGCCGTGGAGGCCCCCGAACCCGCCGAGTCCACCGAACCCGCCACCGGACGCCCCACTGGCGGCTGATTCGCCGGCTGCTGTCCCGGCGCGCGCCGTGGAACTCGTCGTTGACGCGGTTTGCTCTATCGGTGCACCGCTGGCCGCAGAGGCTGCACTGGCGGCTGCCGGCGCGGCACCGGCCCCGGCCGACGCCGCGTGAATCGCAGGTTCGGCCCCCGCTGCTGCCGCTGCCGCCGCAGCTGGCGACCCCGGCGCCCCGGATTGATCCCCAGGGCCGTTCTGCTGCGTGTTGGTGTTCTGGGTGGGGTTCTGCTGCCCGGGCCCTGGCTGTTGTGGCGCATTCGCCATCGACGGCGCGCCCTGACTCGGAGCGCCCATGCTGGTCATCGATGGTGAAGGCATACCACCAGCCGGTGAGCCACCACTGGAACTAGGTGACGACGGTGCCGAAACGCTGGGAGTGCCCCCGACCTTGGTGCCGCCCGTACCAGGGGACGAAGTGAGCGGTTGTTGTGGCGCTGTAGCCCCTGTTTGCGTGTTGACTGCTGGGGTGGTGTCCTGTTTGCTGCCGGTGTTCGGGGGTGGCTGTGGGGAGGTACCTGTTTGCGTGTTGACCTCTGGGGTGGTGTCCTGTTTGCTGCCGGTGTTCGGGGGTGGCTGTGGGGAGGTACCTGTTTGCGTGTTGACCTCTGGGGTGGTGTCCTGTTTGCTGCCGGTGTTCGGGGGTGGCTGTGGGGAGGTACCTGTTTGCGTGTTGACCTCTGGGGTGGTGTCCTGTTTGCTGCCGGTGTTCGGGGGTGGCTGTGGGGAGGTGCCTGTTTGCGTGCTCACAAGTGGGTCAGTGCCTTGTTTCCTGCCGACAGGCACTGGTCCGTCCAGCGTGTTGCTCGGTGAACCCGTTTCAACGGGTTTAGATGGTGCTGTGGGCATGTCTAGTTTGAGCCCAAGTTCGTTCCCGGCCGCAGTGACGGTCTTGGCATTCTCGTTCCACGCCGTGGTTACTTCGTTTTCGATCTGTCGTTCGAGTCGCGTGATTTTATTTTGTAGATCCTTTACCTCGTCATCAGTTAGATTGGAATTATTTAACTCTCGCCTAGCTGCGTCGAGAGATTTTTGAAATTCATCGATTTTGCCTTGATGATTATTGGTAGACGTAACAATCGCATTCTTGGTGTCCAGTACTGTTTTCGACAACTTTTGGTACCGTCTGGAAACCTCGACAAATTTGGTATGTAAATCCTCTAATAACTTAGAATAATGCTGCAATATCGATTCGGCAGTTCCTGCGCTCGAACCCGCCCATATATTGTCGTTAAAAATCATGTGCTTCTGTTCGTCCCAGCTGTGGAGCACATTCAATAACTGGGATCCGGCAGTCGAGAAGTTCTTGCCTCGTGACTCCAATTGGTCTTCGTCCGCGTTGGGCCATAGCCCATGAATCATGTCGGGTTTGCGGGCATCTGAGGGCTCTGGTATGGCCATTCTCTAACCTCCGACTGCCAAGCATGCCGCCGTAACTATTGCATTTGCTTGGTTTCCTGCACTGGCAAGGTAGCTGTCGGCGGCAACGTATGTCGGAACAGCCTTCACGTATACCCGCTGATACTGGGCGGCGAGGTCGAGAAAATCCTGCAGCACCGTGTTCTTGGTCCTCGTAGCTAACTCTGCTGCTCTGTCCGCGCTGGAGAGCATCGTTTGACTTGCGGCGTCATTTATGGCGTTCTGTTCGGAAGTCCATTCCGTCGCGGGTATGCTCGCGTCGATCTTCAGCCATTCGGACAAGCCCCTGCTCGTGTCTGTTGAGTTGGCTATCGCACCCTTACAAGTTGAATCAGGGCTTGTTAGGAAACGTGTGGGCTTCGCCGGGTCCTCAAGTGCGGGTACCTGATGCGATCCAGGTTGCGGGTCTGCAAGGATTGCTCTTCCTCCCGCCGAACCGTACGTAATTGATTCACAAACGTTTACGATGACGTTTGTCGCGCTGATGAAAGTTCTCGCTAGTTGCTCATCTTGCGCAGTATAGTTGGGCACGCTGTCTGCGTAGGATCTCGCATAGGCGATGGATTGTTCATACAGTTCCCGAACGACGCGATGAGGTGTCTGCTTCGCCAGTGTCACGTACTGGTCTGCAGTGTTGCGCATTGCCGCCGCGATTTCTTCGTATTGTGTTCGCTGATCGGCAGACCATTCGGTGGCTGGAATCGACGGATTGCGATCACTCCAGCCCTTTTTCTCCAGTGCGGCAAGGGCATTGTTTATCGGCATGAATTTGTCGCAGGTAGGCTCGTCGGTGATGATTCCGATAGACCCTGTGTCCTCGGCGCTGACGATATCTGATGTCGCCCCCGTGCCGTTCTTGCCGCCGCGACCGTCGGAACCGGAGTGCAGCACGACGATGGTGATAGTGACCGCGACCGCGATGACAGCGATCAACGCAACCCCAAGCAGCGCCCACTTGAATCCATTGGACTTCGGTGGGGGTCCAACCGGTGGCCAGCCTGGGTACGGCCCGGGTGGGGGCCCATAGGGTTGACCGGGTGCTGGATGACCGGGTGCCGGGGGACCGGGCGGTGGGGTGGGGGGTTGCCCGGGAACGGGCGGTTGAGTGGGCCAGGATCCCTGCGGACCCGGTTGGCCATACGGTCCCTGGGGTGCTGGCGGAGGAGGGGTGGTCATCGGCTCTCCTGCAAGTCACTCCGGCTCAACGGTCGCTCACCTTTCACCGCTCACATCAGTCACAACTGTCCCGGTGATGCTACCGGCCTATTGTTAACGAGCTTAAGCGACGAAACGGCCAGTCCGGTGCACTGATTTTCGTCGTACAGCAGGGGGTGTGTGGCACCGGTCCGTCACGGCCTGGGCTGGCGATTGCTCGCTTCAGTGGGGTGCGACGAGGCTGGACAACTCGGTGGCATCGGCGGAGAACTGGATTAGCGTGAGCCCGGCCCGCCACACCCGTCGCGATGACCCGGCCTCGGGTTCCATGCGCCATCGGGTCTCGCAGGTGTCGAGATCACGCGCGACCATGCCGATTCCGGTGTCAGGATCGCCGAAGGTGAACACCGCGGTCGAACCGTGGGAACCCAAGTAGTCGTCGGCCATGGCGACCTTGCAGGTCGCAGCCTGCTCACCGGTGGCGAGGTCGTACTGCACCCACGCATCCCAGCGGGTGGGGTCAGCGCCAAGGAACAGTCGCGATCCCACTAATCGCACCGCGGCCAGCGCACCGTCAAGGCGTACCGCAGCAAGCGATTCACCCTCAGCGTTGGACACCCAGTAATGGGGTGCGTCGGCTCGGCGCAGCACCGGCACGTCCTGCCAGCCCAGAGCCGTCACGGTGGCGTCGTTGCGCTGCCCACGCTGTTTACCGGCGGTGTCGAAGAACCCGATCGCCCTGCGTGCGGAGTCATCGCGGCCGTGAAGTTCAGCGACGAAGCCGCTCGAATGCACGATCGTGCTCTGCTGCACGATGTCAGGGTTGAGTTCCGGGGTGGCGATTGTGCCGTCGACCACCGAGAAGACCACGCTTTGATCTGAACCTCGCTGCGCGCTGCGCTGGCTGGTCAGCGTCTGCGTGGGCAGATCCGAGTTCCGGGGCTGGCGCCCGCCGACGGTGCCATCACCAGGAACGAACCAGGTCAGCTCGCCGTGTGGGCCGATGCCGCTGATTCCCTTGTTCATCGTTTCGGCGACGGCGTAATCCCCGACCTGCTGCACCCAGTTGTGCCCGGCACCGGTGTTGAGCTCTGTGGGGCCGGTGAAAATCACTGCGCCGCTGCGGGAGTCGATGACCCACACGGTACGGCCGGCGTCATTGCCGGTATGCACACACAGCAGCGCGGTGGGACCGTTGCGAAAACAATGCGGCGGAAGGGCGCTCTGCACGTTGAGCGGGACCGCCGGAAACAGGCGGTGCCCGTCGCGGACATCGACTCCGACCAACCACCACCGCGCTGTGGGCTCACCGGGACTGGTGGCCAGGAAATACGCCGAATCGCCGAGGGTTCCGAGGAACGGGTCGCGTGGATACGGCGGGTTGGTGGCGCCGATCCTGCTGAGTTGCACCGCACCGGGGTCGGCGGCCGGCAACCCCAGATCGGTGACGTGCGCCCGCCAGCCGACAACCGGCTGCGCGTCCATCGGCTCGGCGAGCGAGGTCTGCGCCGGGGGCTGCCAAGCGCCACGGGCGTTTTCACCCGGCATCCGGGGCACCATCACCAGGGCTGCGATCACCATCGCCACGATCGCCACCACCGCCGGCCACCACCGCCTATACCGCGACGCAGCCCGGGTGGGTGCGACGTTGCTGGTCCGGGGGTCAGTCACCGTCGGCCTCGTACTGGGTGGTGAACATCTGGGGGATCTGCGCGTGCACGGCATCAGGTGTCGGCAGGCCGACCTCGGTGTCAGGAACCCCCTGGTCGTCCTCTCTTGCGTCTCATCGCCCACCCCTACGGCGCCGCCTCCAACTTGGCCACCTGCGCGTTGAACAGCGTCGTGAGCTGACCCGCGACACCCGCCGCGTCATAGCCCGCGTCGTGGCTCATGGTGAACTGGACGGCGTTGACCAGCACATCGCGGTAGGCACCCCGAACCATCACCGTGTACCCGTGCAGCGGCGCGAGCCCGGGGATGGGGGAGTTCGAGTCAATGGTCGTGCCGTAGGCGGTAGCCCACTTCGGCAGGCCACTGGGCTGCAGAAGCCGCAGTGTGACGGTCTGGGTCAGCGTCTGGCCGCCGACGTCAGACGTGATCGTGTACTGCCCGCATCTGTCGATGTACCGCTTCACGTCCAAATCGGGTGCGGGAAGCGTCAAAGACACCGACGCCATGTGCGTCCCCTCGGGATCGGTATCGCTCAGCTCCGACGACGCCGCCTGGGTTCCCGCCAGACTGCCCGTCGGCTTGCCTGTGTCCAGCGTGCTGCATTCCTGCGGACTCGTAGTCCCGTAGCTGCCCGGTGCAGGCCCTTCGGTGGGCGCACTGCCACGGCCGAGGTCTGATTTCCACTGGTCCCCGCTGAAGCCGGTGAACTGGGAGCGGTCCAGCAGCAGGTCCTTGGTCAGCGACGACAGCGGCCCCTTCTTAGAGGCGCTGGCGACGGACGTCTTCGCCACGTGGGACCCGTGGTTATCGCCACCGCTGAAATGCCAGATCACTCCACCGACCACGAGCACCGCTACGACACCCGCCGCCAAGCCCGCCCACAACCCGGCCCGGGATTTTGGTGGCCGCGCGGCCGGAAACGGTGTCGGGTAGGCCGGTGGGTACGCGGGTGCTGGCGAGTGCGGGCTTGGGTACCCCACGGCGTCGTCCACCCAGAGCTGCCAGCCCGGCGGCGGCGCAGGCCACGACGGATCGGGGCTCCACCCGGGCGGCGGTGACCAGCCCGGTGGAACCGGCGGCCAGGTGGGTGGAGGGTTGAACCGCATCGTGCACGTCCTCGCTCTCGTCCAGTGCATGGGCAGCGTAACCGGCAGGGCCCTCGGGCTGCGCCGACCAGGCTCGCAACCGCTGCCGCAACGCCAGGTGCGCCGATACACTCCGAGCGTGTCCAGTCGGTGTGAGCGGGGGAGGACGGTGGCTCCGTGCTGACGGTCCCGCAGGTCCTCGACGCCAACGCCGATGCGCTCACCACCGGCGCCGGCGAACTGAGCGCCTCGATCACCGCCCTCGACAGCCAGATCGCCGACCAGCGCGCGAAACTGTCGCAGTTGCAGGCGGCGTGGGAGGGCAGGGCTTCGTCGGCCGCCCAAGACCACCTCAGTGAGCGGATCTCCGGTCAAGAGCAGCACCGGGATCGGCTGCGTTCGCTCCAGCAGGCCATGGCCTCCGGTGGGCAGGAGATGGCCGGCATCCGCGCGCAGCTGCGGGAGGCCGTCGACAGTGCGCAGGCGTCCGGTTGGGAGGTTGCCGACGACGGTTCGGTGTCACCCGGATCGGTGCTGAACCAGTTGGCGGAGACGTCATCGGTGATGAGCATGGAACTGGCCCTGATGGGTATGCAGTTCACCAGTCAGATCAAAACGAAGCTGGCCGAATTCACCTGGGCCGACCTGCGTGCTGGGGCGGAAATCCGCAAGTTCGACGACACCCTGGAAGCGCCCCCCACCGATGTGCCGGAACCCCAGCCGCAACCCGACCCGCCCCACAAAGCCAACCCGGCCGACATCGCCGATCAAGTCCTCGACCGAGACGCCTCGGAACTCAAGGGCAGTGGTGACCTGCCGATGGACCCGAACGTCCCCAACGACGTCTGCTGCGCCAACTTCGTGACCGCAACCCTGCAGAAAGCCGGTCTGATCGACTGGCACAGCAATCAGGTCGCCGAGACGTCGCAACGCCTGCAGGCGCAGGGCTGGCGGGTGGTGCCGGCATCGGAGGCCAGGCCGGGCGACGTCGCGATCATCAACGGCAATGAGCACACCGAGTTGGTCTCCGCCAATAACAATGGGCAACTCACCCTGATCGGCTCGAACAACGTCAATCCTGATGGCTCGCAACGGATCAGCTACGGCCACCCGTACGGAAACGTGGTGTACCTGTCGCCGCCCTAGCAAGCGTCAGTTCCCCGGAACCTCGACCAATGGTGCCGGAACCCCGTACTGGCTCGGCCAGGCCTGCCAGGCGGGATCGGTGGGGCCGACGGCCTGATCGGTGAGCGCCCAGCCATCCCCGTCGCGTCGCAGCAGCGCCGCGTAACTGCGTGACTTCGCGTGATTGGTGGCGGCCTCCGCATACGGTGTGCCGGCGTAGTCGATCGGCCCGCCGTCGGCACCGAGCAACGATCCATAGACGAAAGCCCAGTCGCCGAAGACCTTGAGTTGCTTGACGACCAGCGTGGCCGGCTTCCCGAGGTCGGTGTCGAGTGCCGCAGTCGCGGGCTGAGTGATTGCAGCCCCCTCCGATGAACCGGGGTCGACGGCGTGCGGCGGTGCGGCCGCATCTGCCCACGCACCGGCAGCGGCGGCAAGGCTCACCGACCAGAGCAGCACTAGCAACCGCGCACTACGGAAGGGCATGCGCCCAACGGTATAGGCGCGCTGCGCAGGACAGCAACTAGCAGAATTTTGCTGCACCAGGTGCCCCGGTCGCCGGGATACGATTTTCAGGTCGACTGCGAGGGGCGCCGATGACCGGGTTGTTGCGGGTGGATCCTGCGGTGCTGGAGCAGACGTCTGCTGGGTTAGCCGGTATCGCCACGGAACTGGGCAACACGTCGGCCGCCCCCGCGTTGCGCGGTGCGGCGGGGCCGCTGTCGGGGCTGGATGCCGCGCTCGCCTGCCAGCAGGTCGCCTCCGCCGTCGAGAACCAATCACGGCAACTCGGCACGGACCTGTCCGGCTACGCCGAGAATCTGCAGGCTGCTGCGGAAGCCTACCGGCGTGGCGACGCCGCTGCTGCTGACCGCATCGAGGGCGTGGAACCCGAAGACCGGCCGGCAGATGAAGCCGGTGACCACGGACCAGACGACGGCTACCACCCGGTGAGCGCTGACGAACTGCGCCGCATCGTGCCCGAACTCACCCCGGAACGCGCCGAGGAGATCGTCGGCCCGCTCAACGACGCGATGCGCGACGGCGGGATGGACACCCCGGAACGGCAGGCCGCGTTCATCTCGCAGCTGGCCGTTGAATCCGACCGCTTCCGCACCTTCGAGGAATACGCCAGCGGTAGCGAGTACGAGGGCCGCGCCGACCTCGGCAACACCGAACCCGGTGACGGTGAGCGGTACAAGGGGCGCGGCGCGATCCAGGTGACCGGCCGCTACAACTACACCAGGATGAGCGAGGATCTCGGCGTCGACTTCGTCAACCATCCCGAGCTGGCGGCGAGACCGGAATACGCTTTCAAGAGTGCGCTCTGGTACTGGAACAGCCGGAACGGCAACGCCGTCGCCGACGGGGGCGACATCGTGAAGATCACCGAGATGGTCAACGGCGGTCACTACGGACTGGCCGAACGAACCGACTACTACAACCGAGGATTGCAGGTGCTGGGCGAGTGATCAACCGGATGATGGCCAAAGCGGTTGTGGGGTGCGCCCTTTCGGCTGTCGTGATGGGCACGGTCGGGTGTGGTTCGCCAACCCGGCCCACGCTGCCACAGCCAGCCTCGGAGTCGGTCTCCACCGTCCACCCGCTCTCGGGCCCCGGCAACAATCCCTGTGGTGACGCGGAATTCACGCCGCAGCAGTTCGTCGGGGACTGGACCGAGCCGGGGGACACGACCGTCGTGACCCTCGGCGCCGACGGCATCCTGACATCACACGGGCATGATGGCCGGCGCGCCGGGAAGTGGAGCTACTCGCCGTGGGAATTCACCCCGGCGAAGTCCGCCATGCCCGCCGATCAGGCCGACCGTTGCGTGCTCTGGCTGCGCTGGAACGGCTCCGGACCCGCCGACGCCCTGGTCTATCTGCCGCTGGAGGTCACCGGCACGTCCCTGCAACTGAGCTACATCGGTCGGGGCAACACGGTGACCTGGGTGCACCCGAAAGCTGGTTCCTGAACGTCGGTTTCAGCCGCCGACCGGCACCCGCGTGATCGTCTCCGCTGAAGCAGAGTCGCGCAACCGGTAGTCAGTGGCCGCCTTGTGCAGACTCTCCGCGTAATCGCGGGCCGCATCGGCCAGCGCCGCGGTATCGGTCTCGACCGTCGACTGGGCGTTGCGGCAGGCTGCTGCGGTGGTCAATTGCGGCACGCCCGCGGCAGCATCACCCAGCGGCGCGCCGGCATCCAAACCGTCCAGGTCATCGCCGATGCCGCTGAAGTCGGCGGCGACGCTGTCCAACACCGCTGGGTCGACGATCAGGATCTCGTCGCCGCTCACAGGTCAATGCTCCGGAACGGCTTGGGCTGGTCAGGTGAAGTCGTCGGTCCAACCGGCGCGGACGACGGGGCGTCCGGCTGCACGGGGATCGGCTCCATGCGTTCGGCAGGTGCACCACCCTGCTGTACCGGTGCGGGCGCGCTCTGCGGTTTCGCCTCATCCGGCCCGGCAGCGCCCTGGTCATCGGGCTTGTCGTCGGCAGGTTTGTCGTCGTGCGGGGGTTCGCCGGGAATCCCACCGGGAGGGTCCCCGAGTGCATCCTTGGGGTCGCCGCCCATCTTGCCGGCGCCTCCGCCCATCTTGCCGAACTGCTGGGCCGCCTGCATGGCCATCTGCGGAGCCTGGCCGACCATGCCCATCATGCTCATCGGCATCTGGCCCATCTGCTGGGCCATCTGCATCGGCATCTGCATCATCTGGCCCATCTGCTCCATGCCGCCCATGCCGGACTGTCCTGCTTGGGAGGCCGGGTTGGTACCCGAGCCGATGACCGGGTTGCCGTTCTCATCGAACTGACTCGGCGTGAGGCGTTGCGACAGGGTCTGATCGGTCTCGGCGTAGCGGTTGGCCGCGGCACCGACGGTGCGGCCGAGTTCCGCGCCCTGCGCCATGAGTTCAGATGGCTTGGGCATCAGCCGGTTACCGGCTCTTCGAGCTCAGGGATCTTCGCGCCGATCGCGGCGGTCAACGGATCCGACCCGGAGACGGAGAAGTCCGGCTTGATCTGCGGGATCTGCTGAGCCAACTGCTCGAGCTTCTCCCCAGCTTGAGCCAGCCGCACTGGATCCACGCGCAACGGTTCGTGCGTCATCGGGAACCTCCGTTCGTCGGAATCAGAATCGGATGTTGCGGATCGCGTCGTACAGACCGGCGATCCACAGCAGCAGCGGGATGATGGCGGCGATCGAGGCGCCGTCGAGGAGTTCCAGGATTCGCTTGGTGATCGGCGAAGTGCGCTTGACGCCCTCGGTCGCGCCGATCGTCACCAGCGCCACCAGCGCCAGCGACGTGTAGATGGCCAGGATCAGCCACGCCCGCTCCGGGAACCAGTGGCAGAGCCGCACCATCACACCGGTGGGGATCGCCACGGTGGCGACCAGCAGCGCCCACGCGCACCAGCGGTCGGCGTACAGCCGGGACCGGAAGCCGCACAGGGTGGCGACCAGGGCCGCGACCAGGAGACTGTGCACCAGGAAATGCCCCTGCACCACCACCATGATCGAACCGGCCGACAGGATCAGCGTGCCGGCCGCCAGGAACCCGACCAGCAACTGCTTGGTCAGGTTGCTGCGCTCGGTCAGGCGCGCCGCGGACTCGGGCACCGAGTCCATGATCGCCTGCCAGGTCGACGACTTCTCCGCCTCGGCGTCGGGCGCGGCGATGGGGTCGAGCAGTTCGTCGTTGTCAACGTTCTCGCCGGGCACCGGGATCGGCGGCAGCGCGATCCGGGCGACCGCGACGGTCATCTTCGCCGCGTTCGTCACGATGATCAGCCCGAACGCGATCGCACCGGCCGGCACCCAGAACTGGCAGTCGTAGCCGTAGGCGATGGCGCCGCCGATGACGGCGATCGCGGTGATGATCACGAAGGTGGCGACCGCCGCACGCCGGCGCGGCCCGCCGCGGGTCGCCGCCGCCAGCAGCAGCGCCGCGACGGCGCCACCGGCGACCTGCGGCGCACCCAGCCCGGTGGCCCCCTCCGGCAGCGGCACCACCAGGGCGATCGCCGCGATCAGTGGCGGTCCCGCGGCGAGCAGCAGACTCTCGCACAGCGGGACGTTGCTGTAGCGGGTGCGGGCCAGCACGCTGCCGCCGAGCAGGCCGGCGCCGAACAGGCCCAGAGCCAGTGACCACCACATGCTCTGCCCGGACGGCGACCAGGCCAGCAGCGTCGTGATCGCCAGCATCAGCGTCACGACCGGGATCGCCAGCCAGACGAAGCGGTTCAGCTCGTGCTGGTTGAACTCCGGGGACTCGTCGAGCACCGCGATCGCGTCGATGACGTCCTCGACCAGGGGCCGGTAGCGCTCGGTGCGGGTGATCGGCACCAGCGTCAGCAGCGACCCGTCGACCACGCCCGAGTCGTCCAGCGAGTCGGTGATCGGCAGTGGCGGCGCACCCGGCCGGGCGAACGCCCAGGTGCCCTGCGCGTTGAAGTCGAAGCCGGACAGCACGTCGGCCGGGGTGTCAGACAGCAGGTCCGCCAGCACGGCGACGGTCTCATCGAGATAGGCCTGCATCGGCGCGCTCGACGGCAGCACCAGGTCGGTCATCCGCTTGCCGGTGAGGATCGTCACCCGGGTGGTCGGTTGCTGGGTCGGCCCGCCGGCCTCACCGGAGGCGGCGGTACCGGACTGGGCGACCGGGGCACTCAACGACGTCGCTCACTTCTCTCGAAGTCCTCCGACAGGGCGGCCGCCAACTCCAGCACCCGCCGGCGGTAGGTGTTGCTGAGCAGGTCGAACTCGATCTGGGTGCCGGTGGCGATGTGCTTCTCCCACGGCAGGGCGACGACGCGTCCGGGCTGCAGGTGCCGCTCGAACTGCTGGACCAGATCGGCGACGTCGACGTTCGCCTTGCCGGGCACGACCTGGTTGATCACCACGCAGGCCCGGCTGAGCAGGTCCTGGTAACCGTTCTGACGCAGCCAGTCCATGGCCACGGCCGCCTGGCGCGCCCCGTCGATCGAGGTGCTGGCGACGATCACCAGACCGGATGCCGACGACAGCACACCCTGAGTGGCCGGGTCGAACAGGCCCGCGCCGCAGTCCGCTAGCACCAGGTTGTAGTACTGCGACACGACCTCGATGGCCCGACGCCAGTCCTCGTCGTTGAAGGCCCGTGCCGACATGCTGTATTCGTCGCTGGGCAGGATCTCCAGGTTCGCGGCATTCATGCTGGTGTGCGCGCGGATGTCGTTGTAGCGGGCCACCTCGCGGTCGGCCAGCAGGTCGGCGATGGTGCCGGCGGACTGCCGACCGCCGCGCTCGGCGAGGTTGCCGGCGCCCGGGTCGGCGTCGATCGCCAGGATCCGGTCGCCCCGGACCTTCGCCAGCGCCGATCCCAGCGACACCGTCACCGAGGTCTTGCCGACGCCGCCCTTCAAACCCAGGACGGCGATCTGGTAGGAGTCGCGGACGTTGCGGCGGACCTGCGCCTGCAGGTCCATCTCGTAGCGCTCATCGGGGGACAGGCCCAGGTTGAGGCGCGTCATCAGCCACAGCCAGTGCCGCCAGCCGCGCTGCGACGGCGCCTTGACCGCGGTCTTGACCCCGACGTGCGACATCGCGTCGATCGCCCGGTGGTTGCCGATGCTGGTCGCGGACGTCTGCGCGTGCTGAGGCTGCTGGAAGGTCTGCCAGCCACCGGTCTCGTTGCCGGTGAAGTGTGACGGCGCCGGCGCCGGCTGGGCCTGCGGCGGCGGGGGAGGAAGCTGCTGCGGCTGCCCGTGGCGCGCACCCGGTGCCCCGTGCTTCGCGGGGGCGGGGGCGGCCTGCTGGGGCATCGTCGGTGGCCAGGGCACCCGCTGGGAGTTCGCAGCTCCGGGCATGGTGGGTGCGGGCTGTGCCGGCGCGGCCTGGGTGGGAGCGGGCTGCGCGGGCGCGGCCGACGGGCCATCGAGGGGCATCGGCGGGCCACCAGCCGCCGGCGACTGCGTCATCCGCATGATGTCTTCGAGGTTGACCTGGGAGGTCACCTCGGCGGGGTCGGCATCGGGCGCGTGGAACAGCCGGTCGTAGTCAGCCGACATGAAAAACCTCTCAACGATTTAACCGAAGAACTTTATCGCACGATGGTGGGCGAGGCGAACCCTTTGCGGATTCGACTCGCCCACCTCGCACGGGCCTGACTCAGGCAAACATACCGGTGACGCTGGCCTCCGTCTGCGACATGGTCTGGCCGGCCTCGCTGATGGTCTGCGCCAGGTTCTGCAGCGCAGAGTTCAGCTCGGCGGCGGTGCTGTCCCAGCGCATCTGCACGCCCTGGTAGGCCTCCGAACCGCCACCGCCCCAGACCGAGGCCAGGGCCGCGAGGGAGCTCTTGCCCTCGTCGAGCAGGCCGTGGGTCTGCTGCACGCTGCCCTGAATGTCGCTCGCCGCACCCTCGATGCCGGCGAAATTCCAAAGCTGTTCGCTCATATTTTTGCTCCTTGTGTTCTGGGGGGAGGGATCAGAAGTTCATTGCCGACGACAGCGACGAGGACTGGTCCTCATCGGTCGAGGTGTAGTGCACACCGGCCGTCGAGATGTTGTTGGAGATGTCGTTGAGCTCCTGGATCTGCTTGTTGGCAGCTTCCTGGAAGCGCATCAGCGCGGCGTGCGCCGCGGTGCCGGACTGACCCTGCAGGGAACCCTGCAGCGCGCCCGCGGTCGCGTCGACGTGCGCGATGACGCCCTTGAGCTCTCCCGAGATCCGCTCGAAGTTGCCGGCCTCTCTGGCGAGGACAGCGGCATCGGTATTCATCTGTGCCATGCTGAGTTACCTTTTCTTTTCTCTGTGTCCTCACCAAGTGCTTTTGGCGAGTCTTCCGGCCGGGCAGCCGGAAAGTTCTGTGGTGCGACGACCTACCAGTCGTCGGCGTCGTCGTCGCCCAGGTCCTGGAGCAGGAGGATGGGGGTGGCCAGTGCCTCCTTGTTCTCGACCTCGGCCGACTTCTTCTTGCGCTGACCGGCGTTGACCGGGGCGCCGCCACCGGCACCGCCGCCGCTGCCACCGCCGACCGGCGCGCTGGTGGTCGTCATGGTCGGGCCCGCCGCAGCGCCCTGCGGCGGGGTGGGCGTTTCCAGGATCTTGGCCAACAGCGCCGTCCGCGGGGCCGACCCCCCGGCGCCGGGCAGCGACGCGGCCCGGACCAGTCCGGCGCCGGTGCTCATGCCGGACCCGCCGGTCAGCGGATGGTTGGACAGCGGGCTGGTCCCCATGAAGCCCATCTGCTGCCCGTGGCTGCCGCCCATCTGGGTGAACATGCTCGTAGCCTGCTGGAACGGCTGGGTCAGCTGCTGCATCGGGCTCTGCACCATCTGGCTCATCTGCTGCGGTGCCGACGCGAGCTGCGAACCCATCTGCGAGACCATCTGCATCGGGTTCTGCATCATCTGCTGCGGGCCCCGCTCGGACTGCCCGGAGTTCTGATGCACGGTGGTGTTGAGGTTGCGTTCTTTGCTGGCCGCACCCTCGGCCCGGGTGGCTGCGATGTCGCCCATCGCGGCCATCCGGCCGGCGTTCATCGCCACCGATTCGATCGTCGACTGCACGCTGGCCTGGGCGAACGCGAAGTTGCGCATCGCCACACCCGGCGCACCTGCCGCCGCGCGACCCGCCGCCGCCGCGATCGCGGATTCACCCACCCCGGGGATCACGATCGGCTGCATCGGCATGATCGGCTCGAACAGCACGTTGGCCTGGGATTCGACCTCGTAGCCGTCCATGACCGCAGCTGCCAGGGCCCACATCCGCGCGTAGTCCATCTCGTTGACCCCGATCGGCGGAATGTTGCAACCGAGGAAGTTGGTGGCTTCGAGTACCGCGTGGGTGATCTGGTTCTGGAAGATCTCCGGCAACTGCGGGGTGGTGGCGAATGCCGTGGCGTACGACGCCGCCTGCGCGGCCGCCTGGATCGCCCGCTTCTGCGCCTGCAGTGCCAGCATTTCCAGCCACACCACCATCGGCATGGTCGCAGTGACCGCACGCTCGTTGGCGGTGCCTTGCCAGGCCGCCGCCAACGACGCGAGCGCCGCACCCAACTCCATGGCCTGAGTCGTCATCGCGAGCGCCAGTGCCTCCCACCCGGCAGCGGCTTGCAGCATTGGCCCTTCGCCCGCCCCCGCCTGCAGGCGGAAGGTGTTGAGCTCTGGTGGCATCGCGTTCCACTCGGTGAGGGTGGCGATAGCTCCGGGCGCCATGCTGCTCTCGTCTCAGCTCTCGGTCTGGGCCGACTCAGGCCGTGGGTTGGATGATGGTTGGTTAGAGGAGGGTGCTGGCGTTGGCGGAGTCGACGGCCGTGTAGATGCCGGCAGCCTCGGAGAACGCCGCGCCCGCGCGGATCAGCTCCTCCTGGGCCATGGCGTTGATCATCATGGCCTCGACGCCCTCGGATGCGAAGGCCAGTGCGGCCTGCGCCGAAACCTCGTCAATGCCGCCCGGGACCAGCGCGGTCACCGCGGTGGTGGCGGTGGTGCCGGCGGCCAGACCTGCGCCGCCGGTGCCCACGACCTGGGCGCCGATGCCGAAGACAGCGGGGTTGAAGGACAACGGTTGCATGCGCTTCTCCTCTTACTACGTGGGGGTGCTACGGGTATGCCGTGGCGCAGCCTACAGGCGGACGCTGTCACAAGGCTGGCTACTCGGAAGATGTCGCCTTACCGAGCAGGCTCCCTGCGGCCGTGACCGCGTGAAATGCTGCTGGAATTATCCTAACCACGCCGTCGGTGTGCTCCGAACACTAATTTTCTCGGGTGGTGTCCGAACTGGTGTTTCAGCTGATCGCGGGCGGTTCGATGTAGGCGGCCTGGATGACTTCCTTGCCGTCCGGGGCGACCAGGAAGGCCTGGCCGGGCGGCCGCTTCTTGACCTTGATGTCGCTGGACGGGAACTCCTGCTTGTCACCGGAGAGGAACAGGGTGGGCGAACCCGCCCCGAACGCGGCGCCGACGAACTTGTCCATCGTGGCGCGGTGCGCCTGGCTCATCTGGCAGGTGACGATGATGTGCAGGCCGATGTCGGCCGCCGCGGGCAGCAGCGGTGACAGCGGAATCATCGGGTTCATCGGGCCGCTGGCCGCGGTGATCATGTGCCAGTCGTCGACCAGCAGGACGACGTCAAAACCGCTCCACCAGGACCGGGAACGCAGCTGGGCTGTCGTCAGGTTGTCCGGCGGCAGCCGCTTGCGCAGGTTGGTGGCGAGCGCCCGGATCGAGTCCTCCAGCGTCGCGCTGTTGCGGTTGATGGCGCCGGCGTCGAGCAGGTGACTCTGCGGGACCGCGTCGAGCAGGCCGGACCGGTAGTCGGCGAGCATGAAGCGGACCTGGTCGGGGCTGTTGCGGGAGCAGATCGCCTGGGCGACGGCGTGCGCGATCGTCGTCTTGCCCGACTTGGGCGCCCCGAAGATCAGCATGTGCGGGGTGTTCGCCATGTCGGCGTACGCGACGGACAGGTCCGACTCCCGCAGGCCCATCGGGATCTGCCACCGGGTGCGGTAGTCGGCGTCCGGTCCGGGCGGGTTGGGGTCCAGTTGGTGCAGGTGGATACGGTCCGGCAGCACCCGCACCTCGGGCGCGGACTCGGTGTGCTGGGCCGCGATGTGCTGCACCGACGCGGTGATGGCCTCCACCAGGTCGCTCCCGCTGTGCACGCCGTCGAGGCGGGGCACCCCCATCATCAGGTGGAATTTCTCCATCGACACCGCGCGACCCGGCTTGCCCGCCGGGATCTCCCGGGTGATCCGGTCGATCTGCGTCTCGTTGACGTCACCGAGCCGGAACTCGACCTTGGTGCCCAGGTAGTCGCGGACGCGCGACTTCAACTCCGTCCACCGCGGGGTGGAGATGATGATGTGCACGCCGAACGCCAGACCCTGACCGGCGAGGTCCTGCACCAGCGGTTCCAGGTCTGGGAACTCCGAGATGAATGCCGGCCAGCCGTCGATGATGAGGAAGACGTCGCCGAACGGGTCCTGGGAGACCGGGTTGTTGGGGTCCGCCCGCATCTGCCGGTAGGCGGCGATGGAGCCGACCCGGTACTGCTTGAACATCGCCTCCCGAGCGCGCAGCACCGCCTTGACCTCGGCGACCACCCGGTTGACCTTGTCCGGCTCCGAACGGGTGGCCACCCCGCCGACGTGCGGCAGGTCCTCGAGGTAGATCAGGCCACCACCGCCGAGGTCGATGCAGTAGAACTGGATGTCCCGCGGCGAATGGGTGGCCGCCGCCGAGACCACCAGGGTCTGCAGGAACGTCGACTTGCCGGTTTGCGGCGCGCCGCCGATGCCGACGTTGCCGCCGGCCGCCGAGACGTCGATGCCCCAGACGTCCTGGCGGTGCCGGCGCGGCTCGTCCATGATGCCCAGCGGGATCCGCAGCGGCTGGTGGGTGTCGGCCTCGATCAGCTCGTTGACCGGGGTCGGGTCGGCCAGCGGCGGCAGCCACATCTTGTAGGCGACTTCCTCGCCCGTGCCGAGCTGCTCGAGGATGACCTCGCGCAGCACCCTGGGCTGGGATTCGGTGCTCATCGGCGGTGCCCCCCTGCGTCGGTCCGCTTCGCGTCGATCATCGCGCCACCGGTGCATCCAGGATCGGCGCCGTCGTGAACTCGCGGATGCGCATCTCCTGCTTGCGGTGCTGGTTGTTGTCACCGTTGGTCGCGAGATCGTCCTCGCCGGGCGGGACGTAGTTGCTGCCGGTGTAGACGGTGCTGAACTTCACCGGGTCCTCCATGCCGACCCGGAGGAACCCGACACCGCTCTCCTTGTTGGTGATGTACTGCGCCTCCGGGGTACCGATCACGGCCTTGGACTCCGCGGAACTCGTGGTCCGCAGTGCGATCCGGTAGGTCAGGTTGGGTTCGAGCTTGTCGATGCGGACACCGCCGGTGTTCAGAGACTGGGTGGCCAGCAGCAGGTGCACCCGCAACGACCGGCCGACACGACAGATCCGGTCGAACAGCGCGATGAAGTCGGGGTGGTTCTGCAGCAGCTCGGCGAACTCGTCGACCACCACGAACAGCGTCGGCAGCGGCGGCAGGTCGGCGCCGCGCTCGCGGTGCTTCTCGTACTCGGCGACACCGGACAGGGCACCGGCCGCGCCGACCTGCATGCCGGCCTGACGCAGGATGCCCTGGCGACGGTCGAGCTCACCGGTGAGCACCTCGCCCATGCGGCTGACCAGCTCGGCTTCCTCCTCCATGTTGGTGACGACGGCCGCGGTGTGCGGCAGCTTCTCCATACCGAGGAAGGTCGAACCGCCCTTGAAGTCGGTGAGCAGCAGGTTGACCTGGTGCGGGTCGTGGGTGGCCACCAGCGACAGGATCAGCGTCCGCAGGAACTCCGACTTGCCCGAGCCGGTGGTCCCGATCAGCATGCCGTGCGGACCGGCGCCGAACTCGGCGCCCTCCTTGATGTCGAGGGAGATCACATCGCCGGTCTTGAGTTCGTGGCCGAACGGGATCTTCAGCCGGTCCCGGTCGAGGTCGGTGAACATCCGCCAGCGGCGCGGCATCACGTCGGTGACCTGCTGCGCCCCGACCAGGTTGTGCCACTCGGTGGACACCTTCTTCTGGACGCGGGTGGTCTTGTCGATGATCGTGCCGGTGATGGACCAGCCGGCGAGCTTGCGGGCCAGCCGGTTGGCCTGCGCCGGCGTCATCGAATCGGTCGCCGAGGTGACCAGCCGGAAACTCTGGTTGGGCAGCCGGTCGTCGGCGGTGCCCTCCTTGTCGAGCCGGATGCGGTAGGCCGAGCCGCGATGGTTGCCCAGCGTGATCAGCGTGACCCCGGCCCGGCCGTCGACGGGGAAGCCGGCCCGACCACCGGTCAGGTCGATCACGACAACGTACGGTCCGCCCGGGGTGGCGTCCGGGGTGTGCGGCCCGCGGGCGGCCAGGTCGCTGAGCCCCTCCGGGCGGGTGAACACCATCCGGGTCGACCCGGCGGCGTCCTTGTCGGTGGGGTGCTGGACGTGCGGCAGCCACTTCAGCCAGGACCAGTCGGGGTCTTCCGGGTCATCGGTGAGCACCCGCAGCTGCAGCAGGTCCGGCGGATGGAACACCGCCAGCTGGCAGATCAGCGAGGTCAGCAGCCCGGCCCGGCGGACCTCGTCGCCGCCGATCGCGATCGTCGGGAAGCTGCGCAACTGCACCAGCTTCGGGCAGTCGTGCACCAGGCCGTGGGTGCGCAGGAACTTGATCAGCCACATGTGGCTGACCGGCTCCAGGAACGGCTGGGCGGCCGCGTTCGGGCCGGCCAGTTCACCGCCGAGCGAAGGCTTCAGCAACCGGTCGACGGCGGGTTCGGCGCCCAGCCCGATCCGGGCCGCGCCGAAGAAGTCGTTGTCGGCGGCGCGCGACCACTGCCGGTGGGTGCCGACCAGCGAGAGCAGGTCCTCCGGATTCGGCGCGTGGTAGCCGAAGAACGCCACCTGGGCGCTGGCCGACGACGTGACGCGCTGACGCAACCCGGCAAGGTAGCGCAGGTACTCCTTGCGGTCGGCGTTGATCTCCGGGACCTTCTTGCCGCCGGGGCCGCCGCCGGCCATGAAGCCGAACGTCGTCATGATCATCATCAGCGGCATCATCAGCATGTACGGCGACAGCTGGCGGACGCCGGTGAACACCATGATGCCGATCATGCCGAGCATGCCGCCGCCCATGACGTAAGGCATCGCCTTCTGCACGCCGGACGGCGGGATCTCGATCCCGAGGTCCTCCGGCGGGCTGACGTTGATCTCGCCGGGGGTGAGTCGGGGTCCCCGCTTGGAGATCGGGGTGAACTTCTTCGTGGTCATCAGCCGGCTCCGACGTCGATCTTCCGGGGTTTGGGGTCAGCGGGCAGGGTGTCGTGCTCGAGCAGTGCGGCCTCCTTGGACAGCACCGGCCCGTCCACCAGCAGGCGTACCACCGACCAGGGTGCCCGCTTGGGCGCCGCCAGACCGAGGTTTTGGGCGACACTGTCGCCGAGCAGGCCGTACCGGACGCCCTGCGGGTCGATGTAGTACAGCGCCTCCCCGTACTTCGGGTCCGGCGATTGCAGTTGCACGAACTTGCCGCCGTCGATGTACACGGTCGCGGTGCCGTCGATCTGCTGGATCCCGGTGGCTCGGTCGGCCGGCGGGATCGGCAGGTGCCGGCCGGCCAGCACCGTGACCTTGGGGGCCGAGTCGCCCGCGTCGCGCTGCCATGCCCAGCACAGCGTCGGGGCGTCGTGGCGCAGCAGCACCTTGAGCTGACCGTCCGGCAGCGGCGACGGGTACACCTGCTCGTTGATCCGCGATACCGCGCTGGACTCGATCGACGGCGGCGTGACCAGCCCGAAGGAGTTGATCGCGCGCAACGCGGCCGACGTGGTGTGGTTGATCTTCGCGACCCCGTCGGGCAGCACCACGAAGTGCTGCGGCCCGTTCTCGGACAGCGTCTGGAAGATGGCGCCGATCACCAGGTTCGGCGGCAGGCCGATGGTGTTGGGTTCGCCGAACTTCGGGATGATCGGGATGGTCCAGGGACCCGCGTTGTTCAGTGCGTCGAACATGCCGCGGGAGATCGGCGTCGTCTTCGCGGTCACCGGGATGCCGAGCGACGACACCACCGCGCGGTCGGCCAGGTCGATCAGGTGCCGGCCGTCCTTGGTCACCACCCACTTGTTGCCCTCGTAGGTCACCAGCAGCGCCTGGTCGGGCTGCATGGCGCCGATCGCCGCATCGAATCCCAGCGGGCGGGCGATCACCGACGTCTGAATGACGGGCTGCACGCTGTCCGGGTTGGCGACGGTGTCGCAGAGCGCCCAGTCCGAGGACGCGTCGGCCACCACCGGCGTGGCGTACGGGGCGCCGGGGATACCGATCGGCTGCCCCTTCGGGATACGGTCCAGCTCAGCGGATTTCACCGCCGAGGGCGCACCCGCGTTGCCCAGCACCAGCCGGGCCGAGGTCAGGTTGTAGACCGGGTGCAGCAGGTCGGTGCCGGGCAGCATCACGTACAGCTGGTTGGTGGTCCGGTCCACCAGTAGGTTGTCGCCGCCGCGATGACCCAGCGGTTTGAAGTAGGCCAGCGCCGCGGCGCCGAGCATGAACACGATCGCGACCGCCAATCCGGCCCCCACCGACCGGCTGTAGAACGCCAGCGGGTCATCGAACATCCGGGTGTCGCGCCGCACGATCGCGTGCTCCACCCGGCGCAGCAGGAAACGCCAGCCGCTGACCTGGACCTTGGTGGTGAGCCGGAAGCCTGCCATCAGTCGCCGATGTTCAACCGGTAATGCACGGCGCTGATCGCCTCGGCCATGTCGGCGCCGTTGATCTCACTGAGCCGGTCGGCGTCCAGACTCTCGAAGTCCGGTGACTGGGTCAGCCGCATGTCGCGGCACTGCTCCGCGGTCTCCACCAGCTGGCGGGCGTAGCGGCCGTTGCCGGCGACGTCGAGGGCGGGCTTGTCGCCGATGGTGCGCTCGCTGAGCACCGTCGCAGCCTGCTCCACCTGCTTGAGGGCGTCGGGGTCGAGCTTCGAATCGTTCGCGGTGGCGATGACCTCGGCGATCTCGCGGATCTCCGACGGCGAGTAGGACTCGAACTCGATCCGGGTGGAGAAGCGGGACCGCAGGCCGTCGTTGGTCTCCAGCAGCCGGTCGATGTCGCCCGCGTAACCGGCGATGATCACCACCAGCCGGTCGCGGTCGTTCTCCATCCGGGCCAGCAGCGTGTCGAGCGCCTCCTGGCCGAACTGGTCACCACCGGAACTGGACTCCTGAACCAGCGTGTAGGCCTCGTCGATGAACAGCACCCCGCCGAGCGCGCGGTCGATGGTCTTGGAGGTCTTGACCGCGGTGTGGCCCAGGTATTCGCCGACGAAGTCCTTGCGCGACGTCTCGATCAGCTTCGGCTCGGCGATGACGCCGAGCCCGGCCAGGATGTTCGCCACCACCCGGGCGATGGTGGTCTTGCCCGTCCCGGGCGGGCCGGCGAAGATCATGTGCTTGCTGGTGTTGGCGACCTTCATGCCCTTGGCCGCCCGGACCTTCGCCATCTGCGTCGCGGCACGGTACCGCTGAATCTGCTCCTTGACCCGGCCCAGGCCGATCTGGCGATCCAGCTCGGCCTGCGCCTCGTCCAGCAGTTTGTCACGGTCGGAGGTGTCGGCCACCGCACTGCTGGAGTCCCACGGGTCCTTGCGCGCGGCGATGTTCTCGGCGCTGATGGTGTCCAGCTGGTAGGACGGATCCTTCAGCGCGGCGGTGACCTTCGGTTCGGGGTGGTTGGCCTGCAGCCACTCCAGCAGGGCGTGGGCGCCCTCCTCGTTGCCCTGACCGCGTTTCGCCATCGCCAGGTACCAGGCGATGACCGGCTCGCAGGCCTTGCCCGCGGTGGAACCGTGCGCGTCGGTGAGACGCCGCTCGGCCTCGGTGAACAGGCCCATGTTGGCGGCGGCGACCCCGTGGGCGACAACACCGGCGGCGCTCAGGAACGGGTCCGGCCAGCCGGGAGCCTGGCGAGCCTGCTCGATGACGTCGGTCCAGCGGCCGGCGGCGGCGTAGACGACGGTCTTGGTCCACCCGACCAGATGCTCGGTGCCGGGGATCGGGTTCTCATCGAGGGCTTCCATGGCGTCGGCGTAGTTGCCGGCCTGGGCCTCACTGACGGCGAACCCCATCGTGATCGCCAGCGGGGAATTGATCGGGTAGGTGATCTCGCCGAACGGGCCGCCGACCGGGATCCGGGCGTTCAGGCCGCTCATCGAGATCTCCGCCGCACCCGCCAGCTGGCCGAACTCCCGGCGTGAGTACCAGGCCCGGAACAGCGTCACCCGGTCCAGGTCGCCGCAGCGGATCCGGCCCACCCAGGCGTCGCACGCCGCCTCGTCGTAGCTGGTGATCTCGCTGAACAGCTCCAGCGACCGATTCGGCGCACTGCCCAGCATGCCGACGGCGCTGCCGAAGAGTCGTACTAGATGGTCATTCATGGTCACTCGCATACCTGGTGGAAAACACCCTTGCCTCTTCTTCTTGTGCTTCGGCAGGCGACGGCAGCCCCATAGTGCGGCCCAGGAACTCCTGCGTCTCCGCGGTTCCGGGGCCGAGTTGCTGCATGACTTCCGAGATGAACACGTACTGTGCGGATCGCGCTTTCTCACGTGCCAGACGGGCGATGACGACGATCTCGTCGGCCAGTTCGGCTTCGGTCATGTCCGTGACCTTCGGGGACAGTTCAATGCTGCCGACCCGACCGTCCATGTACGCCGTCACCGAGACTGTCCCCGGCGGGTTGGTCACGAGGAAGCCGGGGATGTCGACCTCGTCGGGTTCGTCGGCCTGTGCCAACGGGTCGATCGACGCCCAACCACCGTCATCCGCGTCTTCTTCCACCGCGGTGTAGGCGTCGAACGCATCCAGGCCTGAACCTTCATCCTGGTCACCGACCGAGAAGTCGAGGGCGGCGAGATCGTCGTCCCCATGCGGGTCGGACGGGTATGAATCCATCGCGTGTCCTCCTTTCGGCTTGCTGGCGACCCGGCCCGACGCGGTGGCCCGCCCGGCGTGGTCAATACTCTAATTCAGCGCTGATCCGCGGCGTCCCGCTCGAACCAGGACTTCGACGGCAGGAACTCCAGCAGGCCGTCCAGGGCACGCTGCAGGTTCTCGGCGCTGCCGGGCAGGAAACTGCCGAACAGTTCGCCGTTGACGCGACGCGGGATCGACACCAGGCGGCCGAGCGGGGAGTCGGCGACACCGGCCGCCACATCGGTGTGGCTGTAGGTGCCGCCCGGGTGACGTTCGTTGGCGGTGATCTCCACCCAGCTGGTCGGGTCCGCGACGATCTCGCAGAACGTCCGGGCGGCGATGGCGGGGATCCCGAACTGCGCCAATTGCTCCGGGGTGCGGCACTCGTTCAGCTTGGCCGAGAGCGCGGTCAGCGGTTCCACCTTCGCCGGCTCGGCGGTCCCGAGCACGGTGTTCACCATGCCGGCCAAGCCGACCTGCGGGGCCACCCATTGGAGTACCAGCAGGTCGCCGTCGCGGGCGGCGACGACGTGGCGGTTGCCCTTCCGGCAGACTACGAACCGCACCATCGTGCCGTCGTTGACCTTCCGCCGCCACCACCGGCACTCCAGGGTCCGGTCCGGCCGGCTCAAGGTGTCCACCATCGCTGCGACACTGGGGTGCACGTTGCCGTACATGTCCAGGATCTCCTGGTCGGTGAGGTCCTTGCGGACCTGATCCCACACCATGTCGCGCAGCTCTCGCTGTGGGATGTTCGGATGGATCGCCATCGAGACCGGGAAATCCGAAATGCCGAGACGGTCGGCGATCACCAGCATGCCGTCGATGGTCACCTCGACGGCGACGACGTCGTCGGTGTTGGCGCCGGCCTGGGTGGGGCTGTAGGGGTTGGTCACTGTGGGTGCATCCGCTCGTTGATCTTGGCAGCCTGCTGTTGGTCGGTGGTCTCGTACATGGTGGCCGCAGCTTGAAGTTTCTCACTGAGGTCTACCGACACAGACTGAACCCCAAGGGTGGCAAGGCTTCGCGCTTGCTCCGCCATTACCGTTGCGGCCGCGGTTCCTGAGCAGATGAAGCCGTGGTTCACACCCATTGAGGCACCGACGCCGTTGGCGGCGGTGGCCGCGGACCCTAGCTGAGTGGCGGCTTCTTGCTGGTGACTGGCGGCCTTACGAACATCGGCGGGATCAACTTTCAACAGGTCGCCCATTGGTACGGCCCTCCTCGGTCTGGTGATCGTGTTGTGCACGCTGCGGGTTCAACCGTCAGGCGGTGAGCTGAGTGCTGCGTCATGTGGCCGTGACCTCGACTTCGGTGTCGGATCGCGTCTCATGGGCGATTGGTGCGCCGCTGCCCGGTTTGGCTACGGGGCCCACGGGTGCGGGGCTGCTCGGCTTGGTCGCCCCCGCTTGTGCGCCGGGTGTCGATCCGCCTGTGGTCCCGCCCGCCGGGTCGCGAACGCCCGGGCCGGGACCTGCTCCGTTGGGGTTGACGGAGACTGGGCGTGCTGTCGAGGTGTCGCCGCCGGTCGGCCTGCCGCCGACCGACTGGGGGCTGGACGAGGTGGGTGTCACCGGCGGGGTTCCTGGGCCTGCGGACGTACCGGGGGCTGCTGACGCGCTCGGTGTAGCGGCAGTGCTGGGGGAGGGCGTCGGGCTGGATCCGACTGAGGTGGACGCGCTCGCCGGACTGGACCCCTGCCATGAGTTCGGTGTTGCTGTTGAGTGGGGTGCGCCTGGTTGGCTTGGCGTACTGGAGTTGCTCGGCGCTGTGCCGCCGGACGTGTTGCCAGGGGCGTTCCCCGATGCCTTCGAGCTGAGTGGGGTGGCACTCGGGTTCTGCGGCTTAGCCGCCAGATTGATGTCGCCCGGCTTTCCGTCAGTGCTACTTCCGGTGCCACCCTTCCCCCTGGTCCCCTCGTCTTTGGGGATGCTGGCGGTGGGGGTCGGTGAGATGGCGGGAGGGGAACCAGTCGGGTGCGCCTCGGAAGCGACCTTCGAGTACGCCTGGACCAGTTTCAAGATCTCCATAGTGTGTTGCATAGCCAGTACTTGCATACGTTCCATCATCAAAGCTGCTGGCGGCATTGCCAGAATTACCATGGCTGTTTGAAATGGAAGGGAGGCCTCTGGGCCGAAAAAATTTAATGCGATAGCTGCGGGTATGCAGAGCGTGAGAAAGTCTGAGGCGATATCGACCGTTGTGCTTGTCGTTTTGATTTCGTCCGCTTCGGCGCTGACTATACGCTGTATGTCGCCATCTATTTTCCCGAGTCGTGTGACGCGATCTTTCTGCTCCGAATTTCGATGAGCGTATGCGTCTGAGGCGGAGCCCTTCCAGCTGTCTGCCTTCGCGCTGTCCAGTTCTTTGTCAACCGTATCGAAAATCTTGACGCCATCTCCGAATCGATTACCGGTCTCAGGGTCGCCGAATCCTAACATCAGACTCATTCCCGTCAGTGCCAGTAATGCGGTTTCGAGAATCGGCGTAGCAAGGGCTTCTGCGTTGGCCAACCCTGCACGAGACAGTCTGGAGACCATCTTTTCTCCATAAAGTTGGAGTCCTTCATGGCCGAGTATTCTCCCGGCGTTCTCGAGTGCTCGTGCTGCGGTAACGGCACTCCGCAGCGTGCTGACACCGATTTTCGCGCCGTCCGCTTGGAGATCGAATGCTGATTTGGCAAAGTCAAGTGCAGATTTTGGATGCATCAAGCTGTCTAGATGACTAGCAGTCTTGAGTCCAGTGTTGAGCGCGCCAAGTCCGGTAAATGCCTTTGAAGGTATGCCTTTACCGGGGCCATTTATCAGATTCAAAACATCTGACGGAAACTTTGCGGCATCGAGTCCTTTTTCGATGCCGGTGAGAGCATCGGGCAGGTATCCCATATCAGGCGAGTCCTTGCGTGTGTCGCTGGCATGTATCAGCGTTGACTGTCGTTCTCTCCAGCCTAACAGCGCACGCAGGATGGTCGGAGCACTATTTCTGCCGCCCTTCGGGACACTGACCTGCGTCTACCTGCGCTGGTGGGTGCGGTCGTCGACGTCCCGTGGGCACCTCGAAGCAGCTGGCGCGGCTGGGAGTGACGGGGGCGCGTGATCGGCTCCGGAACGCGTCGTGGGTAAGGTGTGTGCTATGCCGTGGTGTCAACATCCTGATCAGCGCTGCGTCGCTGGCTTCTGGGATGGCCAGCGATGGCTGATCGCACAGACTTCCGATCAGTTGATGATCGAGGACAGATGGATCGCATTTCGCGATGTCGTTGAAGTCGCTTACTGGAATAAACGAATACGAACGGTCCCCAGTCCGGCGTATCAGTCGTCCGGACAGTCCCGCATTGCCCGAGGTTTCTCAATAACGGATGTCCGAGGGAACTTCAGCATGTTAGATCTGGGTGTTGCGTCACTGGTGGATGTCCCTGAACTTGAGTTGGCTTGGAAGGGGGTTGTTGAAATTTCGCGAAGATTTATCGAACCGCTTGTTGCGCGGCGTATCCTCGACCAACTTCGAGCTGGAGGGGAATATTCCATGAAAGAAGTATGGAAATTTCTTAAATTATCGAATCATGGATTTTCGGGACGATTTCTTAGGTCGCATGAATGGCGATGGTCGGATTTCGACCACGTTGTGACGAACCCTTGCCTCGACAATGTATCTCCGCGGGGGCGAAACGGTCAGACGCGAGTGTGGGCGCGGTCGAGTCCGGGGGCTAAGCCGAGGATTGTCACTGGCTTTGATGTGACCGTACCGAATGCGGTGGTGTTGGAAACCCTCCTGCCGATGTGCGCGGCGGAATTTGGCGGGATGCCGCTCAACCCCAGCTGATCTGACTGATCAGCGCCTCGATCACCTCGGCGTCGGCGCCCGGCAGGGTGTCGCCGGCCTCGGCGTTGCGGATCAGGTCCTCGGGGATGCCGCCGGCCTGCGCCAGTTCGGGCAGCGACAGGTTGGCGCGGCGCCGCGCGGCGTACAGCCGCTGGGCCAGTGGTGCGTCCGGCGCCGTGGCGCCCAGGATCATCAGCTGGTCGTAGTGGCGGCGAATGGTGCTCAGTGCCTTGGTCAGCGCGGGCGTGACCCGGCCCATCCCGATGGCGCGCACGGCGACGGCCTCGAGGCGGTGCAGGTCCACCAGGATCGGCGTCAATCGGCCGGGGAAATCCGGGGCGTCGGCCGGTGGCAGTGCCGCGATCGCCAGGTCGCAGCCGTCCACGCCGGCGACGACGGCCTGCACCAGCAGGGGCACCTCGTCGTCGTGGGACAGCACGTGGGTGACGTCGTCGCCGGGTGCGGGATCACCGGCCCGGATCCGGGCGATGGTTCCCGTCGGCCACCGCAGCAGTTCTTCGAGCTTGGTTCGGGTGCGTTCGCGGGGCCAGCTGCGGCCCTTCTCGAATGCGATCAGCGCGCCGGCGTTGATGATGCCGTCGGCGGCCAGGCTGCGCTGGCTGATGTCCAGCCTCCGTCGGCGCGCGGCGGCGGCCGCCCCGGCGCGGGCCACCCCGGGGTCGATCTCGCCGATCTCCCAGGTGGTGGTGACATCGTGACCGCCGCCGATGCGCTCGTCGTCGTCGGGATCGTCAGCTGCGACGGCCGGCCCGTCGGTGAGTTCGAAGGCCACCTCCGGGCCGTCGACCGGGTTGGCCAGCCGCACGCTGATCGGGCCGTCGACGGTCAACTCCGGGGTGCGCTCCCCGTCGAGGTACATCCCGTTCATGCTGGTGTCGGTGATCCGCCAGGCGCCGTCGGCGAACGCCACCTGCAGATGCAGCCGAGAGATCCGGGAGTCGTCGACACGCAGCCCGGCTCCGGCATCCCGGCCGATGGTGACCGGTCCGTCGTCGGGGGCCACGGTGTGGGAAACCCCGGCCACGCGCACGACCAGCCCGCCCGGTGTTGCGTTGTCGCTCATCGCCTTACTGTCCCCGCTCGGCTAACGGCCGGCCGGGTCACCGTCACATCTTGCTGGCAAGATCGCCGCCGCCGTGCTGGCCCGGGTTCGTCAGCGGACCGATCGGCGCCGAGGTGCTGCGGTGGTGCATGTCCGTCGGATCGTTGCCCTGGGCGAACGCGTCGTCGGAGCGCTGCAACGGCTCCATCATCTCCCGCTGGTCCTGGTTCATGCTGCTGCCGGAGTCCGCCTGCTGGGAGTCGCCGAAGCCGCCGGAGTTCTGGCTGCTACTCGCCGGGCTGCTGCCGCCGGATCCCTGCCCGGCGCCGGGCGCGCCCCCGCCGAAGCCCCCTGCGCCGCCACCGAGGCCCTGGCCGGCGCCGGCGTCACCGCCACCGGCACCCTGGCCGCCGTCAGCGCCACCGCCCTGGCCACCACCGCCGGCGCCCTGCATCGCCTGCATGAGGGGCTGCATCAACTGGGTGAACGAGCCTATCTGGCCCATGCCACCGCCCTGGCCGCCCATCTCACCGGCCTGGCCGCCCATGTCGCTGAGCGTCTTGACGATGTCGCCGACGGACTGGCTGCCGGAGTCGTCGGCGTTGGCGTAGGCCGTGTTCGCCGCACCCAGCTTGCCGGCGTACATGGTCTCCTTGCCGGTCAGCGCCGCCATCTGCCCCTCCAACTGGGCGGACAAGCCCGGCAGGATTCCGGCGATCAGGTTGCTCATCGGGTCTTCCCCTGGCGGAAGCAGTGGGACCGTCGGCATCTGCGCCATCCCGATCATCCAAGGCGGTATGCCGCCACTTCCGATCTGCGGGCCAGTCATTCAGATCACTCCTTCTCGTCCAAGATGTCGTCGCCGGTCAGCCGTGTCGGTGATCGCCGGATGCCTCACCAGTCGTCATCGATGTCTTCGTCGCCGAAATCTTGATCCAGCGGCGCGGGTGCGGCCATGGCGACCCGGGAACTGCCGGTGGTGCCTCGGGTGCCTGCCATGCCGCCGGTACCGCCGGCGCCGGTTCCGCCGGCGCCCACCGGGGCGGACCCGCCGCCGACGCGGGCACCCGACGCGGCACCGGCCGGTGCCGGGGCGGTGGCGGTGGCGTTCGTGGTGTGGCCGATCAGGCTGCCCATCAACGGGGTGCGTGCGGCGCCGCCGCCGGAGCCGCCCGGCAACCCGCCGCGCGCCATGCCGGCACCGGCCTTCGGCCCGGTGCCGCCGGTCAGCGGATGGTTCGAGAACGGTGACAGGCCCTTGCTCCCGCCGCCCTTGCCGAACATAGAGGTCATCTGCTGGATCGGCTGCATCAGCTGCTGCATGCCCTGCCCGCCGCCGCCCATCTTGCCGAGCTGCTGCGGCAGTTTGCCGACCTGCTGCGTCATCTGGCTGACCATCTGCATCATCTGCTGCGGGTTGCCGCTGCCGGGCATCTCCGGCATGCCGGAGGCCGGAACGCCCAGGTCGCCGCCGAGTTGAGCCGTGCCCGTGGTGACGTGCTCGATGTTCTGGGCCAGGCCCTGCGCCACATACGCCTGTATTTTGGCGTATATCTCCGGTCCGAATCCTCCACCGGAGAGCGCCGCCTGGCACTGCTGTTCGACCTGCTGGGCGGTCATGTTGAGCATGCTCTTCGTCTGGAAGACGACCTGCTCCATCCGGCGCAGCTTGTTCGCGATGGCCGACGCCTGCGTGGCGTTCACCTCGTGGCCGTTGATGATCGCGCTGGCCTCGTGTGAGGCCGCATCGGACCCCTGACCGCTCCATGAGGTGTTCTGCATCGCCAACTGGCCCTGCAGTTGCGGCACGACTACGCCCCGCAGATGCATGGCGAGGGCCTCGAACATTTCGGCCGTCGCGCCGAGCAGGTCTTCGTCCATGGTCACCCAGGCCGGCCCCAGCAGAGTTTGAGAGCCGAATGTGCTGGTCTCAGGCATCTGCCCCATGCGACTCCGGTCTCCTTATTCGCGAAAAACCCACTCGGATGTCCAACATTACCGCTTGCCGCACCCCGGTACGCGCAGCAATTCCAGCGCCGATGGTGCCGTCGGCGCGGCTGCTGCCATCCTCATGGGCATGACTGTGACCATGACCGAGCCCACCCAGCGCCCCAGCAGCAGTGCGCCGCTGGTGTGGGCGCTGATCGGGGCGGTGCCGTGGCTGCTGCTGGCACTGCTGCAGCTGGGCTGGGCACTGGTCGACCCGCGATTCCCGGAACTGCACGTGCTGGCGCTGGTGCTGACCGTTCTCGGGCTGCTGGTGGCGGTGCTGGTGGCGCCGATCTGGCGGTACCGGGTGCACCGGTGGGACATCAGCGACCAGGCGGTGTACACCCGCACCGGCTGGCTGGTGCAGGAGCGCCGGATCGCGCCGATCTCCCGGGTGCAGACCGTCGACACCTACCGCGGACCGCTGGACCGGCTGCTCGGGCTGTCGAACGTGCGGGTGACGACGGCGTCGTCGGCCGGGGCGGTGCACATCGTCGCGCTGGACGTCCCGGTCGCCGACCGGATCGTCGCGCAACTCACCGAGATCGCCGCGCTCGAGGCTGGGGACGCCACATGAGCGAGCCCGCCTGGCAGCGGCTGAGCCCGCGGATGCTGGTGGTGCACCCGCTGCACGAGTTGCTGCGTGAGCTGCCGCTGCTGGCCGCCGCGGTGTTCTTCGGCTCCACCACCGGCAACCAGTCGTGGGTGGCGGCGGTGGTGGGGGTGATCGCGGTGGTCGGCGTGCTGCGCTGGGTGACCACCACCTACCGGATCGACCCCGACCCGCAGGGCCGGGTGCAGCTGCGCTCCGGGGTGCTGCGCCGACGGGTGCTCTCCGTGCCGCGCAACCGGATCCGCTCGGTGGAGACCGAGGCCCGGCTGCTGCACCGGCTGCTGGGGTTGACAGTGCTGCGGGTCAGCACCGGACAGCACGCGACCGAGGACAGCGCGTTCGAGCTGAACGCCGTCGAGACCGAGCGGGTGCCGGCGCTGCGCGAGCTGCTGCTGGCGACCGCCGGGCAGGCCGATGCCGCATCGGTCGGGGAGTCGACCCTGCTGGCCCGGTGGCAGCCGTCGTGGCTGCGGTACACCCCGCTGAGCCTGTCCGGGCTGGTGACGATCTTCGCCGCGGCCGGGGCGGTGTACCAGTCCGGGATCTGGGCGGCGCTGCAGGATTCGCCGGTGGGGAAGTCCTGGCTGGACGCCGTGGAACGGTTCGGGGTGCAGCAGAGCACGGCGGTGCTGGTCGCGGTGCTGGTGGTGGTGGCGATGCTGCTGGCGGTGCTGCGCTCGCTGATCACCTACGGAAACCTGGTGCTGACCCGCCGGTCCGGTGAACCCGGCGGTTCAGCGAGCCTCGACGAAGGAGAGGCGACACTGGGACCGCCGTATGGACCCGGCGGTTCAGCGAGCCTCGACGACGGAGAGGCGACACTGGGACCGCCGTATGAACCCGCGGATGTGCTGGAGCTTCGGTACGGCCTGCTGCGGGTGCGCCAGCACAGCTACGACATGCGCCGGCTGCGGGGCGGCACGCTGCGCCGGCCGCTGCTGGTGCGGCTGTTCGGCGGGGCCCGGCTGGATGCGGCGATGACGGGTGTCACCGGCGCCGGGGAGTCGTCGATCCTGTTGCCGCCGTGCCCGTTTCCCACCGCCGAGACCGTGCTGACCGGGCTGGTCGGTGACGCCGACGCGGTCAGCGGCCCGGTGCGAAGGCATGGTCCGGTGGCTGCGCGGCGGCGCTGGACGCGGGCGATGATGCTGCCGGTCGCGGCCGGTGCGGCGCTGGGCGCAGCCGCGATGACAGCAGAGGTCCCGGCCTGGTGGTGGGCGGGCTGGGCGGTGCTGACGGTGGCCTGCGCGCTGCTGGCCGCCGACCGGGTGCGCGTGCTGGGCCACCGCGTCGACGAGCACTGGCTGGTGGCGGCCACCGGCAGCTGGGAGCAGCGTCGCTACTGCCTGGCCACCGCCGGGATCGTCGGCTGGACGGTGCGGCAGAGCTGGTTTCAGCGCCGGGCCGGGGTCGCCACCCTGATCGCGGCCACCGCCGCCGGGGTGAAGGCCTACCGGGTGCTCGACGTGCCGGTCGAGTGGGCGTGGTCGGTGGCGGCGACGGCCTCGCCGTGGGTGGCCGAGAGTCGCTGGGCGAGCTGACCCGCCAGTCGGTGAGCGTGCGGTTTCATCCGCCTGCACTTGGGCGATGTGTAGCAAACCGCACGTTCGGTGCGGCCCAACGTTAGTTCGCGTCCGCCCGGCGCTTCGGGAACTGGAAGATCGTCCAGTACAGGACGCCGATCATGATGCCGCCGCCGACGATGTTGCCGAGCGTCACCGGGATCAGGTTGTGCTCGATGAAGTTTGTCCAGGTGACGTTGGCGAATTTCGCCTTGTCCAGGCCGGTCGAGGTCCAGAAGTCCGCGCCGGCCTCGTCTTTGATCAGGATGCCCAGCGGAACCATGAACATGTTCGCGACGCAGTGCTCGAAGCCGGAGGCGACGAACAGGGCGATCGGCATCGTCACCGCCATCACCTTGTCGGTGGTGCTGCGCCCGCCGTAGGCCGCCCACACCGCCAGGCAGACCATCAGGTTGCACAGGATGCCGAGGCAGAACGCCTCCGACCAGGTGTGGTGGACCTTCATGTTGGCGGTGTTGAGCACCACCGCACCCCAGCCGCCCTTGGCGTTGTGCCAGCTGCCGCCGAAGAACACCAGCGCCACCATGGTCAGGGCGCCGAGGAAGTTCGCGACGTAGACCACCACCCAGTTGGACAGCAGCTGCGGCGTGCTGATCCGGCCGCTGGCCCGCGCGGTGAGCGTCATCGTCGACGAGGTGAACAGGTCGGCGCCGGTGAGCACCACCAGCGCCAGGCCGGTGGCGAAGACGAAACCGCCGAGCACCTTGGCGATGCCCCACGGCATCGCGTCCGCGCCGACCTGGCTGGTGATGTAGAAGATGAAGCCCAGCGCGATGTAGGCGCCGGCGGTCAGGCCCAGCAGGAACGACTTGTGCGGCGGGTAGGTCGCCTTGGCGAACAGCGCGTCCTCGGCGGCCTGCGCCATCTGCGGCGGGGTCAGCATCGCGACGTGGTGCGGTTCGATGGAGTTCGCTGCGGAGTGCGCGACCATATGCGGGGCCTCTCGGGTGCATCGGTGGGGTGTCGTCGACGCGGCGACGTCGTCGGTCACTCTAACGAGACGACAGCGAATTCAGAGATGCCTCGAAGGGACGTCGCAGTGCCTTGGCATCGACTTCACAGCAAGTCGGATTCGGTTCAGAGCTGCCGGATCGCGACGATCCGTGCGCGCAGCTGATCGCCGGTCGCCGCCGCCACCGGCGGCCCCCCGCAGATCCGGCGCAACTCGTTGTGGATCCAGCCGTGTGGCTTGCCCAGCCGGTGATGCGCCGCTGACACCAGCGCGTTGAGTTCGGACCGCAGTTCGCGCAGCTCCCCGTACCGCGTCGTCGCCGTCGTCACCGGTGCCGTGCCGCCGACGGCCGCCTTGCTCCGGCGGTCCAACTGCTCCTCCTGGCGCCGGCTGAGCAGGTCACGCATCTGAGTGGGGTCGAGCAGCCCGGGGATGCCCAGGTAGTCGGCCTCCTCCTCGCTGCCGGCCGGCGTGGCGGTGCCGAACGAGGCGCCGTCGAAGATCACCTGATCCAACTCGGCGTCCGCGCCGAGGGACTCGAAGGCGTTCTCCTGCTCGGTCTTCTCGTCTTTGCGGCGCTCGGCCTCGGCGTACTCGTCGCGCTCGTTCTCCCGGTGCGGTTTGCCCAGCACGTGGTTGCGCTGCTGCTCCAACTCGCTGGCCAGGCCCAGCAGGTTCGGCACCGACGGCAGGAAGATGCTGGCCGTCTCACCCGGTCGCCGGGACCGCACGAACCGGCCGATGGCCTGGGCGAAGAACAGCGGCGTCGACGCGCTGGTGGCGTAGACACCCACCGCCAGCCGGGGCACGTCGACGCCCTCGGAGACCATTCGCACCGCGACCAGCCAGCGGGTGGTGGCCGCGGAGAACGCCGCGATCTTGTCCGAGGCGGTGGGATCGTCGGAGAGCACCACGGTGGGTTCCTCGCCGGTCTGCCGCTTCAACAGCACCGCGTAGGCGCGCGCCGCCTTCTGGTCGGAGGCGATGATCATGCCGCCGGCGTCGTCCATGCCGCCCGCCCGCAGCTGACGCAGCCGGGTGTCGGCGGCGGCGATCACCGCCGGCATCCACTCGCCGGCCGGGTCCAGCGCGGTGCGCCACGCCCGCGCGGTGTGCTCGGCGGTCAGCGGCTCACCGAGCCGGGCCGCGTGCTCCTCGCCGGCGCTGTCCCGCCAGCGGGCCTCCCCGGAGTAGGCCATGAACATCACCGGGCGCACCACGCCGTCGGCCAGCGCGTCGGTGTAGCCGTAGCTGTCGTCGGCCACCGACCGTAGCGCGCCGGAACTGTCCGGCTCGTAGTTGATGAACGGGATCGGGCTGTCGTCGCTGCGGAACGGCGTCCCGGTCAGCGCCAGCCGGCGGGTGGCGTCGGAGAACGCCTCCCGGATGCCGTCGCCCCAGCTTTTCGCGTCGCCGCCGTGGTGGATCTCGTCGAAGATCACCAGGGTTTTCGCGTCCTCGGTGCGGACCCGGTGCCGGGTGGGGTGGCTGGCGACCTGGGCGTAGGTGACGACGACGCCGTGATACTCCGAACTGGTCTGCGACGACGAGTTGGAGAACCGCGGGTCCAGGGCGATGCCGTGGCCGGCGGCCGCGTTCGCCCACTGGATCTTCAGATGCTCGGTGGGGACCACGATCGTGATCCGCTCGACGGTCCGGTCGCCGAGCAGTTCGGCGACGATCCGCAGCGCGAACGTGGTCTTGCCGGCGCCGGGGGTGGCGACCATCAGGAAATCGCGGGGTTTGGCGGTCAGATACCGCACCAGCGCCCGGCGTTGCCAGCTCCGCAGTGTCCCGGTGCCAGGTGCTGCCTCAACCGACACCCAAGATCTCCCCTCTGATCGAGATGCAGTCTAAGGCAAGCGGATAGCATCGCCTGCGTGTCCACCCGGGAGTCGGAAGCGGTTCGCGTCGAGCGGCTGCTCGACGCGCAGGCCAAGGCCGTGCAGCTGTTCGACGAGATCGAACGCCGCGCCCTGGTGCGCCCCGGCGTCGGCGAGCGGGACCTGTCCGACGAGATTCAGAGCCTGGCCGAGGAGATGTTCGGGGTGACCCGGCACTGGCACCGGCGGATCGTGCGGGCGGGGCCGAACACGCTGCTGCCGTTCCACGCCAACCCACCGGATCGGGTGCTTCTCGACGACGACATCGCGTTCCTGGACCTGGGTCCGATCTTCGAGGCGTGGGAGGCGGACTTCGGCCGCACCTTCGTCCTCGGCGACGACCCCGACAAGCACGCCATCCGCGACGCACTGCCGCGGGTGTGGCAGGCCGGGCGGGCGTTCTTCGCGGCGCAGCCGGAGATCACCGGTGCGCAGCTCTACGCCCACGTCGTGGACTTGGCCCGCGCCGAGGGGTTCGAGTTCGGCGCGCCGATCGCCGGACATCTGGTGGGGGAGTTCCCGCACAAGAAGATCTCCGGCGACGACGCCGCGTCCTACATCACCCCCGGCTCGGATCACCCGATGCGGCGGACGGACCCGACCGGGCGGGCCTGCCACTGGATTCTCGAGGTGCACCTGGCCAACCCGGCGCGCGGGTTCGGCGGCTTCTGCGAGGAGTTGCTGGATCTGTGAGGCGGTGGGCGGTGATCGCCGGGTGGGCTGTCGGCGCGCTGATCGCCGCGGGCGCGCTGCTGCTGGGTCTGGTGTTCGTTTTCGGCTATTTCTTCATGCCGGGCATGGACGATCTCGGTGCACATCCGATGACGCCGAAGACCGCGGCCTGGGCGATGCACGATCGGAAGGTCGTCATACCCGCCGGGTTCACCTTCGAGGAGGGGACCGAGTTCCGCGAATTCGTCGGCGCCAACGGCTACGTCGCGCGCTACCGGGTCGGCGGCGACTTCGACGCGGCGGTGCGTGCTGTCGCTTCGGCCAATCCGGATTTCCCCGCTCCGCGCCGGACGTCGTGCGCCGACGAGATCGTCGTGACGGCCTACCCGGGTCTGCCCTGGTTCAGCTGCGACGACGGCACACGGGTGTCGGTCACAACCCGCACTGTCAGCGGAGTCGACGTCGCAGTCGACCACTACCACGGCACCCCGCCGGGTGCTGTAACCCTGCTGGTGGCCGACGCCGGTGGCGGGATGGAGCTGTTCGTGCTGGCCGCCGGGAGCTGACTCGCTGCGGGTTAGCCTCGATCTGTGAGGTGGGCTCACCGATAGGCGTCGCTGCGTTTGGCGACCGTGAAGATGAGGATCACCGATTCGTCGTCGTCGACGTGGTAGACGATGCGGTACTGCCCGAACCGGATGCGCCAGTCGTCATGGGCACCGACGAGTTTCTTCGCGCCGGCCGGGCGGGGGTTCTCAGCGAGGTCGATGATCGCGAGCAGCGCCGTCTCGAAGGCGTCTCGCGGTAGCCGCTGCAGCTGTTTGAGGACGTCCGGGTGGAAGGTGATCCTCACGGCGCCGCGATCGCCTCAGCACTGACTCCCAGGGCGTCGAGCATCTCCGACATCGACATCGTGGTGAAATCGCTGGCTCGCATGGCCTGCAGACGCAGGGCGTCGGCGACGTCGGCGTGCTCGTGCAGTCGCTCGTAGTCGGCCATCGAGATGATCACCGCGACCTCGCTGCCGCTGTCGGTGATGATCGCCTCCTCGCCGGTTGTTGCGACGCCGCGGATGATGACGCCGAGCTGCGACCGCAAGTCCCGCAGGCTGTGTGTACTCATGTTGAACATGTTATCCGAAATCGGTCGTCGAACACTGGGCTGTCCTTGCACTCTCCCAGGTCGAGTGCTAAGAATGGACGTTGGCACTCACGACCGGTGAGTGCTAGGTCGGGTCGGTGAGGTCGGGGCAGAGCACAGCCTCGATCGTCCGTCGCGGGCACTGCGCCCGGCCCAGAACGTGTCATCCCCTAACCGGAGGAATCACTTCGCAATGGCCAAGCAAATTGCGTATGACGAAGAGGCCCGTCGCGGCCTGGAGCGGGGCCTGAACGCCCTCGCCGACGCCGTCAAGGTGACGCTGGGGCCCAAGGGCCGCAACGTCGTCCTGGAGAAGAAGTGGGGCGCCCCCACGATCACCAACGATGGTGTGTCCATCGCCAAGGAGATCGACCTGGAGGACCCCTACGAGAAGATCGGCGCCGAGCTGGTCAAAGAGGTCGCCAAGAAGACCGACGACGTCGCGGGTGACGGCACCACCACCGCCACCGTGCTGGCCCAGGCCCTGGTCCGCGAGGGCCTGCGCAACGTGGCCGCCGGCGCCAACCCGCTGGGCCTGAAGCGCGGCATCGAGAAGGCCGTCGAGAAGGTCACCGAGACCCTGCTCAAGGACGCCAAGGACGTCGAGACCAAGGAGCAGATCGCGGCCACCGCCGGGATCTCCGCCGGCGACCAGTCCATCGGCGACCTGATCGCCGAGGCGATGGACAAGGTCGGCAACGAGGGTGTCATCACCGTCGAGGAGTCCAACACCTTCGGCCTGCAGCTGGAGCTCACCGAGGGCATGCGCTTCGACAAGGGCTACATCTCGGGCTACTTCGTCACCGACGCCGACCGTCAGGAAGCGGTCCTGGAGGACCCGTACATCCTGCTGGTCAGCTCCAAGGTGTCGACGGTCAAGGACCTGCTGCCCCTGCTGGAGAAGGTCATCCAGGGCGGCAAGCCGCTGCTGATCATCGCCGAGGACGTCGAGGGCGAGGCGCTCTCCACGCTGGTCGTCAACAAGATCCGCGGCACCTTCAAGTCCGTCGCCGTCAAGGCCCCGGGCTTCGGTGACCGTCGCAAGGCGATGCTGCAGGACATGGCGATCCTCACCGGTGGCCAGGTCATCAGCGAAGAGGTCGGCCTGTCGCTGGAGAGCGCCGACATCGCGCTGCTGGGCAAGGCCCGCAAGATCGTCGTCACCAAGGACGAGACCACGATCGTCGAGGGTGCCGGTGACGCCGAGGCCATCGCCGGGCGGGTCTCGCAGATCCGTGCCGAGATCGAGAACAGCGACTCCGACTACGACCGCGAGAAGCTGCAGGAGCGCCTGGCCAAGCTGGCCGGCGGTGTTGCGGTGATCAAGGCCGGGGCTGCCACCGAGGTGGAGCTCAAGGAGCGCAAGCACCGCATCGAGGACGCCGTGCGCAACGCCAAGGCCGCCGTCGAGGAGGGCATCGTCGCCGGTGGTGGCGTGGCCCTGCTGCAGGTCGCCCCGACGCTGGACGAGCTCAAGCTCGAGGGTGACGAGGCCACCGGCGCCAACATCGTCAAGGTTGCGCTGTCGGCCCCGCTGAAGCAGATCGCCTTCAACGCCGGCCTGGAGCCGGGCGTTGTCGCCGAGAAGGTCTCCAACTCGCCCGCCGGCACCGGCCTCAACGCCGCCACCGGCGTGTACGAGGACCTGCTGAAGGCCGGCGTCGCCGACCCGGTGAAGGTGACCCGTTCGGCGCTGCAGAACGCAGCCTCGATCGCGGCGCTGTTCCTGACCACCGAGGCCGTCGTGGCCGACAAGCCGGAGAAGGCGGCGGCTCCGGCCGGCGACCCGACCGGTGGCATGGGTGGCATGGACTTCTAAGTCCTGCGCTTCACGAGAAGGCCCGGTCTGCTTCGGCAGGCCGGGCTTTTTCGATGGGATCCATTGCGGCAGTACCCAATTGACAGTCGTTCCACAGCGGATGAACCTTGCTCGCAATTGCGAACAAGACCTACGTTCGCACAGTCGTATCTCAGTGGGTACTTATAAGCGTCCGGATCGAAGGGAATGTAGTTGAAGCGTATTGCCTGGGGAGTTATCGGCGGGGGAGCCGTTGTCGCGGCGTTCGCGGGTGCAGCGGCGGCCAACGCCACCGGCGGCGACTGGACCGCGGACTACGACGTCAAGGATGCCCAGTTCGTCGCCACCCCGGGTTACTCCTATGAGCCGTGGTGGCAGCTGCCCGTCACCTTCACGCACGGAACCGGCGCGGACGCGACGACCCTGACCGGCACCGAATATCTCGAGGTCTCGCCCTTGGGGCTCGATGAACGCTTCGTCACCAGCGGCGGGGCGAGCTACGGCGTGCTGCACGACCTGCCGGGCCTCACCCAGTTGGCCTACAACCCCGGCGCCGGTGACCCGGGTGTCGGGGTGTTCGAGACCCCCTTCGGTGACCTGAAGCGGTCACTGCCCGCGCAGCCTTCCGCGCCGGATTCCGATGTGTCACCGCCGACTTCGTCGCCGGTGACGCCGCCCAGCATCCAGGACGCGCTCGGGATGGGCGGCGGCGGGACGACGACCTGGACCGGGGGGATGGCCGACCACGCGACCCTCACGCCGCTGGAGACCTCGAGCTCCGCGCTGGTGTGGTCGGCGCCCGCCACCTTCACCGACGGCACCGGGCCAGATGCGCCGGTGCTGACCGGTACCGAGTACGTGTCGTCGTCGACCGACGCCGAGTTCGTCACCGACTCCGGCACCGTCTTCGCCCAGGACAACTGGGGCAGTGGCTTCGTCAACCTCTACTACGACCCGGCCAACGGCCCGGCGCAGGACGAACTCGAGACGATGTTCGGCAACCTCAACCTGTCGCCGTTCGCGTCGTTGCTCGCCCCGACCGTTGTCTCCGACCTGACGGCGCCGTCGTTGCCGGCCGATATCCCGGACGCTGACATGTTCAGCGCGCTGGACCTCGGTCTGCCGTCGGCGTAATCGGTAGCTGAGCGCAGTGCGGCCCGGTCCCTTTCGCGGGGCCGAGCCGTCACCGTTTCGGCAGCGTATGACCAGCGAATTCCCAGCAAAGTAATTTGGCTTCCAGGTTAGAGAACGGTTACTTTTCCTTAGCTGCGGGGCGGAGAGTCCCGGCTGACTGAGGAGTGATCGATGAAGCGCGTGGCATGGGGGATCGTCGTCGGTGGAGCCGTTGCGGCGGCGTTCGCGGGTTCGGCGACGGCCAACGCCGACTCCGCGTCGTGGGTACCGGACTACAGCGTCGACAATGCCAAGCTGTTTCTGGGCCCAGACCAGACCTCGGCGGCCTGGGAACTGCCGGACACCAGCTTCACGCACGGCACCGGCGCCGACGCGGTCACCCTGACCGGAACGGACTACATCACGAAGTCGGCCGGTGGGTTCAACGACCAGTTCATCACCAACACTGGGGCCATGTACGAGCAGGATCAGCTGGGCGGTGGGTTCACCAACCTGTTCTACGACGACGGCGCCGGCCATATCGTCGACACCATGAAGACCCCGTTCGGCAACGTCGACCTGTCGTCGCTGGGAACGTCGCTGCTGCCAGGAGCCTTTGACGCGACGACCTCGCCGGCGGCGCCGGTCGGTGATGCGTTCATCGGCGCCGCGCTGGGGCTGTACAAGGACGCTGACGCTACGTGGACCGGTGGCGACGACCACGACGCTCTGACCGCACTGCAAGCCCCGGACTCCTCGTCGCTGATCTGGTCTGCACCGGCTACGTTCACCAGCAACGGCGCCGACGCGACGACGCTGACGGGGACTGAGTACATCCTGTCTCCGACCAACACCGAGTTCATCGACAAGGCCGGTGACGTCTTCGACCAGCACCTGCTGTCGGGCGGCATTTTCGGGGTCGACAACCTGTACTACGACCCGGTCAACGGACCCGCGGTGGACGTGCTGCACTCGGCCTTTGGCAACTTCGACATCTCGCCGCTCGCCTCCTGGTTCGCCCCGACGGTGGACGTCTCCGATCTGACCGCGGCCTCCCCGGTGAGCGACCTGACCGACGCTGGCCTGTACAGCGCGCTGGACCTGGGGCTCCCGACCCCGTAGCTGGTATCGACCGTGCGGTTTCATTCGTAACGCCCGAGAGGCGGCGGATGAAACCGCACGGTCGATCACGGGGCAGGATGTCGCGTATGGAAATCGTCCTGCTGGGCACCGGCAGCGCCGACGGCTGGCCCAACCCGTTCTGCCGCTGCGCGTCCTGCCGGTCGGCCGCTGACGCCGGGCTGATCCGCGCCCAGAGCGCCGCCCTGATCGACGACGTCCTGATGCTGGACTGCGGCCCGGAGGCGCCGCGTGCCGCCCTGCACCACGGACGGTCGCTGGCCGGCGTGCGCTACATCCTGTTCACGCACGGCCACCCCGACCACGTCGGCCCGATGGCCCTGCTGATGCGGCACTGGCTGCGCCTCGACGAGCCGCTGGAGGTGATCGGCCCGGCCAGTGCACTGGAGCAGTGCAAGATCTGGATCGGAGTCGACGACCCGGTGATCTTCCGCCCGGTGGTCGCGGGTGATGACGTCCTGGTCGGCGACTACCGAGTGCGGGTGCTGGCCGCCGAGCACGGCGCCGACCTGAAGTTCCACGGCGACGGCGACCATGCGGTGCTCTACGACGTTTCCCGCGACGGCAAGCGCCTCCTGTGGGCCACCGACACCGGTCCGCTGTCCGATGCCACCCACGCCGCGCTGGCCGGTGCGGCCTTCGACGCGGTGTTCCTGGAGGAGACGTTCGGAACCTGGCCCGAGCACGGCACCGAGCATCACGACCTGACCTCGTTCGCCGCGACGGTTGCCGAGCTGCGGTCCTCGGGGGCCGTCGTCGAGCGCACCGACGTCGTCGCGATCCACCTGGGGCATCACAACCCGCCAGAAGCGGAACTGGCTGCGGCCCTGACGGTTTCGGGGGCGCACCCGGGACGCGACGGTGACGTGGTGCGGGTTGGCTCGGGTGTGCGACCGGTGACGCGCACCCTGGTGACCGGTGGTGCGCGCTCCGGCAAATCCGCCTACGCCGAAGCACTGTTCGCCGGCGAGGCGGCGGTGACGTACCTGGCGACCGGCGGTGTGCGAGAAGGCGATCCGGAGTGGGCCGAGCGAATCAAGCTGCACCGGCAGCGACGCCCGTCGTCGTGGCGCACCGTCGAAACCGTGGATGTGGCAACGCAATTGCGCGACCCCGAAACGCCGTTGCTCATCGACTGTCTGGGCACCTGGCTGACTGCCCGGATGGATCAGCACCGGGTGTGGGACACCGGCACGCTCGACGGCGTCTACGCCGACATCGACGAACTGGTGGCAGCCTGGCGTGACTGCCCGGTCACGGTGGTCGCCGTCAGCAACGAGGTCGGCAGTGGCGTGGTGCCGGCCACCGCGTCCGGACGCCAATTCCGTGACACGCTCGGCGTGCTCAACGCGCGGATCGCCGCGACGTCGCAGGACGTGGTGCTGATGGTGGCCGGCCGGCCGCTCAGGCTTGCTGCGGAGTGAGCTTGAGGTCCATGCAGTCGCTGTAGCAAGGGGTTTCACCCGGAGAGGCCGGGGTGGCGACCCGGATCAGCACCGCACGGCTCGGCACGAACGTCAGACTGGCCAGAGCGTCGTCACCGGGGGTGCCCGGGTCGGTCACCTGCGCCACACCGTCGCAGATCACTGTGTACTCGCCGGGGGTGACCGGCGGCCACAGCACGGTGACGTCCTTGCTGCGGGCCAGGTTCGCCCGGCTCTTGCGCCCGCCGATCGCGGTGACGTGGATGGTGTCGCCCTTGAGGACCGGCATCACCGGCACCGGGTTGGGGTGCCCGCTTTCCATCACGGTGATCAGGTAGGCGTAGTCCCGGCCGGCGAGCTTCTCGGCGAGCTGGGCGAAATCGACGTTGGAGGTCATGCGGCCAGCCTAGCCAGGCAGATCGAACCGGTGACAGGGCCGAATGGCAGCCCTAGGTCAATTGCACGCAGTCGTAGGCGCCGAAGGCGCTCGGCGGGGCGTCTGCCGGCAGCGGCCGGTGCAGCAGCGCCTTGGTGGGACGTACCCGCACCGGGGATTCCGGGTCGTCGGATAGTTCGGCCTCGCCGTCGACCAGCAGGGAGTACTCGGTGACGTCGCGGGCTGGGAAAGCCAGCGTGACGGCGGGGTGCGCGGTCAGGTTCGCCCAGCCGTGCCGGCCCACCGGGCCGATGTCGAACAGCCCGTCGGCGTAGCTCGGGGTGACCGCCGTGGTGTGGGCGCGGTGGTCGTCACCGACGGTGACCAGGAAGGCGAACGAGTAGTCCCTGGCCAGGGTGGCCACCCGGTCCAGATCAACGGTCTTTCCCATGGGATCGAGGGTAGTGGGACCGGCTCTAGACGGCTGCGCGGTCTGGTGTAACACTATGACGCACGTAACAGGAGCATGTGAATGATCCTGACTTCACACTGAGAGGTCCTGGATTGAGTGCTCTGCGCGATCTGCTTGCCCCGTCCCGGCTGACCCACGTGGTGGATGTGGGGGCGAAGGCCGGCCACGGCAACCCGCCCTACGCAACACTCATGGCACAGGGGGAGTGCCATGTGACGGGGTTCGAACCGCAACCGCACGCCCTGGCCGACCTGCTGGCCAAGTGCGGGCCGAACGAGAATTACCTCCCGTACGCGGTTGGTGACGGCGGTGAGCACACCCTCAACCTGTGCCGTAGCGACGGGATGACGAGCCTGCTGACGCCCATTCCAGAGAACCTGGGACTGCTCGGGAACCTGGGTCTCTGCGCGGAGGTCGTGCAGCGCGTGCCGGTGCAGACCCAGCGCCTCGACGACATCCCCGAGATCGAACACCTCGACTTCCTGAAGATCGACATCCAGGGCGGCGAGCTCGCGGTCTTCCAGAACGGCCGGCAGAAGCTTGCCGAATGCGTGGCGATTCAGACCGAGGTCTCCTTCGCCCCGGGCTACGAGGGGCAGCCCTCGATGGGCGACATCGACGTGGAACTGCGCAGCCAGGGATTCATCCCGCACTGCTTCGCTGAGATCCACAAGCAGCCGATCCTGCCGGTGCGCCGGCCGTGTAACCAGATCTTCGACGCCGACCTGGTGTACGTCCGCGACTTCTTCCGCCCCGACGAGATGACCGACGAGCAGCTGAAACACCTTGCCCTGGTGGCACATCACTGCTACAAGTCCTTCGACCTGGCGATCCGCTGCGTGCAGTTGCTTGAGGAGCGCGGCGCAGTGGAGGTCGGCACGTTGCGGCGGTACACCGAAGCTCCCATCGGCGTGCGGTAGCGCAGAAATGGAAAACGTCGTGGATGCACGTGTGTCAGTGTCCGAGTCAGGTGATGGCTTGATGGACACGTCGGACTATCTCTTTCCTGGCGAACTGAAGGTCACCGATGTTCCGTTGACGAAGATGCTGCTGGTCGGCTCCTGCCTCAGTGAAGCATATGTAACTCAACTTAAAGAATTCGATGCTGATCTTCAAATTGATTACATATTATTCAACAATGCGCGTAAATTGCCGGAGTTGAATTCAGATCAACTCAACGCTTATCAACTTCAATATATTCAAATTCCGTTGCGTGTGGTGTTGACCGATCGTGTCGTCCGCGTTTTTGACCTGGATCGGGCTGGGGGATTTTCCTCGATCCTTGATGATGCGCGAACGATCCTCGCCGCCATGTTGGAGGCTGCGATGGTCTACAACAAGCAGGCCGGAATTCTGACGCTGGTTGCTAATTTTTTTGTGCCGCAAGGGAATGTGGCGCCGAGCCTCGCTGACCAGGCTGGTGACGCAGACTTGTCGCTGCTGGTTGTCGAGTTGAACCGGACGTTGGCGCAGCTGGTGCGGACGTATGGAAACGCCTATGTGGCAGATGTCGAGGGTTTGGCGAACTCGTTCGGAAAACGAAATTTCCTGGATGATCCGGTGTCGTTCTATAGCCACGGTGCAGTCCTTGGCAGTCACCCGTGGCTGAATTTCATCGATTGGAGTGAGCATTTAAATTACCCGCCTTGGGCGACATCGAGCCTGGGTCGTATCGAGTCGGCTCCCAATCTTTCTGGAATGTATCGGTTGCAATCCAAGTCTTTCTACAGGCTTGTGCTCGACCAAATCAGGCATCTGCACCGAATTGCTCTACAGGCCGACCAGGTGAAGGTAGTCATCTTCGATCTCGATGACACGATGTGGTGCGGGCAGATTGCCGAGCATTATGAGAATGGACGAGCCTGGCCTGATATATATACTTTTCCACCAGGGATTTGGGAAGCTATCCAGCACCTCCGCCGGCGCGGTATCGCCGTAGCGGTGTGCTCGAAGAACGACGAGGCGCTGGTGCGCGAACGCTGGTCGCGTGCGGTCCCGTTGCCGTGGGTATCCCTCGATGACTTCGTCGTCGTCAAGATCAACTGGAACCGCAAGTCGGAGAACGTAAAGGCGATCCTCGCCGAACTGAATCTGACTGCAAAGAGCGCGGTGTTCGTCGACGACAACCCGGTTGAACGCGCCGAGGTGCTGGCCAATGTACCCGGGGTGCGGGCGATCGGTGGCAACCCTTTCACGACCCGCCGGATTCTGCTGTGGTCGTCGGAGACTCAACGCAGCAGGATGAGCAGCGAGTCACTGAACCGCGAGGACTCTTATCGCAGCATCGTGGCGCGGAACGCTGAAGCCGCATCGATGGATCGGGAGACATTCCTGCAAGGCCTGCAGATCCGCATCGACCTCGATGTGGTCACCGACGTCGACTCGCCACTGCTGCCGCGGGTGTTGGAGTTGGCGAACAAGACCACCCAGTTCAACACGACCGGTCTGCAGTGGACGATGCCGGAGTTGACCGCATTGATCGCGAACAACGGCAGTGTCTACGCGTTCAGCGTGCAGGACAAGTTCTCCGACTACGGCCTCGTGGGTGCGGTGTTCGTAAACAATCGCGAGGCCGACGACCTGATCGTGCAATATGTGATGAGCTGCCGTGTCCTCGGGATGGACGTTGAAGTCGATGCGCTGCAACGGGTCGTGCGAGCGGCTCGCCACCGACGGCCCGGGCGAACCATCGGTGGACTGGTCAAGATGGCCGAGGCCAACACCCCGTGTCGAGACGTCTTTGTGCGCGCGGGATTTCAGCCGACGGTCAAAGAGGGCGTCTTCGTCATTCCGCGCGGCGTCGCGGAGTGACCCGAACCCGCGCCGGACTGGTCCCGGGCTCACCTCGGCGATGGTAATTGAATGGCATTTTCCCACTACGGCGGTATGCTGATTTCATGCACGTGACAGTGGACCGGGCGGGTCGGGTCGTCATCCCCAAGTCGCTGCGCGTCGCGCTGGGCATCACGCCGGACACGCCGCTTGAACTGATCCCAGACGGGGCCGGCCTGCGAATCGAACTGGTCCGTAAAGCAGAGCGTGCGGTCGACGTCAGTGATGGCCTCCCACTGCTGGGCAGCGTCGACGGGGCCGTCTTGACCGACGCTGATGTGCGTCGACTTCGTGATGACAGCCAGCGCTGAGCGATGGGCGTGTGACACCAGCGTCGCCGTCGCCGCCTTGGACTCCACGCATGAGGCGCACGCGGCCTGCCGTCAAGCCCTGCTGATGTTCCGTCCGGCGCTCGCCGGGCATGCCGTGTTCGAGACCTACTCGGTCCTGACCCGACTGCCACTGCCGCTGCGGTTGAGCGCAAGACAGGCGGAATCAGTGCTGACGCGGGCATTTCCGGATGACTGCTGGCTCGCAGCAGCCGAAACCCGTGAGTTCCGAGTCAGACTGGGCGAACTCGATATCGTCGGGGGAGCGGTTTACGACGCGCTCGTCGGCCAGGCCGCCGCCGTCAATCAACGCGTCCTGCTCACCCGTGATCGACGAGCCGAACGCACCTACCGTCTGCTCGATGTCGACTACCGGTTCGTCGACTGAACCGCCACCACGCGACTCGGCGGTCCACCACACTGGAGACATGGAATTCCGCTACCTGGGCAACTCCGGCCTGCAGATCTCCGCGATCACCTACGGCAACTGGCTCACCCACGGCTCACAGATCGAGAACGACGTCGCCACCGCCTGCGTGCACGCCGCACTCGACGCCGGCGTCACCACGTTCGACACCGCCGACGTCTACGCCAACGGCCGCGCCGAGGAGGTGCTGGGCGCCGCGCTGAAGGGCCAGCGTCGTCAATCGGTGGAGATCTTCACCAAGGTGTACTGGCCGACCGGTCCGGACCCCAAGGGCCGCAACGACACCGGGCTGTCGCGCAAGCACATCATGGAGAGCATCGACGGGTCGCTGCGCCGCCTCGGCACCGACTATGTCGACCTCTACCAGGCGCACCGCTACGACCTGTTCACCCCGCTGGAGGAGACGATGCAGGCCTTCGCCGACGTCGTCCGGGCCGGCAAGGCGCTCTACATCGGGGTCAGCGAGTGGACCGGCGAGCAGATCCGTGCCGCGCACGCACTGGCCCGTCAACTCGGGGTGTCGCTGATCTCCAGTCAGCCGCAGTACTCGATGCTGTGGCGGGTGATCGAACCCGAGGTGGTGCCGGTCTGCCGGGAACTGGGCCTGAGTCAGATCGTCTGGTCGCCGATGGCGCAGGGCGTGCTGTCCGGCAAGTACCGGCCCGGCCAGCCGCCGCCGGCCGGGTCGCGCGCCACCGACGCCCACGGTGGTGCCGACATGATCAAACGTTTCCTCAACGACGACCTGCTGACCCGGGTGCAGCAGCTACACCCGATCGCCGACGAGCTCGGGCTGTCGATGGCGCAGCTCGCGATCGCCTGGGTGCTGCAGAACGACAACGTCGCCGCCGCCCTCGTGGGGGCATCGCGGCCGGAACAGGTCGCCGAGAACGTCAAAGCCGCCGGGGTGACGATCCCGCCGGAGCTGCTGGCCCGCATCGACGCGGCGCTGGGCGACGCCGTCACCGCCGACCCGGCGATTGTCGCGAAATCGACCATGACCAAGCGGCTCATCTAGTTCGCTGAGTGTGCCGGTTGTGTGCGCGAATTCGACTCCGCCACGAACACAACCTGCACAGTCGGTGCTGCTGTGGATGGCGGCACACGTCATACGGCCGGTAGTGCCAACATCCCGGCATGAGCATCGGAGACCGGCCGTTTCTTGGACGGCAGGCGGTGCGGCGCGGGCAGTTGACGGCCCACGCTCTGCGCCGTGACCATCGCAGGATCTATCGCAACGTCTATCTGCGTAACGACGTGGTCGTGACGCCACTCAACAGGGCACTCGCAGCCTGGCTGTGGTCGGGCGGCACCGCAATCCTGACCGGACTGACGGCAGCGGCAGTGCACGGGACCAAGTGGCTCGATGCTGCACATCCGGCTGAGTTGAACCGGCTGAACCGGCGGCATCCGCCGGGGATCATCGCGCACAGTTACGACCTGGCTGTCGGGGAAACCTGTCTCAGAGCGGGAATGCGCATCACGACGCCTGCACGCACCGCATTCGATATCGGCTGCACACTGCCGTCTTCGCAGGCGGTCCCGATCCTCGATGCTCTGGTGCGGGCGACGGGCGTAGCCGTCGACGACGTCGCCGCGCTAGCCGACGTGAAGCCCGGTGCCCGTGGCGTCCGGCGGCTGCAGTCGATGCTGCCGTTGATCGACGGCGGCGCGGAATCCCCGCCGGAGAGCCGACTCCGGCTGCTGCTGGTGCGAGCGGGGTTGCCGGCGCCTGAAACGCAGATTCAGTTCTTCGACGAGTACGGTCGTGCGTTCATCAGGGTGGACATGGGCTGGCGGCAATGGAAGGTCGCGGTCGAATACGACGGCGCCCAGCACTGGTCGGACCGCTACCAGCGGTCCTGGGACATCGATCGGATCGCGACTCTGGAGGAGATGGGTTGGGTGGTCGTCCGGGTGAGCGCCGAACTGCTGTCTCGCCCGCACGTCGTCGTCGACCAGGTGAGAGCCAAGTTGCGAGCTGCCGGCTGCCCGATCTGACCGCCGAGTGTGCCGGTTGTGCACCCGGATTTGCTGATCTGGCGCGCACAACCTACACAGTCGGCGCGGACTGGCGACCGCGCACCAACTTCCCCGGCCGCGCGGCGGTGGGTTTGCCGTTCTCCGCGATGATCTCCCCGGAGACGATCGTCGCCACGTACCCGTCGGCGGTCTGATCCAGCCGCCGCCCCCCGGCGGGCAGGTCGTAGACGACTACCGGCTTGTGCAACCGCAACCCCGCATGGTCGATCACGTTGAGGTCGGCCTTGTAGCCCACCGAGATCCGGCCGCGGTCCAATAGGCCCGCCACCCGGGCGGGCACCGACGTCAGCTCGCGCACAGCTGCCGGCACCGACAGCCGCCCCGCGGCGCGGTCCCGGGTCCAATGCGTCAGGAAATACGTGGGATAGCTTGAGTCGCAGATCATCCCGTAGTGCGCACCGCCGTCGCCGAGGCCCAGGATGACGTCGTCGCGGCGCAGCAGCGCGCCGACGGTGTCCAGCGAGTTGTCCTGGAAGTTCGCGAGTGCGTCGAGCAGGATGGCGTGGCCGTCATCGTCGAGCAGGCGGTCGTAGGCCTCCTCGGCCGGGGACACCCCGCGCGCCCGGGCGCGTGCGGCGATGCTCTGTGACGCATCCGGTTCGTAGTCGGCGTCGTCGCCGAGCGGGAACAGCCAGTCCCAGGACTGTGCCAGGTAGACGATCGGGTTGGCCGGCACGATGCTCGGCTTGTCGGCCAGAATCCGTTGGCGCACCTCGGGTTTGCGCATCAGCGCCACGCGCTCCGCCAAAGGCAGGCCGGCGATCTCCCGGTAGCTCGGGTACAGCACGAAGGGGTTGATGCTGCAGTCCAGGCCGACGATCAGCCCGATCGGCCGCGGGAACACCTGCGCGGTCACCGACGCCCCGGATGCGTTGGCCCGCTCCACCATCGTCACCGCGTCCCGCCACATCTGGGCGCCGGCGTTACCGATCAGCAGCGTGAACGTCACCGCCAGGCTGGCGTCGGTGGCGGCGTCGAACACCTGCTGCAGCACCGGTTGGTAGTCGCCGTCGGGGATGTCCGGCACGAACTGGATCAGCCCGCCGCCGCCCTCGGCGATGCCACGCCCGATCTCCAGGATCTCCGGGTAGGCGGCGTCGTAGCTGGGGATCTGGGCGCCGGTGCGGGTGCGGTGGGTGTTCAGCCGCGACGACGAGAACCCCAGCGCCCCGACCTCGGCGGCCTCCTTCGCCAGCGCCCGCATCCTCGCCAGATCGGCCGGCGTGGCCTCCTCCCGATCGACGCCGCGCTGGCCCATCACATACACCCGCAGCGGTGAGTGCGGCAGGAACGCGGCCACGTCGATGTCGCGGGCGTGCGCGTCGACGGCATCCATGAACTGCGGGAACGTCTCCCACGTCCAGTGCAGGCCGTCGGTCATCACCACACCCGGGATGTCCTCGACGCCGGCCATCAGGTCCACCAGCACCTCATGGTCGCTCTGCCGACACGGCGCGAACCCCACCCCGCAGTTGCCGATCAGCGCCGTCGTCACGCCGTGCGCCGACGACGGGTTGAGCCGATCCGACCAGATCGACTGCCCGTCGTAATGGGTGTGCAGGTCGACGAAGCCCGGGGTGACCAGCAGTCCGGTCGCGTCGATCACCTGCTGCGCGTCACCGACCACCGCCCCGACCGCCACGATCCGGCCGTCGCGCACCGCGACATCACCGACGTACGGGTCCCCGCCCATGCCGTCGATGATGGTGCCGTTGCGGATAAGCAGGTCGAAGCTCATCTAAAAAATCTACGCCCACCGCGGCGTAGCGTCACCGGTATGACGACAGACGCCGACGCCACCCGGGAGTTGTTGTGCGACGCGTTCACCCGCCTGATCGAACACGCCGACGAACTCACCGACGGGCTCACCGCTGAGGAGGCCGACTGGCGGCCGACACCCGAGGCCAACAGCATCGCCTGGCTGCTCTGGCACAGCGCCCGGGTGCAGGACATCCAGGTCGCGCAGATCGCCGGCGACGAGCAGGTGTGGACGCGCGACGGCTGGGTGGAACGGTTCGGCCTGGACCTGCCCCGCGGCGACAGCGGCTACGGCCACCGCCCCGGCGACGTGGCCAAGGTGCACGCGCCGGCCGAACTGCTGGCCGGCTACTACCGGGCGGTGCATGACTTCACCCTCGACTACCTCGCCGGGATCACCGTGGCGGAGCTGGCCCGGGTCGTCGACACGCACTGGAATCCGCCGGTGACCGCCGGGGTGCGACTGGTCAGCATCATCGACGACTGCGCGCAGCACCTGGGGCAGGCCGCGTACCTGCGGGGGATCGCGCCGACGGCGAGTTGACACCTGTCTAAAATCTTTCGAGGCGGCTGCGACCGGCGTCACAGACCCGACTAGCATGGCGCCATGACCGCCACCACACCTGACATCACGCCTGCGGACGAGTTCACCGGCGTCGGCACCATCCTCAACCCCGCCACCGGCGCGGTCGCCGGCGAGGTGCGCTGGACGGACCCGGCCGGCATTGACGCGATCGCCGCCGACCTGCGCCGCGCCCAGCGGGACTGGGAGCAGCGCGGCGCCAAGGGGCGGGCCAAGGCGCTGGCCCGGTTCGCGGTTTGGCTCGACGACCACCGCGGCGAGATCGAGGACCTGCTGATCGCCGAGACCGGCAAGTCCGCCTCCGACGCCGCGGTCGAGGTGACGCTGCTGGTGATGATCCTGTCCTACGTCATCAAGACCATGGAGAAGGCGCTGGCCCCCGAGCACCGCCCGGCGTCGCTGCCGATCCTGGCGATCAAGAAGATCACCGTCTACTACCGGCCGCGCCCGGTGGTGGGGATCATCGCGCCGTGGAACTATCCGGTGGCCAACGCACTGATGGACGCGATCGGTGCGCTGGCGGCGGGCTGCACGGTGCTGCTCAAGCCGTCCGAGCGCACCCCGCTCACCGCGGAGGTGCTGCGGCGCGGCTGGCTGGAATCCGGCGCCCCGGACGTGCTGGCGGTGGTGCAGGGGGCGCGTGCGGTCGCCGAGGCCGTCGTCGACAACTCCGACTACGTGCAGTTCACCGGATCCACGGCCACCGGCCGCAAGGTGGCCGAGCGGGCCGCGCGGCGGCTCACCCCGGTCAGCCTGGAGCTGGGCGGCAAGGACCCGATGATCGTCTGCGAGGACGCCGACATCGAACTGGCCGCGCACGCCGCGGTGTGGGGTGCGATGTTCAACGCCGGGCAGACCTGCGTGTCGGTGGAGCGGGTGTACGTGCTCGAGCAGGTCTACGACAAGTTCGTCGAGGCGGTCGTGCGCGACGTCAACGAACTGCAGATGGGCGCCGGTGAGGGCCACCACTTCGGCGCGATGATCGACGACAGCCAAGTGTCGATCGCCGCCCGGCACGTCGACGAGGCGGTGGCCGCCGGGGCGCGGGCACTGACCGGCGGCAAGCGACCCAACGGTGTCGGCAGCTTCTACCCGCCGACCGTGCTGGTCGACGTCGACCACTCGATGACCTGCATGACCGAGGAGACCTTCGGCCCGACGCTGCCGATCATGAAGGTCGCCGGCGTCGACGAGGCGATCCGGCTGGCCAACGACAGCCCGTACGGCCTGAGCGCCTCGGTGTTCTCCGGGGATGTCTCCCGAGCCAAGGACATTGCGGTGCAACTGGATTGCGGCGCGGTCAACATCAACGACGTGATCTCCAACCTGATGTGCACGACGGCGCCGATGGGCGGCTGGAAGTCGTCGGGCATCGGCGCACGGTTCGGCGGCGCCGACGGCATGCGCAAGTTCTGCCGGCAGGAGGCGGTCGTCGCACCGCGCACCAACGTCGGCGCGGGCGGCAACTACTACCACAATTCGCTGAAGCGGCTGGCGGCCACCACCAAGATGATCACGCAGGTCGCGCTGCGACGGCCGCGCCGCGCCGCAAAGTAGTGCGGTTCGTCGCGGCGACGCTGTGCTGGCTGCTCGCCACGGCGGCCCTGGCGGCGGCGCTGCCGGTGACGTGGTTGCAGTGCAACGTGATTGACCCCTCCGGCTACGCGCGGCTGGCACAGCGGGCCGCGGCCGATCCGACGCTGCAGCAGGCGGTCGCCGCCGAACTCAGCGTCCAGGCGGTGCGTCTGATCGCCGCGCACGGGTACACCGTCGACCCGGCGGAGGTGCGCGACGCCGCGTCCGACTACACGGCCGGGCGCGCATTCCCGGCGCAGTTCGTGCGGCTCAACCGGGATGCGCACGATTGGCTTTTCAAGCGTGGGCGGACCGGTCCTTGGGTGATCGACGTGGAACCGATGTTGCGCGACACCGCATTTGCATCGCTGCTGACCGATCGCGGTGTCGAGATGCCGAAGACGCTGCCGATCCGGATGGCACCGCCAGGGGCCGACGAAGATCAGTCCGGTGCGCTGCAACCGTTGACGCGCTGGGGGCCGGTCCTGGCACTCGGGCTGGCGGCGCTGGCCGGGGTCTGCGCCGTGCTGACCGTCGGCGTCGCCCGGCACCGCGGCCGGGCGTTGGCTGCGCTCGGGGTCGCCGCGCTGCTGGTGGGGGCGGCCGGCTGGGCGGGGCTGGAGACCGGGCGGCGCTACCTGAGCCGTGCGCTGGCCGAGACCACCGCCGACGTCCGCCGGATCGCCGACGTGCTGGCCGATCTCGCCGAGGACAGCCTGCACGGCTGGTTCAACGGCGCCCTGGCCGGCGGTGCCGCGCTGGTGGTGGTCGGGGCACTGGTGGCGATGCTGGGCGCGGTGACCCGACGGTCGAGCCGGGTCACCGGCCGGGCGGCAGCATTTCGAAGCCGGTGATCACCGTGTTCACCGCGTCGGTGTAGGCCGGATCGTCGGCGTTGGCGGCCTGCATGGTGACCGTCGCCGCGTACATGGTGTCGCCGAACGCGGCGACGACGGTCAGCGCGGTTGCGCGGCGTTCCTGCAGCGGCCCGTCGGCGGGCAGGGTGAAGGTTGCGGTCCGGGCGCGGTAGCCGCATCGTGTCGTCGGGGTGCTGACCAGGTCGGTGGCCCCGACTCGGCTGACCCCCGCCTCCTCCTCGTCGAACACCTCGTCCTCGTCGGTCACACCCGGCTTCGATTCGAGGGTGACGACGGTGGTCGGGGCGAACCCATCGGCGGCCAGCTCGTCGTTGCGCAGCACGTAGCGGACCAACTCGGAGTCCAACTGGGTGATCCGGACCCAGCCCGGCAACTCCGGGATGCGCAGGCCCGGCTCATCCGCCCCCCGCGGGTCGATCGACACCAGTGGCGCCGACACCGGCTCGCACGCGGACGGCGTGGCGGTCGGGGTGGCGTCGGATTCGACGGCGCCGTGGGCACCCGGCTCCGGCACCGCTGATCCGGGCACCAGGGTCGTGCACGAGGTGAGCAACGCCGTCGCCGCCGCGGCGGAAGCCGCCAGCAGCACAACTCGTCGGGTCAACGTCGTCCTCCCGCCAGTTACGGTGTCACCACCGTCAGCAGATCACGGCACGGGCTGCGCCGTCGACCCGGCATCCGCCGCCTGCGGCTCGACGTGCTTGCCGGCCTGCTGGTGCAGCCGCAGTTCGGTGCGCAGCGCCTCGTCGAGGGCCCGGTTCATCGCGGCGTGCGACGACTGGGTGGCGACCCGCCGCATGGTCGCGACCAGGTCGGTCGCCCAGGCGTTCTCGTCGGCGGTGGCCGGCATCCAGCCGGGGCCGCGCTGCCGAGCGACCTCCTCGCGGGCGGCGCCGGTCAGCACCCGGGCCGCCTCCTCGAGTTTCTCGTTCATCCGGACGTGGACGTCGATCAGCGTCGGCAGGTCCATGCCGCGTTCGATCAGCGCCGCGAAGTTGTCGATCGCGTCCAGGTCGGTGATCGTGAACGACTCCGGCGCGTCGGTGGGCCGGATCAGCCCGGCGTCGACCAGCCCGGCCAGCCCGGCCGGGTCGATCGGCCCCAGCCGCTGCTCCAGATCCGCCACCGACAGCGTGCCCTCCGGCGAATCCGACCAGCGCTGGGCGAGCAGGTCCGTCAGATCGGGCACGTCGAGCACGTCGGCGAGGCCGGCGCCGCGCTGCAGCCCGGTCAGGAACCGGGTGATGTGCTTGATGGTGAACCCGTCGCCCAGCAGTCGGTTGATCGCCCGTAACTGCCGCAGATGCCAGTCGTCGTAGATCGCCGTCCTGCCGCGCCGTGTCGGCCGCGGCAGCAGCCCCCGCTCCTGATACCCCCGGATGTTCCGGGTCGTCGTCCCCGACGCGCGCGCCAGGTCGTCGATCCGGTATTCGGTCATGACGTCACAGTCTGCCTTGCGGTGATCTTGTAGTCCGCCAAATCGAGGTTCTTGAGCTGATTGACGTACTGGGTGGCGAACCCGGGGAACATCGTCGCGTTGAACCCGTCGTCGGTGAGGTACCAGCTCTGGCAGCCGGAGTTCCAGGTGGTCGCCTTCAGCCGCCGCTGGATGTCCTCGTTGTAGGCGTCCTGGATCTCCTCGCGCGCGTCGATCGACGTCCAGTCATGCTGCAGCAGCGTCGATATCGCATCGGTGATGTAGTTGATCTGCGCCTCCATGTACACCAGCGCCGAGCTGTGCCCCGGGCCGGAGTTGGGCCCGAACGTGAAGAACAGGTTCGGGTAACCCGACACCGCCACGCTGCGGTAGGCGTAGCCGCCGCCCTTCCACTCGGTCGCCAGGTCCCGGCCGTCGAGCCCGGTGACCGGGTACGGGGTGCCGGCCTTGCAGACGTCGAACCCGGTGGCGAAGACGATGCAGTCGAACTGGTGCTCGATGCCCTCCACCGTGCGGATTCCCTTGGGGGACAACCGGGCGATCGGCCAGGTGACCAGCTTGCAGTTGTCGGCCTGCAGCGCCGGGTAGTAGTCGTTGGTCAGCAGCAGTCGCTTGCAGCCCGCCGAGAAGTCCGGCTTCAGCTGACGCCGCAGCCACGGGTCCTTGACCTGCCAGCGTAGGTGCGCGGTGCTGACGGCCTCCACGACACGGGTGAACGGGCTGTCCCACACCACACCCAGTGCCACCGACTCGTGGCCCCAGAACCAGGCCGCGCGGGCGAGGCGCTGGCTGAGTGGGAAGTTGCGGTACAGGCTCTTGAGCGGCCCGCTGGTCGCCTTGTCCGGCTTCGGCAGCACCCAGCCGGGGGTGCGCTGGAAGACCTTGACGCTGTCGGCCTGCTTGACCAGTTCCGGGATGATCTGCACCGCACTGGCTCCGGTGCCTACGACGGCGACCTTCTTGCCGGTGAAGTCGTAGTCGTGATCCCAGCGGGCACTGTGGATCTTGTGGCCCTCGTAGGTCTCGATCCCGCGGATCGCCGGGAAGCTGGCGTTGGCCAGCGGCCCGGAGCCGACGATGACGGTGCGGGCGCGGACGGCCTTGCGCTTGTCGAACGTGATCGTCCACTCGCCGGCGGCCGCGTCGTAGGTCAGGCCGGTGACGTTATGCCCGAACTTGATGTGCGGCTTGAGGTCCCGCGACTCGACCATGTGATCGATGTAGCCGAGGATCTCCGCGCTGCCCGAGTAGGTGTGCGACCAGTCCGGGTTCGGCGCGAAGCTGTACGAGTACAGCCGGGACGGGATGTCGCAGGCTGCGCCCGGATAGGTGTTGTCCCGCCAAGTGCCGCCGACGGCGTCGCCGCGCTCGAAGATGACGAAGTCGTCGACGCCCTTGTCCTTCAGGCGGATTGCTGAGCCGATGCCGGCGAAACCGGCACCGATGATCGCTACGGAAATGGTCATGTCGTCCGTCCTCACGCAACCGGCTCGTAGGTCAGTTCCTGCGACCAGGTGGGCGTGCGTTGCACCAGCGGCATCGGGATCAGGCCGGTCACCTTCACCAGCGAATCGGCCATCCAGTGGTACTTCGACTTCCGGTTGATGACGTTGCGGGCCTGCCAGGAGATCACCTGGTACATCGGCAGTCGGCGGGCGAACTCGCTGCGCTCGCCGACCTTCTGGAAGCGGCCCAGCGCCACGTACAGGCTCTCCTCGTTGACCCCCATCGCGATGACGTTGTCGCGCATCTTGTTCAGCAGTGGGATGTAGCTGAGCACACCGATCAGGAACGTCGGCTTGATCCAGCCGCCGACCAACTCGATCAGCAGCTTGCGCATCGCGGTGTGGCCGAGCAGGTCCATCACCTCGAAATCGACGGCCAGGTGCCGGGATTCGTCGGAGTTGATCCGCCTGAACGCCTCCTGGGCCACCGGGTCCTTCACTTCGTCGGTGATGAACTTGATCAGCGCGCCGTCCAGTGCGACCTCGAGCATCGGGATGACGGTGCCCAGGAACGACAGCGACATGTCGTCGGAGTGCTTGTCGAGGAAGTTGATGATCAACTGCACGTTGACGTTGGGGGCCGGGATCTCGTCGTCGTCGAGCATCCCCCAGCGCCGCATCAGCGCCAGTTCGGCGTTGGCGTGCTTCTGCTCCTCGGCGTGGAAGTGCTCGTAGATGCTCTTCAGCGTCGGGGTGGGGGCCTTCTTGGCCAGCGCGGCGAAACCGCGGGCGCCGACGTTCTCGATCCACATCAGGTCGGCCATGAACGGCTTGAGTTTGGCGTGCAGTTCGTCATCGATCAGTTCGGCGCCGGGGGCGTCCCAGTCGATGTCTGCCAGCGCCCACTGCTTGTCCTTGATCTTCTGCAGCATGCTGTCGAAATCCATTGCCATGGCGGTGATTCCTTTCTAGAGCGGGGAGTTGGTCAGTTGTCGGGGAGCACACGGGCGAGCAGGCCGGCGCCGCGTGCGTAGGGGCCGGGGAAGTGCCGCTTGAGATGCCAGATGACGTTGGCGTCGAACTGCGGGACCACATACAGCCGGCCGCGGTCGTTGGCGTCCAGGGTCTGCGCGGCGACCTTCTCCGGGGAGAGGCCGGTCCACGCCATCAGCCGGTCGGCCAGGCTTGATGCGCCCGCGGTGATCCGGCCGTCCTTGGCGACGTTGGTCTTGACGAACGTCGGGCAGAGCACGGTGATGTTGACGCCGCTGCCGGACAGTTCGGCGGCCATCGTCTCCGACAGCGACATGACGCCGGCCTTGGAGACGTTGTAGGGGCCCATCACCGGGGCGGCGGCGAAACCGGCCGCCGAGGCGACGTTGATGATCCCGCCGCGGCCGGCCTCGCGCAGCAGCGGTGTGAACACCTCGCAGCCGTAGATGACGCCCCACAGGTTGATCCCGAGCGCCCAGTCCCAGTCGTCGAGTCCGATCTCGCCGACCGGTTTGCCGCCGATCCCGACGCCGGCGTTGTTGATCACCAGCGTCGGCGGCCCGTTGAAGATCTCCTGTGCCAGCTTGGCCAGTGTCGCCACGTCGTCGCGGGATGAGACATCGCAGGTGACCGGGTGGCCGCTGCCGACGCCGAGGTCCGCGATGAGTTTGGCGGTCTCGGTGGCCCGGTCGGCGTCGATGTCCGCGCAGACGACGTCGCCGCCACGGCGGGCCAGTTCCAGCGCGAAGGCCCGGCCGATGCCGCTGCCGGCGCCGGTGACGACGGCCTTGGCGTTCGCCGAGATGTGCTTGTTGAAGAGGTTGTCCAGTGGACCGAGCATCAGCTCACTTCCTGTTCGGTGTGATCGGTGGCGTACACGGCGGCGATGAAGTCGGCGGCCCGGCGCAGCGCCTGCTTGGCCTCGGGGGCGATGCGCGGCAGCGCCTGGAAGACGTGGACCTGACCCGGCCAGACCTCCAGCGTCGCGTCGCCGCCGTGGCGGGTCAGCTGATCGGCCAGGTAACGGGCGTCGGCGGCGAGCATCTCGGCCCCGCCGACCTGGACCAGCAGCGGCGGCAACCGGTCGGCGCGGGTGAAGTCGAGGCGCAGTCGCGGGTTGTCGGGGTTGTGCCCGCGGGTGTACAGCGCCACCACCTCGCGGGCCGCGCCGGCCGACATCGCCGGGTCACGGCCGGCGATCTTCTCCTGCCGCTCGGCGAGGTCCAGGGTGAGGTCGATCAGCGGCGAGAACAACGTGACGCCGGCGGGCTGGAATCCGGGCTCGTCGGCGTGGGCCAGCAGCAGGTCGCAGATCAGGTGCCCGCCCGCGGAGTCGCCGGCGAACACGATGTCGGACGCGGCGAAGCCCTGGGTGAGCAGCCAGCGATAACCGGCGGCGACGTCGTCGGCCGCAGTTGGGAAGCGGTGCTCGGGGGCGAGTCGGTAGTCCACCACGAACACCGGCAGGCCGGTGGCCTCCGACAGCCGGGCGACGATCTTGCGGTGGGTGCGCGCCGAGCAGATCACGTACGCGCTGCCGTGCACGTAGTAGATCGCCCGGTTTCGTGCGGCACCCATGCTGACGCCGGGGGCGAGCACCCACTCGCCGCGCACGCCGGGCGCCCGCACCGGTGTGACCGTGGTGCCGCGCGGCTTGGACCCGCCGACGCCCATGATCGTGGCGATCAGGCCCCGGGAGAACCACACGCCGGCGGTGTTGGTGGGGATGATCCCGGTCAGCACGCCCAGCGTGTACCGGGTGAGGAAGGCGGTGACCTTCGAGCGGGTCGAGGCGACCGTGGGCACCTGCGGACAGGACTGCATGAGATCAAACGACACCAGAAACCGTGCCAGTTGTCAATGGCACGGTTGTTAACGGCGAATTGGTACTCCCAGCGGGTCGGGCGTGTGCGCTGAGATCGCCGTCAGGGTCGTGAATCGCCGTCGAGTGCAACCGTGGTGGCAATCTCGACGTATCGGGCGGGCCGTGAGTCGCTCAGTGCCGACCCAGCGTCTCCCAGAGGAACGCGAAGCTCAGCGCCGACTTGAACGCGGCCTGCGCGTTGTCAGCCGCCCCGCCGTGGCCGCCCTCGATGTTCTCGTAGTAGGACACCCGGTGCCCGGCCGCCTCCAGTGCCGCCGTCATCTTGCGGGCGTGCCCCGGATGCACCCGGTCATCGCGGGTGGAGGTGGTCATCAGCAGCGGCGGATACGTCGCGTCGGCCGAGATGTGCTGGTACGGCGAGTATTCGCCGATGAACGCCCAGTCGTCCGGGTCGTCCGGGTCGCCGTACTCGGCCACCCAGGACGCGCCGGCCAGCAGCAGGTGATAACGGCGCATGTCCAGCAGCGGCACCTGGCAGACCAGGCCGCCGAACAGTTGCGGGTACTTGGTGAGCATGATGCCCATCAGCAGGCCGCCGTTGCTGCCACCCTGTGCGCCCAGCTGTGCCACCGTGGTGATGCCACGCTCCACCAGATCCGTTGCGACCGCGGCGAAGTCCTCGGCCACCAGGTGCCGGCCCGCCCGCATCGCCTGGGTGTGCCAGGTCGGCCCGTACTCGCCGCCGCCGCGGATGTTCGCCAGCACGTAGGTGCCGCCGCGGGCCAGCCAGAGCCGGCCCAGCACCCCGCCGTAGCCGGGTGTCTGCGACACCTCGAAGCCGCCGTAGCCGCCCAGCAGGGTCGGGCCGGTGGCGTTCGGCGGGCGCACCACGAAATACGGGATCTGCGTGCCGTCCTTGGAGGTGGCGAAATGCTGGGTGACGCTGATGCCGTCGGCGTCGAAAAACGCCGGTGCGGACTTGATCTCGGTCAACGGTCCGTCCACCGCGCCGTGCAGCAGCCGGGACGGCCGGTCGAATCCGCTGGAGTCCAGGAAGATCTCATCACCGGTGTCGTCGGCCGCCACGATCACCGTGTTCGTGTTGGGCGGCACGTCGGCCACCGGCACGCGCTGCCAGTCGCCGGGCGTGACGATCTCGACCCGGCTGGCGACATCCGCCAGCGTGACGATCACCAGCTTGTCCCGGGTCCACGCGTAGTGGTTCAGCGCGGTGTGTGCGTCGGGTTCGAACACCACCGTCAACTCCGCTGTGCCGGCGAGAAATTCGTCGTAGTCGGCGGCCAGCAGCGCACCCGCCGGATATGACGCGGTTCCGGTGACCCAGTCGGTGCGCAACTCGATCAGCAGCCACTGCCGGTGCGTCGAGACCGTCGCGTCGGTGGGAGCGTCGATCCGGATGAGCTCCAGATCGTCGGGCAGGCCGCGCAGTTCATAGATCTCTTCGTTGAAGAAGTCGATCGCCCGGGAGATGAAGACCCGCTCGAAACCCGGTGTGCGGTCGGTGCCGGCGCCCACCGTCACGTCCTCGCGGGACCCGGTGAACAGGGTGCGGGCCTGCGGCAGCGGCTCGCCGCGCCGCCAGAGCTTGACGATCCGCGGATAGCCCGAATCGGTCAGTGAATCCTCACCGAAGTCGGTGCCCACCAGCACGGTGTCCGGGTCCGCCCAGGCGATCCGGCTCTTCGCCTCGGTCAATTCGAAACCGTCGGTGACGAATTCCCGTGTCTCCAGGTCGAATTCACGCACCACCGCGGCGTCGGCCCCGCCACGCGACAGGGTGATCAACGCCCGGGTGCGCTCCGGCTCGATGACGTTCGCGCCGCCCCACACCCAGTTCTCGTCGTCGGCCCGGGCGAGTTCGTCGACATCGAGGAGCACGTCCCACTCCGGTGCGTCGCTGCGGTAGCTCTCCAGTGTGGTGCGCCGCCACAGCCCTCGCGGGTTGTCGGCGTCGCGCCAGAAGTTGTGCAGGAATTCGCCGCGCCGGCGCACATATGGGATGCGGGCGTCGGTGTCGAACACCTCCAGCGCGGCGGTGCGCATCGCCTCGAAGTCGTCACCGGAGAACCGCGCCAGCGTCGGCGCATTGTGGGCGCGCACCCAGTCCAGGGCGTCGTCGCCAGTGACGTCTTCCAGCCACAGATACGGGTCCTCGGGTGCTGCATTGGGCAGGGAAGGCATGGAAGACATTGTGCCGACGACGGTAGTGTGAGCTGTATAACACCGTCCTACGAGGAGTGAGGCCAGATGACCGTCTACGCCCGTCCGGGTTCGCCAGACGCACTGATGAGCTACGAGTCCCGCTACGGCAACTTCATCGGTGGTCAATGGGTGGCGCCGGTGGGTGGCGAGTACTTCGAGAACAGCACGCCGGTCACCGGTCAGGTGTTCTGCGAGGTGCCGCGCTCGACCGCGGCCGACATCGACCTGGCCCTGGACGCCGCGCACGCCGCCGCGCCGGCCTGGGGCAAGACCGCCCCGGCCAAACGGGCGGCGATCCTGAACACGATCGCCGACCGGATCGACGCGCACCGCGAGCAGCTGGCGGTGGCCGAGGTGTGGGACAACGGCAAGCCGATCCGGGAAGCGCTGGCCGCCGACATCCCCGGCGCCGCCGACCACTTCCGCTACTTCGCCGCGGCCATCCGCACCCAGGAGGGCGCACTGTCCCAGATCGACGAGGACACCGTCGCCTACCACTTCCACGAGCCGCTGGGCGTCGTCGGCCAGATCATTCCGTGGAACTTCCCGATCCTGATGGCCGCCTGGAAACTGGCGCCGGCACTGGCCGCCGGCAACGCCGTCGTCCTCAAGCCTGCCGAGCAGACCCCGGCGTCGATCCTGTACCTGATGAGCCTGATCGGCGACCTGCTGCCGGCCGGAGTCATCAACGTGGTCAACGGATTCGGCGCCGAAGCCGGCAAACCGCTGGCGTCAAGCGACCGGATCGCGAAGATCGCGTTCACCGGGGAGACCACCACCGGCCGGCTGATCATGCAGTACGCCAGCCACAACATCATCCCGGTCACCCTGGAACTGGGCGGCAAGAGCCCGAACATCTTCTTCAACGACGTGCTCGCCGCCAACGACGACTTCCAGGACAAGGCTTTGGAGGGTTTTGCAGGCTTTGCTTTGAACCAGGGCGAGGTGTGCACCTGCCCGTCCCGGTCGCTGGTGCAGGCCGACATTCACGACGAGTTCCTGGAGTTGGCCGCGATCCGCACCAAGGCGATCCGGCAGGGCGATCCGCTGGACTCCACGACGATGATCGGCGCGCAGGCCTCCAACGACCAGCTGGAGAAGATCCTGTCCTACATCGAGATCGGCAAGGAGGAAGGTGCCAGGGCCGTCATCGGCGGGGAGCGCGCCGAACTCGGCGGGGACCTGTCCGGCGGCTATTACATGCAGCCGACGATCTTCTCCGGCCACAACAAGATGCGGGTCTTCCAGGAGGAGATCTTCGGCCCGGTGGTGTCGGTGGCGTCGTTCACCGACTACGACGACGCGATCGCCCAGGGCAACGATACCCTCTACGGGCTGGCTGCCGGGGTGTGGAGCCGTGACGGCAACACCGCCTACCGGGCGGGCCGTGACCTGCAGGCCGGCCGGGTGTGGATCAACTGCTACCACGTCTACCCGGCGCACGCGGCGTTCGGCGGCTACAAGCAGTCCGGCATCGGCCGGGAGAACCACAAGATGGTGCTCGATCACTACCAGCAGACCAAGAACCTGCTGGTGTCCTACTCCGACAAGGCACAGGGCCTGTTCTGATGGGTGTTCCGGACCGGGTGGTCGTCACCGCCGCCGCGGCCGACCTGCTGGTCCGGCTGATGTCCCGGCATGGCCCGCTGATGTTCCATCAGTCCGGCGGCTGCTGCGACGGGTCCGCGCCGATGTGCTACCCGGACGGAGACTTCATCGTCGGCGACCGCGACGTGCTGCTCGGGGTGCTCGATGTGGGTGACGGGGTGCCGGTGTGGATCTCCGGGCCGCAGTTCGAGGCGTGGAAACACACCCAGCTGATCCTCGACGTGGTGGCGGGGCGCGGGGCCGGGTTCAGCCTGGAGGCGCCGGAGGGCATGCGATTCCTGTCCCGCAGCCGGGCTTTCACCGGTGCCGAGAACACCGCGCTGGACGCCGCCGGGGTGATCACCGGCGCCGACTACGAGCGCGGGGAGCGGCCGGCGACGCGAGGTCCGGTGGTGGCCGAGATGCCGGGTGGGCGCGCCGAGCCGCTACCACGCTGAGCGGGAGCGGCGACCGTAAAATCTGCAGGTGTGATCCCGTTGCCGCGCCCGTGGGCCCTGAGTGCCGCGATGCTGGTCGGAGTGGCCGCCGGGGTGCTGCTGGGGGTCGGTGTGCCGTTGCTGGTCTCGGTGCGGCCGCGCCCGGATGTGGTGATCGCGCTGGTGCTCGCGGTGCCGAGCGCCGCCGGGCTGCTGACGATCGTGCTCTCCACGCGGCGGTGGCTGACCGGGCTGGGGGCGGCCCTGCTCGCGCTGGGGGTCGGCTGGTTCGGGGTGCTGACCGTGGTGCAGGTGGCGTCCGGTGGCTGAGCAGGAAGTGGTCGACACCGGGTCGCTGCCGATGACCGAGCCGCACTGGCCGCCGAGCCTGGACACCGGCCCGCACCCGACGCCGCTGTCTGATGAGGTGGAGTCGACACCGGAACCGCAACCGGTTCAGGAAGTCGCTGTCGAACCGGAAGTCCCGAAGCGGCCGCGGTCGTCGTCGGCCGGGTCGGTGACCGTGCGCGGGCACCTGCAATTCCTGCAGTGGTGGCAGCTGCCGCTGGTGCTGGCCGCGGTGTGGATACCGGCCGCCGGGATCGGGCTGGGGCTGTTCGCCTGGTGGTACTCGCTGGCCGACAAGACCCCCGCGGTGTTCGTCACGCTGGTCTACGCGGTGGTGTGCGTCGTGGCCGGGTTGATCCTGGCGATGGTCGGGGAGAAACCGCTGGTCGCGGCGGTGGCGATCGCGGTGATGTCGGCGGTGTTCGCCTCGGGGGTGGCCGCGGCGCCGCTGTACGGGCATCACTACTGCCACCACGCCAGCCGGTGCCTGGCCGGCATCCTGCCCTACTGAGCGCCTCGTAGGCTGTTGCCGTGACGGCTGTGGTGATCGTTGGTGGCGGGCTGGCGGGTGCGATAACCGTTGAGAAACTGCGCGACCGGGGGTTCGACGGCCGCATCACCCTGTTCGCCGCGGAGCCGCACCTGCCCTATGACCGGGTGCCGCTGTCCAAGGACTTCCTCGCCGCGAAGACCTCGGCGGTGGCGGTCGGCTATGCCGAGGCCGGCCGGCGGCTGGGGCTGCCCGCCATCACCGTGCACGACGCTGACTGGTATTCCGGTCAGGGTGTTGAGGTGCGGGTGGGGACTCGTGTGACCGTTTTGGACCCGGCCGGACACCGGGTGACGTTGGCCGACGGTAGCGGGGTCGGCTACGACCGGCTGGTACTGGCGACCGGCGCGCGGGCTCGCCGGCTGCCGATTCCCGGTGCCGACGCGGCCGGGGTGCACTACCTGCGCACCGCTGACGACGCTGCCGCGCTGGATGCGGTGCTGCGTACGGGCTCGTCGCTGGTGGTGATCGGGGCTGGCTGGATCGGACTGGAGGTCGCCGCCAGCGCCCGGGCACGCGGGGTCGACGTGACCGTGCTGGGCCGTTCCGCGTTGCCGCTGCCTTCCCTCGGTCCTGAGGTCGGTCAGATCTTCGCCGACCTGCACTGGGGGCATGGAGTGGACCTGCGACTGTCGGCTGCCGTTGTGAGCATTCGCACCGCCGGTGGGGTCGCGACCGGTGTCGAACTGGGCGATGGGTCCGTGGTCGCCGCCGACACCGTCCTGATCGCGGTCGGGGCGCAACCGAACGTCGAACTCGCTTGTGAGGCCGGCCTGACGGTGGCCGACGGGGGAGTCGCCGTCGACGCCGCACTGCGCAGCAGCGCCCCAGACGTCTTCGCCGTCGGGGACGTCGCGGCCGCTGAGCATCCGCTGCTGGGGGCGCGACTGGCCGGCGGGCACTGGGCGGAGGCGCTCAAGCAGCCGGCGGTGGTGGCCGCGGGCATCCTCGGGCAGCAGGCGCAGTACGCCGACCTGCCGTACTTCTTCACCGACCAGTACGAACTGGGCATGGAGTACGTCGGCTACGCCCCCGACTATGCGCGGGTGGTGTTCCAGGGCGACGTCGACTCCGGTGCCTACCTGGTGTTCTGGCTCGCCGCCGACGACCGCGTGCTCGCCGGGATGACGGTCAACGTGATGGGGCGGATCGGGGAGATCAAGGAGCTGATCCGATCGGGTGGGGTGCTTCAGTCGTGATCTGAACGGTCCTGGGGCGGTTTCACCGGAATCGCGGGCCGCCCGCCGCGGAGCACCCGCTCGATCAGATCCAGCAATTCGTCCGGGTCATCGACGTCGGCATCATTCCAGGACATGAGCGCGTTGGCGAGGTCGATCGGCCGGACGGTGAGTTGTAGGCCGAGCAGGATGGTTTCGGTTTCGCCGGTGACGGGGTGGTAGACGATCTGCGTTTGCAATGACTTGTTCGGCCCCGTTGTGACGATCATGGGCGTGATCGAAACGATCTGGTCGCGGCGTATTTCGGTCAATTCAGACCCGGGCATACCCAACCGTAGTGTCAATGCGGATGGCGAGATGTGGAGAACGCATCGCCGCCACATGTTTATGATGCTGTGCAGGAATAATGGCATCAGGCACAAGAGAACGATGCCGCCGAACTGGAGCCAGGCCGGATTGTCCGAATCGCGGCCCGCCGCGATCAGGGCGACGCCCATTAGTGGGAGCAGCAGGCACAAGAAATAGTTATTGCCTTCGTACCAGGGAACGTAGCGGCAGATGATGCTATCGGTCGTTCGGATGACATCTGGCCGAAAAATTCGTCGCCGCCCAACGGCAATGATGAACACTGCAAAAATAATCCAAACGGACCAGTACCACTCCAGGCCTCCCTGTATCGCTGCGACTGCCAGAAGGCAAAGTGCGAACGCTAAACTGTATCGCAGCATGTTCCTCTGGGAGAATCTCGCTTGGCTGCTGGTCATTAGCGAGTGTTCGAGTCACTCGTGATCGGAACGGTCGTCGTGCACATCGGCGTTGGATTCAAGCGCTGAGCGACTCGGTGGCGGTATCACATCGGACACGGATTTTGATTGGAGAATGCGTTCGATCAGGTCTAGCAGTTCGTCTGGGTCGTCTATGGCGGCGTCCTCCCATGCGATGAGCGCATTGGTAAGGTTGATTGGACGGACGCTGAATTGTAGGCCGATCAGAAGTTTTTTGACCTCGTTGTTATCGACTCCTGCAACTTCGGGATGATAGGCGATTTCAACCTGCAACGACCGTCCACCCACCCCGTTCGAAACCGTTAACGGAATGATCGAAATGACTTGCTCGCGTTGAATTCGAATGAGGTCAGAACCGATCTTGGCCAATCGTACGGTCAGATCTGATGGGGAAATGTAGAGGATGCATAGACGCCACATGCTGACGGCGCTGATCAGAGTGAATGGTGTCACGGCGAGTAGCAGTATTCCTACGAACCGAAGCCATGGCGGGTTGCCGGGATCGCCCCCCGCTACCATGGCGGAGACTCCCATCAGTGGAAGTGCCAGGAGTACGATGTATGCATTTCCCTCGTACCACGGGATGTAGCGGCAGATGATCCCATCGGGCATACGTCTGACGCTCGTCCGAAGGATGCGGCGTTTACCGACCATGATAATCATTGCTACATATAAAAGTACTACTGAGTCGTACCAGGGTGCGTTCCCTTGCGTTGTTGCTACCACTGCCATGAGGCAGAGGAACCCGCTGAAAACGTATGGGAAGACGCGTCTCGATTCGCGTTTTACTCCGCTGTCTGCCATCAGCGACCGTCCCGTGTTCTCATTACTGGAGCGTTGCCGTAGCCATGCGCGGATGTTGGACCTGCCGCACCATCCGTTTGTCTTGTGTCGTCAATTCGGACCGACAGTTGAACGTTTTTACGGTCGACCGGTGAGGCATGCAACGCGGTCACCGTCAACTGTGCGATGAGCGTCTCCTTTCCCTCCGTGATGATCCGAGACCGTGACTGACTGTCGAGAATCCCGAGTTCATGGGTGATCTGCATGGTGAGTGTCCCTGCGGCGCCAGGGCCCTCAGCGGCCGGTCCAAGTTCACGATGCAATTCATGACACTGCGCTACCGACTGCAGCTGCTGTTCAGCTAGCATGGCGAACAACTCAACAGTAGCGAAGCACGCCTTGATGCGATGCTTCGTCAGCACCGCGTTAGCGCAGAACGTGTCGATGTACGGGTCGGTGCGACAGATCCATATGCGGCATCCAACAGCGGAGTCGAAGAGTTCCCATCCTGGTGGGCCTTCCACCTCCACTGCAAATCCGCCGAAGCGGTCGGCTGGAGACATGGCTATTCCATGCTGCTGCACGAACTCATCGAATCGCATCATCGATGTCCTACCCTGACCCAAATACGGACTTCAGGCCGCGGATTGCACCGCCAACAACATTATCTGCTGTCCACTCCCACACATCCCCGGCGATCGCTGATCCTTTGAAGGCAGCGAACGCCCCCACGCCTGCGCCGACTACCAAGCCAACCGCAGTTCCCGCGCCGGGAACGACAGAGCCAATTGCTCCAGCAGCTAACATGTCCGCCACGAAACCGCCAGTTGCCGCACCAGCATAGAGCCCTATACCAGTTCCGGCACTTTCCCGGAATACTGCCTCCGACCAGGAGTTGCCGTCGGCGTGATCGGTGAACACAGCCGGAATCGCGCCGGCCGCACCGGCGACTCGCCCGAGGCGAGAGAGGCCTTTCAATTCGACGCCGCGGATCGTCGGATCCTGTAAGAACTTCGTCAAGGTAGGGCTGGGTGCGCCGGGACCGGTTTTGGGACCCTCCGCGAGAACCTTTTCCACCGCTTTGCCCACACCGTCCGCGGTGCCACCAGTGATTGCCCCTGCGCTACCGAGTATCACGTCGCGCCTCGTTGTGTCTTTTTTGGGGCTGCCGGTTGGTGCCGGCACCGTTCCGGGCAGGCCCAAACCGCCTGCGCCGCCGTCCCCTTCGGCTCCGCGGGCCGAATTCTCACCGGGCGAGCCCAGCACGCCTGCCCCACCGTCAGCACCTGCGTTTCCGGCTGTTTGCACCGCCTCGATCGACGCCTGGGCAGTTGCCATCGTGGCCGCGTACCCATCACGCGTGGCCTGGACGTCGCCCAATGCGACCCCCACCATCGCGACTGCCCCGTCGCGCAGTTCCTGGGCATCCTCGTCGTTGGCTTCGGCGGCCCCGATCGCATCGTCAAGTTCATGGAGTCCGTTGTCCACTACCGCGATCTCCGCATCGCAGGAGCGCTGCGCTGTCGCCAACGCCGTAGCCACGTTCTCCAATTGCAGTGCGATCTTGCCGAGTTGGGACTTCTGCAGGCGCAAAGTTTCGGTTGCGTAGGTCACCTCGGGCGACTCGGTGATCGGATGCTCGGCACCGTTGTGCCGCCAGCCCTTCTCAAAATATTCCTTGGCCCTCTTGAAGTCGTCTTCGACCTCGGTGGCGGAGCCGGCCGCCGCGTGATAGGCGTCAGCCAATGTGTTGATCGCGCCGGCGTCCCCGGCTTGCAGTTCGTCGTTGAGCTGCCAGGGATCCCCGCCCGCCTCATCGATTAGCGCACGGACAGAGAGCTTGACCAACCCCAGCGGCCACGGCATCAGGTGGTGCCGAAGCCGGTTTCGGCCGCCCGCAGGGAGTCGGCGGACGCAGTGTCGCGCGCGGTGAATGCTTGGGCGCCGGACAGGCTCTTGTCGCCGATGTCGGTCAGGGTGTGGTGATGACTCTGCAACTGCTCGACATGGCCCTGGTGTGCCGCCGAGACCGCCTGGTGGAATGCGTGGGCTTCGGCGAAATCGCCGAAGATCCCGGCTGCCGGCTTCTTCCCCGCGAGATTGCCTGCTGCGGTCGACGCGGTCTGTGCGGCGTCACCGCACCGGCCCGCGCCTGCCTGCAGATGCGCAGTATCGACTTCCATGCTCGGCCCGGTCACGGTCTATCCGTCCTCTCGAAAACTTCGGAAAGATAGATTACCGGCTCGAAACCTGTGAACCCGCCTAGAAAACGTCGGTGCGGACTCCGTGACCTCGCCCGTCACGAAGCAGTGAACGGATTCGCCAGCCGGACCCCTTCGATCACCTGGCCGTGGCTGAGGTCTTCGGTCCAGAGGGTTTCGCAACGCAGTTCGGCGGCGCTGCGAACGATCATCGCGTCCCAGAAGGATAGTTGGTGCCGGGTTGTCCACGCCGCCGCGGCGACGACGTCGTCCGCCAGCGGTGAATGCACCCGCCACCGGGACAGGCTCTTCAAGCGGTCGGCTGCGGACTCGGGGGTGAGCGTCTTGGCAGCCATGCGCGTCGCGTTGACGTAGAACTCCTGCAGAACCTGCATGCTCAGAGCGCCGCGTCGTTCCCGCCACAGCCGATCGACCAGCGCGCGAGCGGCGTCATGGCGATCGCCGGCGGTCGTATCGTAGGCGTACAACAGGACGTTGGTGTCGACGAACTCCATGATCAGCGCTGGTGTAACTCGTCGCGCGACCACGTCATCGGCCCGATCTGCAGCCCGGAATCCCCGCTCATAATCCGGCGTTCGCGTTCGGCCACGTCGTCGTAGTCGTCCACCTCGCCGACGAGTTGCTCAAGCAGTCGCGCCACCAGGCCTGACACCGACATGTCGCGCTGAGCCGCCAGAACCTTCGCTCGTCGCACCAGTTCCGCAGGCATCGTCAGCGTGATGTTCTTCGACGGCATGTGTTTCAGTGTAACCCTGAAACACAGTCATGATCTGGCCTGATTCTGCACGTGCGCACCGCCACTGTCCGGTGCGGGCGACGCCCGGATAGGGTGGACGGGTGACCCACTTTGACGTCGTTGTCCTCGGAGCCGGCCCCGGCGGGTACGTCGCGGCCATTCGCGCCGCCCAGCTGGGCCTGAACACCGCCATCATCGAACCGAAATATTGGGGCGGAGTCTGCCTCAACGTCGGTTGCATCCCGAGCAAGGCGCTGCTGCGCAACGCCGAGTTGGCGCACATCTTCACCAAGGAAGCCAAGGACTTCGGGATCAGCGGCGAGGCCACGTTCGACTACGGCGCGGCGTTCGACCGCAGCCGCAAGGTGGCCGAGGGCCGCGTGACCGGTGTGCACTTCTTGATGAAGAAGAACAAGATCACCGAGATCCACGGCTACGGCCGGTTCACCGACGCGAACACGCTGGCGGTCGAGCTCAACGAGGGCGGCACCGAGACCGTCACGTTCGGCAACGCGATCATCGCCACCGGCAGCAGCACCCGGCTGGTGCCCGGCACGTCGCTGAGCGCCAACGTCGTCACCTACGAGCAGCTGATCCTCACCCGGGAGCTGCCGAAATCGATCGTCATCGCCGGCGCCGGCGCCATCGGCATGGAGTTCTCCTACGTGCTGTCCAACTACGGCGTCGACGTGACCGTGGTGGAGTTCCTGCCGCGCGCGCTGCCCAACGAGGACGCCGAGGTCTCCAAGGAGATCGAGAAGCAGTTCAAGAAGCTCGGCGTGAAGATCCGCACCGGCACCAAGGTCGAGTCCATCAACGATGACGGTTCCACTGTCACCGTCACCGTCAGCAAGGACGGCGCCACCGAGACCCTGCAGGCCGACAAGGTGCTGCAGGCCATCGGCTTCGCGCCCAACGTCGACGGTTACGGGCTCGAGGCGGCCGGGGTGGCGCTCACCGAACGCCGCGCGATCGGCGTCGGCGAGTTCCTGCAGACCTCGCAGCCGCACATCTACGCGATCGGCGACGTCACCGGACTGCTGCAGCTGGCGCACGTCGCCGAGGCGCAGGCCGTCGTCGCCGCCGAGACCATCGCCGGCGTGGAGACCATGAGCCTGGGCGACTACCGGATGATGCCGCGCGCCACGTTCTGCCAGCCGCAGGTCGCCAGCTTCGGCCTCACCGAGGAGCAGGCGAAGGCCGAGGGCTACGACATCAAGGTCGCGAAGTTCCCGTTCACCGCCAACGGCAAGGCGCACGGTGTCGGTGACCCGAGCGGGTTCGTCAAGCTGATCGCCGACGCCAAGTACGGCGAGCTGATCGGCGGGCACCTGGTCGGCCACGACGTCTCCGAGCTGCTGCCAGAGCTCACCCTGGCGCAGAAGTGGGACCTGACCGCCACCGAGTTGGCTCGCAACGTGCACACCCACCCGACCATGTCCGAGGCGCTGCAGGAGTGCTTCCACGGGCTGATCGGGCACATGATCAACTTCTGATCCGGACGTGCGGCCGGCTCAGAAGATCGCGTAGGAGTCCCGGGCCAACCGGAATCCGCGGCCGGTGCCCTGGTCGGTGCAGGTGATGCCGTCGGTGGCGCTGGCGCAGCGGAAGCCGTAGCGGGTGGTCTCGGTGCCGTAGGCCAGCACCGGCAGGCCGTCTTTGAACACGGTGTCGGAGATGCACTGGAAGTGCGCCGGCTCGTCGCGGCTCATCTGCAGGCTGCGACCCCATGGACCCTGGCCGCAGAACCGGGTGTGGATCGGCGGCGCGGGCGGCGGGGTGAACGTCGGGTCCTTGACGTCGCAGCGCAGGTACGGGACGTCATCGCCGGGGCGGATGTCACAGACGATGTTGCCGGTGGGACTGCGGAACCAGGTGGGGTCGGGGTCGGCGTGCGCCGGCCCTGCCAAGCCCGGTCCGACCAGCCCGAGCGCCACCACCGCGGCGGCGGCCCCTCGATTTCGGCGCGATAAACGTCGCTGAGCGGGCATTATCGCGCCGAAATCACGTGGTGGAGGGGCATGCCGACGACGTTAGCGCAGGTACTGCCCCCGCGGTCGCCGGTTCAGCCCTTGAACGGCAGCAGCTTGTCGAGTTCGTTGATGTGCTGGCGAAGCTCGTGGATCAGTGCGGTGCCCCGGGCGCTCTGCTCCAGCGCGGTCATGCCATCGCCGCCTTCGACGTGCTGCGTCAGCCGTGCGACGACGTCGCGGCTGGCGGTCACGGCCCGGTCGAGCAGGTCCGCGGTCGAGTGGGATTCGGCGATCTGGGTCATGGGCCGAAGCCTAACGACCGGGAAACGATGGGGGACAGGCCATCTGGTGTGGGAAATCTAACACCAGCAATTCTTGGTCAAAATACGGCCGGTGTCGGAGATTGGTTACATGACCGCGGACAGCGACACGCCGACGCACGGCGCGCTCGGCCGACGCCTGGGAGCCCTGGTGGTGGGTTTCGAGCCGGTCATCTACGCGGTCGCGTTCCTGCTGCTGGTGATCTCGGCGGTGCTGGTAGTCATCGGCAGTGCCGACGCTGTCGTCGCCGCGGTGACCCGGCGAGTCGACGCCATTGACGGTGGAGTGCTGATCCTGGATCGCGTCCTGCTCGTGCTGATCGTCGCCGAATTGGCCTACACCCTGCGCACCGTGCTGCAGTATCGGCAGATCGCCGCCGAACCGTTCCTGCTGATCGGCCTGATCGCGGCGGTGCGGCGCATCCTGATCGTCACCGCCGCGTTCGAGCAGAACCCGACCGGTGACGAACTGACCCGGTTGCTCTACGAACTGGGTGCGCTGGGCCTGCTGGTGCTGACCGTCGCCGCCGCGATCTTCCTGCTGCGCTTCAGTTCCCGGTACAAGCCAACGGCACAGCCCGGTCAGCCCTGACCGGGGCGACTTTCGAAGACGAACTCGTGGCTGCCGATGCGGATGCGGTCACCGTCGGCGAGGACGACGCTGGCATCGATCCGCCGGCCCGCCACCACGACACCGTTGGTCGACCGCAGATCGGTGATGACGAAACCCGCTCCGGTGTAACCGATCACGGCGTGGTTGCGGCTGGCGTCGTCGGAGTCGAGAACAATGTCGTTGTCGGGGAGCCGCCCGATCCGGATGGCCGCGGCGTCCAGCCGATGACGGCGTCCGGTCGCGTCACGCAACTCCGCCGACGCGGGCCGCTCAAGTACGCCGACCTGCGGAACGAGGTCGGCGACGCGGTGCGCGGTGGTGCTGCAGGCGACTGCCGCGGCCGGCAGCGGCTGCTGGCGCAGGATCCGGTCATGCAGCGAACTGACCGTGGGCCCGGGGTCGATGCCGAGGTCATCGGCCAGGGCCGTCTTGAGCCGTCGGTAGGCGTCGAGTGCGTCGGATTGGCGTTCGGCGACGTAATAGGCGGTGATCAGTTGCGCCCACAACCGTTCCCGGTAGGGATGTTCGGTGCTGAGCGTCTCGAGTTCGCCGATGATGGCGTGGGCGCGCCCGCAGGCGATGTCGGCTTCGGCCCGCGCGACCTGGGTCACCACCTTGTCCTCGGACTGCACGGTGGCGAAGGCGTCGACGAACGCGAAATCGCGCAGGTCGTCGAGGACCGGACCGCGCCATTCGGCCAGCGCCGCCGACAGGTGGCCGGCGGCCCCGCCGTAGCGCCCGGCGGTGACGGCCTGCATGCCCAGGTTCCGTTCGGTGGTGAAGCGGCCCAGATCCCAGTCGGTGTCGGCGAAGCAGAGCCGGTATCCCGGTGGCGCACTCGCCAGCACTGCCTGCGGGTCGACCCCGGCGGTGCCGAGCAGCCGCCGCAGATTGGACACGTAGGAGTGGATGCTCGCCCGGGCCGCCGCGACCGGCTCATCTCCCCACACGGCGTGGATCAGGGAATCGACGGAGACCGGCCGGTTGCGGTGGATCACCAGCATGGCGAGCACCGCCCGCTGTTTCGCCGCGCCCAGCGGCACCGGCGTCCCGTTGACACTGACCTGCAGCGGCCCCAGGACGCCGAATTCCAGGGTGGGGGTCGGCATCGCGTCACCACCCTTTCGAGGTTCGCCGGTGTCGGCCCGCTGCCGAGACGTAACAGGTATACCGGTGATTCCTCCGAGACCGCTGAACGTCCTGCGGCGCAAGAATTCCTCAAGAATCCGTCGAGGGTTCCGCAAGGGCGTTGCTGCAACCTGGGGGTTGTCGGCCCAGCCGGCACCAGGGATCGAATCGAGAGAGGTGGTTGATCATGAACGCAAAGCGTGTGATGGGTGCGTCCGCGATCGCAGTCGGGGTCGGGCTGTCCGGACTGTTCGGCGCCGGGATCGGGGCGGCCAACGCCGCCCCCGCGGAGTTCCAGCCGGGCATGAGCGTGTTCAGCCAGTCCGGTCCGGACATCCGGTTGGACCACCACGACCGCAAGAAGGCGCTGAAGCAGGAGAAGCACGACCTCAAGCACAACCGTCAGGACCTCAGCACGGTCGGGCACCGCTGGTAGTCCGAGATTTCGGCGCGGTTCGGCTCGCTCAGCGGGCCGAACCGCGCCGAAATCGCGTGGGTGGTCTAGATGACGGCGCCGACGGCGAAGCCGGTGAGCATGCCGACGGCATTGGCGACGGCGTTGACGGCGTCATTGCTCACCCACCGCCAGCCGGAACGCGGGACAGCGGGGACGCTGCAGTGCTCCCGGTCTTCGACGACGGCGCCGCACCCCGGGCAGGTGAACCGGCCCTGCACGGTTGCGCCGATCACGGTGTCGGTCAGCGAGCCGACGATGCCCGCCACCACACCGACGAGGATCATCGCCGGCCCGGCGAACAGGGCCCCGAAACCGCCGACGGCCACCGCGCCCAACACCGTCGCCGCCGAACCCAGCGGCGAGACCGCCCCCGAGGTGCCCTTCGGTACCCGCCGCCAACTGCGCAGTGACAGCGGCTCTTTCGAGGAGAAGCGGCCGATCTCCGAGGCCCAGGAGTCGGCGATGCCAGCGGCGATCCCACCGATCGACACCGCGAACCAGACCGGGGCGCCGGTCAGCGCATAGCCGAGGACCGGCACCACCACCGGCAGGCCCGCATTGACCGCAACCTGGCTCATGCCGCGCAGCCCCCGGGTCTGCTTCGGCCGCCGATAGGCGGTCAGCACGCTGGTCACCGAGAAGAAGACCGCGGCCGGGATGATCCAGGCCCAGCCGCCCAGGCCCACCGCGACCGCCGCCACCAGCCCGCCGCAGATCGCGCCCGGCAGATCCAGCCAGCGCATCCGGAGCATGAACGGCACGATCGCGCAGCCGAACGCCAGCCCGACCAGCCAGTGCAACGCCGCCGCATCGGACAGGTCGCGACCCACGTGCAGCAGCAGCGCCACCCACGGCGTGATCAGCAGGTTGTCGGCGGCCGGTGCCACCAGCAGTTCGACGGCGGCGGTGGTCACCGCGACGAACGCCGAAGCCGCCAGCGCCACAACGAGACTCATCCGCAACCCGGTGAGGCAGAACGTCAGCGACACCGTGAACGCCACCGCGACGAACACGACCGACCCCTCCAGCGACCGCACCGCACCGCTGACCGCGACCCGGTGCCGGCCGAACCGGTGCCCGACCAGTGCCGCACCCGCATCGGCCAGGCCGAGCACCAGCACGCCCGCCGCGATCGCCACCCGATCCGGCCAGAACGCCAGCACCGCGATCAGCGCGCCAGCGGCGAACCCGACCAGCCCGTAATCCCGGATCCGGGTGCCGTCGAAAACCCCCGGCACCGGGACCAGGCCCTTCTCGACGATCAGCGCGAGCGCGACCGTGGCCACCGCCAGCACGCACGCCACCACCGCACCGCTGGACAGCTGGAACGCGGCCAGCGCCGCGAACGCCCCGCACAGCGCGTGCGGGATCTTGCGGGTGACGACCGGGCCCGCGCCGAACCGGACCAACAGCCGTCCGGTGAGGATCAGCACCGCCGCGATCAGCAGCGTCCCACCGCCGGCGACGGCCAGATCGTGCCGGATCAGCGCCGTCACGCGCCGGGCCGCGGGCCGTCGAGGCCGGCGCGTTCCACCGTCAGCAGGCTCTCCGCCCGGTGCTCCTGCGCGTAGGCGGCGGCACCGCCGTTGAGTCCGAACAGCCGCTTGCTCCACAGCAGCCAGGCCACCGCGACGATGTTGACCAGCAACGCGCCCAGTCGCAGGGCGGTCAGTTTCTCGGTCAGCTCGTAGATCTCCAGCGGCAAGAAGACACTGGTCGCGATCACCGCGAAGTATTCGCCCCAGCGCCGCATCAACCACAGCCCGACGGCCTCGACGAGTTCGATCACCGCGTAGCAGGCCAACCCGGCGGCGATCCACAGCAGCGTCGACGACGACAGCGTGAACGCGCTTGCGATGTGCTGGATGATCTTGGAGTCGTCCGGGTTCCAGCCGATCTGATCCGCCAGCGGCCGCAGCAGCGGCAGGTCCTGCTCGAAGGCCTGCTGCAGTTGGGCTTTCGAGCCGCGGACCTTCAGCACACCGACCGCCAGCAGTACGAAGACGACGGCGCGCAGCATCCGTTCGACGGCCAGTGCGCGCATCAGCGTCCGGTCCCGCAGCAGCCGGCCGCGGGGGATCTCCGGTGCGGTGGCCGCCGGCCCACGGCGCCGCGGCGGGCCGACGACGAACGTCTCGCAGCGCAGGCAGCGCCACGCCTCACCGGCGGGGGTGTCGGCCCGCAGTCGCTCCCGCAGGTCCGGCTCGTCGGGGGCGAAGGTCGCATGCCCGCGCAGTCCGCAGGAGCGCAGCGCGAAATCCACCACGTGATTATCCCGGGTAGTCCAGCGGCACCCGCAGTGCGCTCAGCGTCGCCGCCAGCGCGTCGTATTGGGATGTCAGCATGACGAATTCGATCAGCCGGGTGCGGTCCAGGTGCTGCGACAGCTGAGCCCACGTGGCATCCGAGAGGGTGCGGGTGTCGACGAGTTCATCGATCCCGGTCAGCAGCGCCCGCTGCCGGTCGGTCAGCCCGTCGGCCGCCGGCCCCTCGAAGATGCGGGCCTGGGTGGCGTCGTCCAGGCCGATCGCGGCGGCCATCCGGGTGTGGTGCTGCATCTCGTAGCGGCTGTCCCGCAGGTGGGCTACCCGCAGGATCACCAGTTCGGTGTCCCGGGTCGGCAGCTTCCCACCGCGCATCAGCACCCCGCCGAACGGCAGCCAGCTCCACAGCAGCCGGCGGTGCTGGCCGAGCGTGGTGAACAGATGCGCCTGTGGGACGTGCTGACGTCGGGCGGCGAGCTTGCAGAACACCCAGTTGGCGACGCCGAGATCGCGCAGGCCGGGGGAGGCGGGGATACGGGAGGTCACCGCTGTTGCTTTACCAGATACGGCGAGACCGTGCTGCGATGTTCGTTGAGATCCAGGTCGCGGCCGAGCGCCGGGAACGCGCGCTGCGGGCAGTTGTCGCGCTCGCAGACCCGGCAGCCCGCCCCGATCGGGGTGGCGGTGCCGCCGTGCAGGTCCAAGCCCTCCGAGTACACCAGCCGGTGGGCGTGCCGCAATTCGCAGCCCAGCCCGATCGCGAACATCTTGCCGGGCTGGCCGTAGCGTGCGGCGCGGCGCTCGACGGTGCGCGCCACCCACAGGTACTTGCGCCCGTCGGGCATCTCGGCGATCTGCACCAGGATCTTGCCCGGGTTGGAGAACGTCTCGTAGACGTTCCACAGCGGGCAGGTGCCGCCCGATGACGAGAAGTGGAACCCGGTCGCCGACTGGCGCTTGCTCATGTTCCCGGCGCGGTCCACCCGCACGAACGAGAACGGAACTCCCCGCATCGAGGTGCGCTGCAGGGTGGAGAGCCGGTGGGCGATGGTCTCGTAGCTGACCCGGAAGAACGCCGACAGCCGTTCGATGTCGTAGCGGAACGTCTCGGCACTGTCGTGGAACTGCCCGTAGGGCAGCACGATCGCCGCCGCGAAGTAGTTGGCCAGCCCCATCCGGGCCAGGGTGCGGGAATCCTTGGAGGTGAACTTGCCCTCTTCCACCAGGCTGTCGATCAGCTCGTCGAACTCCAGGAACGCCAGCTCGGTGGCCATCTTGAACACCCGCTGCCCCCAGGACAGGTGGTTGGAGATGTCGAGGGTGCGGGTGGCGGCGTCGTAGCGGTGCAGCACGCTCTCACCGAGGTCGATGCGGCGGTTGATGTGCACCCCGTGCACCTCGGTCAGCCGGTTGGCGAGCTCCACGGCGAGCTCGCCCTGGTGGCGGCGCATCCGGGTGGCGAGGCCCTCGGCGGCGGTGTCGAGCTCATGCAGGTAGTTCTGCCGCTGATAGAAGTAGTCGCGGACCTCTTCGTGCGGCATCGTGATCACCCCGCTGCCGGCGGCGTAGCGCTCCTCGGTGGCGGCGGCCAGCTGCGCACTGGTGATCTGGTAGCGCCGGTGCAGGTTGACCATCGCCTGGGCCAGCTTGGGGTGGGTGCTGACCAGCTCGGCGACCTCGGGCAAGTCCACGTCGACGTCCAGGTCGCGGTCCATGGCGACCTCGCGCAGTTCGGCGACCAGCCGGGTGTCGTCCTGGGAGGCGAAGAAGGTGGCGTCCACCCCGAACACGTCGGTGATCCGCAGCAGCACCGCGACCGTCAACGGGCGGACGTCGTGTTCGATCTGGTTGAGGTAGCTCGGGGAGATCTCCAGCATCTGCGCCAGTGCGGCCTGGCTGAACCCGCGTTCGCTGCGCAGCTGGCGCACCCGGGAGCCGACGTAGGTCTTCGCCACCCAGCCGAGGTTACCCGGCTGCGAAGAGGCTGTTCGCATGATTGGCAGGCCGGCGGTGGGCGGCCGGCCCGGCGGTAGTGTCACGACGTGGACGCCGACGCGATATACGAGATCGCCCGCTACCGCCGCGGTGAGGACTCCGACGGGCTGAGCGGCCGCCGGCAGCTGATCACCGGCGCCGACGGCTCGCTGGCGGTGCGGCACGGCGACGGCCGGGTGAGCCCGTGCCCGCAGCACAGCGCCGCTGCGGCGATCGCCGCCGATCCGGGGTTGCACGGCATCGACCCGATCGAGGTCACCGAGATCTGCGGCCGCCGCGACGTGCTGGACGAGCTGCCGCTGCTGCTGCGGATGCTCGATGAGGCGCACCCGCCGGAGTCCTACGAGGTGTACGTCGAGGACGACCGGTGGGACGTGCTGGAGACCGTCGACGGGCCGCGGGCCTTCCCGGAGGGTTACGCCATCGCCGGCAGCGGGACGCTGCCCGACGAATGGGTGGCGGTCCGCTGGGCCGACCCGTCGGGTGCCGTGAAACCGGTGGCCGTCGGCCGGCTCGGGCTGGTGACGCCGGCGGTGGTCGCAGACGTCTGCGTTGCGGGGCGGGACGATCCGCGGATCGCCATCGCGGCGCGCGGCGACGATGCGGGCGCCGTCGCCGGCTGGCTGCTGCACGGCGGCTTCGCGAGCACCGTGCGGGCCGAGCCCGACATGCCCGCCGCGCTCATCGGGTTGTTCGCCGCCGCGGCGGCCGGCGGCACGCACGCCTTCGCCGAGCTGTCGATGGCGCTGTCGCTCGGCGACGACGTGGTGCGGGACGTGCTGGGCCGGGTCGCCGACTATCGTTTGCACAGATGATCCGGGGCAGGGAGCGCACGGTATGACAGGTAGCGAATCGCAGCAGCAGACCGGTTTGGGCAAGGTTCTGATGCCGGTGCCGGATCCGCATCCCGACGTATTCGACCGGCAGTGGCCGCTGCGCGTCGCCGACATCGACCGTACCGGCCGGCTGCGGTTCGACGGCGCCGCCCGCTACATCCAGGACATCGGCCAGGACCAGCTGCGGGAGATGGGCTACCAGGACGTCCACCCGCTGTGGATCGTGCGCCGGACGATGATCGACATGATTGCGCCGATCGAGTTCCAGGACATGCTGCGGGTGCGGCGCTGGTGTTCGGGGACGTCGAGCCGCTGGTGCGAGATGCGGGTCCGCATCGACGGGCGCCGCGGCGGCCGCATCGAAGCCGAGTCGTTCTGGATCAACATCAACCGGGAGACGCAGGGCCCGTCGCTGCTCGTCGACGATTTCCAGGCCGGCCTGAAACGCACCACCACAGTGGACCGGCTGCGCTGGAAGGCCTACCTGAAGGCCGGCGGTCGTGATGACGCTGCGGAGATCCATGACTTCCCGCTGCGGTTCACCGACATCGACCTGTTCGACCACATGAACAACTCGGTGTACTGGAGCGTGGTGGAGGACTACCTGTCCGGTTATCCGGAGCTGCTGGCCGCCCCGCTGCGGGTGACCCTGGAGCACGAGGCGCCGGTGGCGCTCGGCGACAAGCTGGAGATCGTCGCGCACGTCCACCCCGCCGGATCGACCGATCTGTTCGGCCCCGACCTGGCCGATCGCACTGTTAGAACGCTCACATACCTCGTCGGCGACGAGGTGAAAGCCCTCGCCGCGATCTTCGCGCTGTAACACGTTCTAGTCAGTACGTCCGTACTGCTAACGCCGACGCTGACCTGTGCAAACCGGTTACCGATCGGTAGCTTCACTGCCTAATTCCACGATGGCCATACCTGCCAGTTCTTCGCAGAATTAGCAAACGCTCGTTACTTCATTGCTTAAGTTGGCAGCGAAAACCGGTGGACCTGGGCGGATCGGCTATGCCAAGGTCGCCTTAACACCCCGGTAAATCTGTTGAGGGTTAGCAAGCCTTCGAGGGGTGATCGCCAAGATGAAGGAGCGCACTATGTCGACTGTCGGCACGCCGAAGAGCCCCGAGCAGATTCAGCACGACTGGGACCACAACCCGCGTTGGAAGGGCGTCACCCGCACCTACAGCGCCGAGGACGTCGTCAAGCTGCAGGGCCACGTCGTCGAGGAGCACACCCTGGCCCGCCGCGGCGCCGAGGTCCTCTGGGAGCAGCTGCACGACCTGGACTACATCAACGCCCTCGGTGCGCTGACCGGCAACATGGCCGTCCAGCAGGTCCGGGCCGGCCTGAAGGCCATCTACCTGTCCGGGTGGCAGGTCGCCGGTGACGCCAACCTGTCCGGCCACACCTACCCCGACCAGAGCCTCTACCCGGCCAACTCGGTGCCGCAGGTGGTGCGCCGGATCAACAACGCGCTGCTGCGTGCCGACGAGATCGCCAAGGTCGAGGGCGACACCTCGGTCGCCAACTGGCTGGCCCCGATCGTCGCCGACGGTGAGGCCGGCTTCGGTGGCGCGCTGAACGTCTACGAGCTGCAGAAGGCGATGATCGCCGCCGGTGTCGCCGGCAGCCACTGGGAGGACCAGCTGGCCTCGGAGAAGAAGTGCGGCCACCTCGGTGGCAAGGTGCTGATCCCGACCCAGCAGCACATCCGCACCCTGACCTCCGCGCGTCTGGCCGCGGACGTCGCCGACGTGCCGACCGTGGTCATCGCCCGCACCGACGCCGAGGCCGCCACCCTGATCACCTCCGACGTCGACGAGCGCGACCAGCCGTTCGTCACCGGTGAGCGCACCTCCGAGGGCTTCTTCCGGGTGAAGAACGGCCTGGAGCCCTGCATCGCCCGCGCCAAGTCCTACGCCCCGTACGCCGACCTGATCTGGATGGAGACCGGCACCCCGGACCTGGAGCTGGCGAAGAAGTTCGCCGAGGGCGTCAAGGCGGAGTTCCCGGACCAGATGCTGGCCTACAACTGCTCGCCGTCGTTCAACTGGAAGCAGCACCTGGACGACGCGACCATCGCCAAGTTCCAGAACGAGCTGGGCGCGATGGGCTTCAAGTTCCAGTTCATCACCCTGGCCGGCTTCCACGCGCTGAACTACTCGATGTTCGACCTGGCGCACGGCTACGCCCGCAAGCAGATGAGCGCCTACGTGGAGCTGCAGGAGCGCGAGTTCGCCGCCGAGGAGCGGGGCTACACCGCCACCAAGCACCAGCGTGAGGTCGGCGCCGGCTACTTCGACAAGATCGCCACCACCGTGGACCCGACGTCGTCGACCACCGCGCTGGCCGGTTCCACCGAAGAGGGCCAGTTCCACTAAGCCGAGGGGCGCCAGCCCCGAGGTGAAGTGGAACCGAAGGCGTAAGCCACTAAGCCGAGGGGCGCCAGCCCCGAGGTGAAGTGGAACCGAAGGCGTAAGCCACTAACCTAAGCTTCACTAGCTCACTGAGCGCGAGCGTGCAGAGTTGTACGGTATTCCCCAGGTCGGGGCGTACAACTCTGCACGCTCGCGGCGTATGGAAGGCATGAAAGGAACACAGTGTCGATCGAACGAGTAGGCGTCATCGGAGCCGGCCAGATGGGCGGCGGCATCGCCGAGGTGTCGGCACGCGCCGGCGTCGACGTGAAGGTCTTCGAGACCACCGACGAACTGGTCACCGCGGGACGCAACCGGATCGTCAAGTCGCTGGAACGCGGCGTCAGCGCCGGCAAGATCACCGAGCGCGAGCGCGACACCGCCATCGACAAGCTGACCTTCACCACCAACCTGGCCGATCTGGCCGACCGGCAGCTGGTGATCGAGGCCGTCATCGAGGACGAGAACGTCAAGGCGAAGATCTTCGCCGAACTCGACGCGGTCATCACCGATCCGGATGCGGTGCTGGCGTCGAACACGTCGTCGATCCCGATCATGAAGATCGCCGCCGCCACCAAGAACCCGCAGCGGGTGCTGGGGCTGCACTTCTTCAACCCGGTGCCGGTGCTGCCGCTGGTCGAGCTGATCAGCACGCTGGTCACCGACGACGCCGCCGCCGCCCGCGTCGAGGAGTTCGCCGGCACCGTGCTCGGCAAGCAGGTGGTCCGCTGCAGCGACCGGTCCGGCTTCGTCGTCAACGCGCTGCTGGTGCCGTTCCTGCTGTCGGCGGTCCGGATGCTCGAATCCGGGTTCGCCACCGTCGAGGACATCGACAAGGCCGTCGTCGCCGGGCTGTCGCACCCGATGGGACCGCTGCGGCTCTCAGACCTGGTCGGCCTGGACACCCTCAAGCTGATCGCGGACAAGATGTACGACGAGTTCAAGGAACCGCTGTACGCCGCGCCGCCGCTGCTGCTCCGGATGGTCGAGGCCGGCCAGCTGGGCAAGAAGTCCCGCCGGGGTTTTTACACCTACTGATCACCCGCCGGCACCCGTCGCCACGGCAGCATCGGCGACGGGTGCGGCACGGCGTTGAACTTCTCCAGCGAGCCGCCCACCTCGACGATCCCGTACAGCGCACTCCAGGCGAACATGGTCAGGTAGTCGATCAGCTCGTCGGCGGTCATCCGCGGGTCCAGCAGCCAGGAGTGGGTGGCCAGCTGCACCGCGCCGACGATCATGTACGACCACGGCTCGACGCCGCTGGTGTCCATGCCGACCTCGTTCATCCGCAGCCGCAGCATCACCGCGAGCATCCGGGCGATGATCCGCTCGGAGTCGGCGATCACCTTGCTTTTCGCCGCGGAGCTGTTGGCCATCACGAACCGGTACGGCTCGGGCTCGGACGCCACGGTCTGCACGTACACCCGGATGATCTCGCGGGTCAGGTCGAAGCCGTCCATGTTCGACGACAGCGCCTTGGCCATGTTGGGGATCAGGGTGGTCTGCGTGAACCGCATCATCACCGCGGTGGTCAAGTCGTTCTTGTCGACGAAGTAGCGGTACAGCACGGTCTTGGAGACGCCGATCTCCGCGGCGATCTCATCCATGCTGACGTACCGGCCGCGCTGCCGGATCGCCTCGATCGTGCCGTCGATCAGGTCGTTGCGACGTTCGACCTTGTGCTGGTGCCACCGCCGCTTGCGACCATCGGTCTTCGCCGATCCGGCTCGGAGCTGTTCTGCCACTATCGCGGGTTCCCATTCACTAGACGTTTCAGATAATACGGCCCGGTGCTGCGACATCCGCGCAGCGGTAACAGTTACCGAGGGTGAAATGGCGGATTATGGTCGGGTGGTGCATCGAACCGGTTCAGGGCGGGCAGTGCGATCGCTGGCGGAGTCGTTTGCCGGCGCCGACCCGGACGCCGACGCCAAGCGGCTAAGGGATCTGCGGCGGATGAAGCTGGTGGCGCTGGGCTTTCTGCTCGGTGCGACCGTCGTCTTCCTGCTCTGCCGGTGGGTGCAGATGGACGGCGGGGCGGGGGCCTGGGTCGGGTACGTCGGGGCGGCCGCCGAAGCGGGCATGGTCGGTGCGCTGGCGGACTGGTTCGCGGTGACCGCCCTGTTCAAACATCCACTGGGCGTGCCGATCCCGCACACCGCGATCATCAAGCGCAAGAAGGATCAGCTGGGGGAGGGGCTGGGCAACTTCGTGCGGGAGAACTTCCTGTCGCCGCAGGTGGTGGAGGCCAAACTGCGCGACGCGGCGATCTCGGGCCGGCTGGGCAAATGGCTCGCCGACTCCGCGCACGCCGAGCGGGTGGCCGGCGAGGTCGCGACCGTGGCGCGGGTGCTGGTGGAGTTGCTGCGCGACGAGGAGATCGCGTACGTCATCGACCGGATGATCGTCCGCCGCATCGCCGAGCCGCAGTGGGGACCGCCGGTGGGCCGGATGCTGGGCAGCCTGCTCGCGGAGAACCGGCAGGAGGCGATGATCCAGTTGCTGGCGGACCGGGCGTTCCAGTGGTCGCTGAACGCCGGTGAGGTGATCCAGCGGGTGGTGGAGCGGGACTCGCCGAGCTGGTCCCCGCGGTTCGTCGACCATCTGCTCGGGGACCGGATCCACCGTGAGCTGATCGACTTCACCGATAAGGTGCGGCGCAACCCCGACCACGAGTTGCGGCGCAACGCCACCCGCTTCCTGTTCGAGTTCGCCGACGACCTGCAGCACGACCCGGCGACGATCGCCAAGGCGGACTCGGTGAAGGACCAGGTGATGGCGCGCGAGGAGGTCGCGCGCGCGGCGGCGACGGCGTGGGCGACGCTGAAACGGTACGTACTCGAAGGGGTCGACGATCCGACCGGTCCGCTGCGCACCCGGATCGCCGCGGCGGTGGTGCAGATCGGCGAATCCCTGCGTGACGACGCCGAACTGCGCGACAAGGTGGACAACTGGATCGTGCGGGCCGCCAACCGGCTGGTCGCCCAGTACGGGGTGGAGATCACCGCGATCATCACCGAGACCATCGAGCGCTGGGATGCCGACGAGGCGAGCCGGCGCATCGAACTGCACGTCGGCCGTGACCTGCAATTCATCCGGATCAACGGCACCGTCGTGGGTTCCCTGGCCGGGCTGGCGATCTACACCATAGCCCAACTTATGTTCTGACCTGCGCTAACTCACGCTAGCGAACGCTTGCAAAAATTAGCACCGCCCCGTAGCGTGGTGACTGTCCGCATTCGTCGCCGACGTGAAGGGGGTCACCATGGCGCAGGACGACAAGCTCGCCGCCGTCGTGTCGACGGCCGCGTCGGACATCGGCGGCTTCATCCGGGCGCAGCGCGAAGCGGCCCACGTGTCGATGCGGCAACTCGCCGACAAGGCCGGCGTCAGCAACCCGTACCTGTCCCAGATCGAGCGCGGGCTGCGCAAGCCCTCCGCGGACATCCTCAACCAGATCGCGAAGGCACTGCGGGTCTCCGCCGAGGTGCTCTACATCCGGGCGGGCATCCTCGAACCCAGCGAGCGCAGCGGAGTCCGCGACGCCGTCATCGTCGACACGGCGATCACCGAACGGCAGAAGCAGTTTCTGCTCGACACCTACGCGTCCTTCGTCCAGCAGAACGAAGCCGACGGTGAGGAGACGCCATCTGCCTGATCTCCCGTCCAACACCTGACCAGACCACAACGAGAAATCCCTACGGAAGGAAATGACCATGGCGGAGAACCCGACCATCGATGAACTGAAGACCCCGCTGCTCGCCGCGCTCGGCGCCGCGGACCTGGCCCTGGCCACCGTGAACGACCTGGTCGTCAGCCTGCGTGAGCGTGCCGAGGACGCCCGTGAGGCCGGCACCAGCCGCGTCGAGGTGAGCCGCGCTCGCCTGACCAAGCTGCAGGAGGACCTGCCCGAGCAGTTCGCCGAGCTGCGCGAGCGCTTCACCGCCGACGAGCTGCGCAAGGCGGCCGAGGGCTACGTGGAGGCCGCGTCCGGTCGCTACAACGACCTGGTGGCCCGCGGCGAGGCGGCGCTGGAGCGGCTGCGCAACCAGTCCCGCATCGACGACGCGTCGGCGCAGGTCGAGGGCTACGTCGACCAGGCCGTCGAGCTGACCCAGGAGGTGCTGGGCAACGTCGCGTCGCAGACCCGCGAGGTCGGTGAGCGCGCCGCCAAGCTGGTCGGCATCGAGCTGCCGAAGAAGGACGCCGAGCCGGCTCCGGCTGCCAAGAAGGCTGCCCCGGCCGCCAAGAAGGCTGCCCCGGCTGCGAAGAAGGCCGCCCCGGCCAAGAAGGCTCCCGCCAAGAAGGCTGCTGCCGCCAAGAAGGTCACCCAGAAGTAGTCGCAGTCGACGTTGAGGGCGGTGCCCGCCTAGGCTTGCAGCGTGTTCGCTATGAGCCTGGTGGGTACCGTCCTTCTCGTTTTGCAGATCGCCGTGTTCTTCACGGCGGTCTACGCGTTCGTTCACGCGGCGATGCAGCGGCCGGATGCCTACACCGCCACCGACAAGCTGACCAAGCCGGTGTGGCTGGTGATCCTGGGTATCGGGGCGCTGCTGGCCTTCGTGGCGCTGCGCGGGTCGGGGATGGACGTGCTGCTGCCGGTCGTGGCGATCTGCGCGGCGAGCATCTACCTGGTGGACGTCCGGCCCCGGCTGCTGGAGGTCCAGGGCAAGTCCCGCTGACCGGATGCGCTGCTGGATCGCCGCGGTGCCGGTGGCACTCGCGGCCTCGGTTTCGTTCTCGATCGCGGTCCCGGCCCGGGCCGAGGCGCCGCTGGTCGATCACACCGAATGGGTGAGCCTCGCGGGCCGGCCGAGCCTGCGGGTGTATCCGACCCCGGCCGGCCGGGCGGCGGCCGCCCGGTTGGACACCGACGATGACGCAGCCTGGCGCGAGGTGCTGACCGCCGCACCCGACGCCGACACCCCCGGCATGCGCGAGCAGTTCCGCTGCCACTGGGACTACGCCGAACTGGCCCAGCCCGGCAAGACCAGCTGGAACCTGGAGCCGTGGCGGCCGGTGGTCGACGAGGTCACCATGCTCGAAACCGGTTGTAACCCCGGCGGACCCGAGGAGACGTTCTGATGCCGATCACCCGTGCCGAACTGGCCGCGCTCGTCGACCACACCCTGCTCAAACCCGAGGCGACGGAGGCGCAGGTCGCCGCCGTCGTCGCCGAAGCCGCCGACCTGGGCGTCGCCACCGTCTGCGTGTCGCCGTCGATGGTCGCCGTCGCGGCCGGTGCGGGGGCCGGGGTGCCGATCGCCGCGGTGGCGGGGTTCCCGTCCGGCAAGCACCTGCCGGCGGTGAAGGCGCACGAGGCGGCGCTGGCCGTCGCCGCCGGGGCCGCCGAGATCGACATGGTGATCGACGTCGGTGCGGCGCTGGCGGGGGATTTCGCCGCGGTGCGCGCCGACATCGCGGCGGTGCGGGCCGCGGTGCCGCACGCGGTGCTCAAGGTGATCGTGGAGTCCGCCGCGCTGCTGGAATCCGGTGGTGATGCCGCGGTGACCGGTGCCTGCCGGGCCGCTGAGGACGCCGGCGCGGACTTCGTCAAGACCTCCACCGGGTTCCACCCGGCCGGCGGCGCCTCGGTGCGGGCGGTGGCGCTGCTGGCCGACGCGGTCGGCGGGCGGCTCGGGGTGAAGGCCAGCGGCGGCATCCGCACCGCCGCGGACGCACTGGCGATGCTGGACGCCGGGGCGAGCCGGCTGGGCCTGTCCGGCACCCGCGCGGTGCTCGACGGGCTGACCGAGGGCTAGAGGCTCGCGAAGCAGCCGTTGGAGCTGGAGCTCTGCGCCGGGATCGTCGAGTTCTGCGCCGCGAACTTGATCACCAGGCCGGAGTCGGTGACCTGCGCGCTGTCCAGGTGGATGCCCAGCGGCAGATCGTTGGTGGCCTTGGTGGTGAGCTCGTCGAGATTGCTCTGCACCTTGGCGTTGTCCAAGTCCAGTCCGAGCGCCGACAGGTCGACCACCTCGAGCTTCAGGGCGTTGTCGCTGATCTGCGGCTTGACCGTAGCGTGGCTGAGCAGACCCTTGAGTTCGATGGTGCCGTCACCGGGGCTGGTGGTGACGTGGCTGGCCACCAGGCTGCCGATCACCGGCACCACGTCCTCGATCGAGGACTTGATGCCGTCGGCCGGCCAGGTGATGGTGCCGTCGATGGACCCGATCGTGCCCTTGGAATCGGCGGTCTTCTGCACCTGGATGTCGTGGATGTCGAGGTTGAGCTTCATCCCCTTGGCGCTGCGCAGTTGGTTGCCGGCGGTCTGCACGGAGATGTCCGGGTAGTGGCCCTGGAAGTACTGCGCCAGCATCGGCGGGCTGGTGGCGAACGACACCGTCGCGGTGTCCTGCGCCTCGCACTGCACGGCGTCGGAGACCAGGCTGTCCGCCTTGTGCCGGGCGAACATCTCCGCGCCCAGGCCGCCGACCAGCACGATGGCGAGCAGTGCCGTCAGTACCAGCATCGCCAGTGGAAGACCGGTGAACCGGTGATGCTGCGGGGTGGGTGTCGTCGTCATCGTCAATCCCTCACAACTTCGCGAAACAGGGGTCATCGGTGCGGGGGATGGCCGCATCGCGGGCGGAGAACTTCGCCACCACGCCAGTGTCGGTCACCTCGAGGCTGTCGGCGCGCAATCCGAGCGGATAACGCTTGGTGAGCTGCCTGGCGAACTCGTCCAGTGCGGGCTGGATCAGCTCCCGGGGCAGCGTGAACATACCCAGGCCGGAGAGCTTCTGCACCTGCAGCGAGAGTCCGCCGTCGACCACCTCCGGCTTGACCGTGATGTTGGCCAGCGGGACGTTGAGTTCGACGGTCCCGTCGTGGGCGTTGGTCTTCAGGTCGGTCACCGCGGCGCCGAACAGCGGGATCATCGACTGCACGGTCTCCTGAATGCCGGTGGCCGGCCAGGTCAGGGTGACGTCCAGGGCCCCGATGGTGCCCTTGGAGTCGCCGTTGCCATGCAGGTTCACGTCGGCGATGTTGACGTCGGCCGTCATCTGCTGGGCGTCTTTGACGTTGTGCCCGGCGGTGCGGATGGAGATATTGGTGTACTCGCCGGTGATGTGCTGCCACAGGAACGGCGGCGTCACCCCGAACGACACGGTCGCCTTGTCGTGCACCACGCACTCGGTGGCGGCAGCCACCTTGCCGTCGGCGATACGCCGGGCGATCAACTCGGCCGCGATCACCCCGGCCAGCACCAGCGCGATCACGGTGATGAAGATCAGCACCAGTGCCAGTGGGTCGCGCAGCAGGTGGGCCGTGCGATGGCCGGCCTCGGGTTCCGGCGCGCTCTCCGGTGCGGGGACGGCCGGCGGGGGCGGCGGTGGCGGCGGTGGCGGCGGGGTGATTCCGACCGGCGTCGTCAGCGTCTCGGCCGACTGCGCGGCCGGAGGTGGGGGCGGGGTCGCGGGTATCCGGATGGTGGACTCGTCGCGCTGCTGATTGCCGACCGGCATCGCGCGGGTCTGCGACTCCGACGGCACCGGCGGGTGCGGATGGCCGGGCGCCGGCGGGTCGGTGGGACGAGCCCACGCCGACTGGTCCTCACTGGCAGGGCCGTTGGACGGTCCGGGCGGGATGCTCACCCGCGCGATTCTGCCTTACCGGCCTGCGTGAAGTCTGCACGGTTGTTCAACACGGCCAGTGTCCGGCGGGCCGCGGCGACCGCGTTCAGGTCGATCTCGGTGACCAGCAGTTCCGGTTCGGCGCCCGCCGAGGCCGTGATCTCCCCGAGCGGTGCGGCGATCAGGCTGTGCCCGATCCCGGTCGGCGCGTTGGCGCTGTTGGCCGGTCCGCCGTCGGCCTGCCCGGCCGCTGCGACGTAGCAGGTGGAGTCCAGGGCGCGGGCGCACGCCAGCAGCTCCCACTGTCGCAGCTTGCCCGGGCCGGCGCCCCAGGACGCGCAGACCGCGATCAGCTGTGCGCCGCGGTCCGCCAGTTCGGTGAACAGCGCCGGGAACCGGATGTCGTAGCAGGTGGACAGGCCCACCCCGACCCCGTCGACGTCGATCACGGTGGGCACGAAACCCGGTGCGACGGTGCGTGATTCGGTGAATCCAAAGGCGTCGTACAGGTGAATCTTGTGGTAGTGGGTGTCGACGTCGCGGCCGACGGCCAGCAGGGTGTTGGTGACGCGCCCGTCACCGGCCGGGGTGAACATCCCGGCGACGACGGTGATGTCGTGTTGCGCCGCGATGGTGCGCACGCCGTCGGCCCACGGCCCATCGAGCGGTTCGGCGACCGGTCCCAGCGGGACCCCGAACCGGCACATCGTCGCCTCCGGGAACACCACCAACGAAGCCCCGGCCTCGGCGGCCCGCTGGGTGTAGTCGGCCACCTGCTGCAGGTTGGCCGCGGGGTCGGTGCCGCTGAGGATCTGGGCGAGGGCGATCCGCATGCGTCCAGGGTAGGGGTGAACTGGATCGGGGCGGCGTGTTCGGGGCGCTGCGCCGGGGGCTAGGCCGTTGAGCGGCGCTCCAGCAGGTGTGCGAAACCGCCGCGCTTCAACGTGAGCGTCATCAGCTTTCCCGGCGGGTGTTGGCTCAACCAGGATCGGATCGCGGGTTCCTGCTCGGCGGGCGGCGCGTCCTCAAGATGCAGGTGAAGCAGGAGGTCTTGCATTGAGGCAGGCCGATAGTCTTGCGGGGACACCAGATCGAGGTCGTCGGAGAACCGGCTCATGGCCTGCGCACCTCCACTTCGATCAACGGCACTTCGCCGGACATGCCTACCGACAGGATACGCAGGGGATGTCCGCGGGTGAAGAGAAGTTCGCCCTGGTAGGCGTGCTCCGGGGAGCCGATCGGCGGCACCCAGATCGCGTACGAACCAGCGCGAGCGGTCACCTTCAGCACGGCGGGGTCGCTACCCGGTTGTAGGAATTCACCGCACGCAAGGTCTCTGTGCACGGTGGTCGACATGAACCGGTTCACGATCCTGGACGACCAGGTTTTCAGCCCGTCGACTGTGGTCCCGAAGGTGTCTTCGATGGATCGGATACCTCGCCACACCTGGACGTCGCCGCTCAGCGGCGAGGCCAACTCCTGCAGTGCGGCTGCGACCCGCACGGCTTCGGTGGATGGATCCTCTTCGTCCGTCACCGCTGCCTGTACCCGTTCGTAGTACCGACCGAACCCTTGCCAACGCCTGACCGCTGCGTGCTGGTCGGCGTTCGCCGACGCCGACTGCGCGGCAAATATCCGGCTGAGCCGGTTCCTGGGATGGCCTTCGGCGTCGATCGACCGATTGTGGCCGGTTTCGCCTGCATTGGCGATTCACCTTCGGCCTAGCGGTGCTGACCCAGCCAGCCCGCGGTGAACCGCTGCTCGGCCGTCATCAGCTCGGTGAGCTGCCCGCCGATGAAGCTCTCGATCTTGCCGCCCAGCAGCGGGATGTCGACGTGCACGGTCGCCCTCAGCCGCAGTTCGCAGCCGGTGCCGGCCGGTTCCAGCACGGCGTCGCCGGAGACCTTCGCCGGGGCGCCGACGATCTTGCCGGTGAACTCGGCACTCGCCCGCCCGGCGGAGACCGCATGCCAGTGCTCGCTGCGGGACACCTGAAGGTCGCCGGGGTGGAACTGCGCGGCCAGCGCGGGCAGCTTGTCGCGGTGGATGCCCTGGGTGGTGGTGACCGCGATCCCGCCGTTGACCGTCATCGAGTCCAGCGTCGCGGTGTCCGCCCCGGAGTCGGCCAGCCGGGCCCGCCAGTAGCGCTCGTCGGCGAACGCCGCGTACACCTGGTCGACGGTCGCCGGATAGTGCTGCGACAGCGTGAATGTGCGCGACATAGCTGGTCAGGCTACCGTTGTCGCCCGTGGCGGGTTCTCAGTTCGCGGGTGCGCGTGTCGCCGAGGCGGTGCCGCTGGCGCCGCTGACGACACTGCGGGTCGGGCCGGTGGCCCGCCGGGTCATCACCTGCGTCACCGCCGAGCAGATCGTCGCGACGCTGGGCGCGCTCGACGGCGAACCGCTGCTGCTGGCCGGCGGCTCCAACGTGGTGATCAGTGACGATCTGACCGACCTGACCGTGGTGCGGCTGGCCGGTGACGGCGTCGAGCGTGACGGTCACCTGCTGCGGGTGCAGGCCGGCGCGGTCTGGGATGACGTGGTGGCGCACGCGGTGACGCTGGGACTGGGCGGGCTGGAGTGCCTGTCCGGCATCCCCGGCTCGGCCGGCGCCACCCCCGTGCAGAACGTCGGTGCCTACGGGGTGGAGGTCGCCGACCTGCTCACCCGGGTGCGGCTGCTGGACCGGCGCACCGGCGACGTGGCCTGGGTGCCGGCGGCCGAACTCGGTTTCGGCTATCGCACCAGCGTGCTGAAGCATTCGGATGCGGCGGTGGTGCTGGAGGTGGAGTTCGCGCTGGACCCGGCCGGTCGCAGCGCGCCGCTGCGCTACGGCGAGCTGGCTGCGGCGGTGGGGGCGGCCGACGGGGACCGGGCGGACCCGGCGGCGGCGCGCGCCGCGGTGCTCGCGCTGCGCTCCGCCAAGGGCATGGTGCTCGACGACGCCGACCACGACACCTGGAGCGCGGGTTCCTTCTTCACCAATCCTGTTGTGCCGCAAGCTATTTATCAACAAGTGGTGGAGCAGGCCGACGGGCCCGTCCCGCACTGGGATGCCCCCGGCGGGGTGAAGCTGGCTGCCGGCTGGCTGCTGGAGCGAGCCGGGTTCGGTAAGGGCTATCCGCGGGATCCGGCGGCGCGGGCCGGCCTGTCGAGCAAACACGCGCTGGCGCTGACCAATCGCGGTGGCGCCACCACCGCCGACATCCTGGCGTTGGCCCGCACCGTGCGCGACGGGGTCCACGACGTGTTCTCGATCACCCTGCACCCGGAACCGGTGCTGGTCGGCTGCACGCTCTAAGTCCTCGTTCACCGCATCTCAGGTGGTCAGAGGGTTGGGCCGGTATCTTGGTCTGCCGTGAACACCCGGGGGGACGAGCCGACGGCAGGCCCGGCGGTCAGTCGACGCCGGGCGCTGGCTGCGCTGGCGGTGGGGGTGCTGGCCCCGAACGCGCTGGCGGCCTGCGCCAGCCGCGCCGGCAAACCGTCGGATGCCACCGCACCGGCGGCACCCGCGCTGACGTTCAGCCCCGCCGACGGCACCACCGATGTGCTGCCGACGGCGGAACTCGGCGTCAGCGTGCGCGACGGCTGGTTCCAGCGGGTGACGCTGACCAGTCCGGCCGGCAAGGTGCTGACCGGCACGTACAACGACGAGCGCACCGAGTACACCGTCACCGAACCGCTGGGCTACGACGCCGTCTACACCTGGAGCGGCTCGGTGGTCGGGCACGACGGTCACGCCGTGCCGATCGCCGGCAAGATCACCACGGTGACCCCGGCCGTCGTCATCGACGGCGGGTTCCAGCTGGCCGACGGGCAGACCGTCGGCGTCGCCGCCCCGGTGATCCTGCAGTTCGACGCGCCGATCACCGACAAGGCCGCCGTCGAGCGGGCGCTGAGCATCACCTGCGATCCGCCGGTGGAGGGCAGCTGGGCGTGGCTGCCCGACGAGGCGCAGGGAGCCCGGGTGCACTGGCGCAGCCGCGACTACTTCCCGGCCGGTACCAAGGTCAGCGTCGCCGCCAAGCTGTACGGGCTGGCGTTCGGCGACGGCGCGTTCGGCGCCCAGGACATGAGCCTGGACTTCTCGATCGGCCGACGGCAGGTGGTGCGCGCCGAGGTCTCCTCGCACCGAATCCAGGTGGTCCGCGACGAGGGCGTCGTCATGGACTTCCCGTGCAGCTACGGCCAGGCCGACAAGGCCCGCAACATCACCCGCAACGGGGTGCACGTGGTCACCGAGAAGTACGCCGACTTCTACATGTCCAACCCGGCCGCCGGCTACAGCAACATCCACGAGCGGTGGGCGGTGCGGATCTCCAACAACGGCGAGTTCATCCACGCCAACCCGAACAGCGCCAGCGCGCAGGGCAACACCAACGTCACCAACGGGTGCATCAACCTGTCCACCGACGACGCGGAGCAGTACTTCTACACCGCGGTCTACGGCGACCCGGTCGAGGTGACCGGCAGTTCGATCCAGCTGTCCTACGCCGACGGCGACATCTGGGACTGGGCGGTGGACTGGGGCACCTGGGTGTCGATGTCCGCGCTGTCCGCGGAGGCGCCGCCCGCCAAGATCCCCAGCACAGCACCGGCCACCCCGGCCGATGCGCCGACGCTGTCGGGCACTCCGACGACCACCACCACCGCGCCCAGCGAGTCCCCCGGCGGCTGACCCCCGCGACGGTGCACAACTCACCGGTATTTCCGCAGGTGGACCTGGTCAACTATGCACGGTCGCGCTGAATCAGGGGGTGCGGCGGTGGGCGCGGGTGGCGCTCGCCTGGTCCCGCGGCCGGATGACGATCTGATCCAGGTCGACGTGCGGCGGGCGCGACGCCACGAACCCGATCACCTCGGCGATGTCGGCCGCGGTCAGCGGGGTCAGCCCGTCGTACACCGCATCGGCGCGGGCGGCGTCGCCGTCGAAGCGCACCAGCGAAAACTCGGTGTCGACCATGCCGGGGGCGATCTCGGTGAGCCGCACCGGCTTGCCGAGCAGTTCGCCGCGCAGCGTGCGGTGCAGCGCGCTCTGGGCGTGCTTGGCCCCGGTGTAGCCGGCGCCGCCGTCGTAGATCTCGAACGCCGCGATCGAGGTGACGGTGACGATCAACCCGTCGCCGGAGTCCACCAGCTTGTCCAGCAGTGCCCGGGTGACCTGCAGCGTGCCCAGCACGTTGGTCTCCCACATCCAGCGCCAGTGCTCCAGGTCGGCGTCGGCGACCGGCTCCAGGCCCTTGGCGCCGCCGGCGTTGTTGACCAGCACGTGCACCGGGCCGGGGCAGGCCGCCACCAGCGCGGTGATTCCGGCCGGGTCGGTGACGTCGCCGACGACCGCGGTGCCGCCGATCTCGTCGGCCAGGGCGGCGAGCCGGTCGGCGCGGCGGGCCATCGCGACCACGTGGAAGCCCTGGGCGGCCAGGGTGCGGGCGGTCGCCGCGCCGATGCCGGAGCTGGCGCCGGTGACCACCGCGGTGCGCTGAGGTGTCGTCATCGTCTCGACTGTAGTGACCGGGTGATACGGCCGCGGCATGACGATGAGCGCCTACAACGTCGGTGACCGCGCGGCTGCTGCTCGATGAGATGTTCCACCCCCGCATCGCCACCGAGTTGACGGCCCGCGGCTACGACTGCGTTGCCGTCGCCGCCCATGCGGTTCCGCGAGAAAGCCCCGACAACGACCTTCTCCAGCGTGCCGTCGACGAGAACCGGGTACTGGTCACCAACAACGTCGTCGATTTCGAACGGTTGCGGCGTCAACGGCACGCGGCAGGCGAGGTTGTGCCGGGGCTGATCTACACCTCTGACATCGCCTTCCCGCGGAACCGTCGTTTCATCGGTCGATTGATCACCGCGCTCGACCGAGCGTGCGCGGGTTCCGCGGTCACCGCAGCGGGCGGCGTGCTGTGGTTGGAGTCCGCCGCCGACTGAGCCAGGGACCACGGTGGCGCCGGGCGCTCGTGCTAGATTCTCCGGTTATGTCCCGCAGCCACCGCTTTCTGACAGCGGTCTGTCCGGTCGCCACCGGCGCGTGTTGTCACCGCGCATGTCGTTGCGCCTGACCCGCTGCGGATAGCGCTCCTTGCACAGAGGAGTCCCGCCGGGTGCAGGCGTGATCAAGCCCCCCGGAACAACTCGGACTCCCTCAAGCAAGGACATCGCATGTCGTCGACGACACTCACCCCCGCACCCGTGCAGCCCCCGAAAGCCCCGCTCCGCACCCGGTCGCACCCGCGCGTCGTCGCCCCCGCACTGGCGGTGTCCGACGCGGCCGGCGCCGCCGTCTTCGCCGCGGTGCGCCAGCACGGGCCGATCGCCCGGGAAGCCGTCGCCGGCGCCACCACGCTGAGCGTGGCCACCGTCAACCGCCAGGTCACCGCGCTGCTCGACGCCGGGCTGCTGGTGGAGCGCGCGGACCTGGTGGCGTCCGGCGCGATCGGGCGCCCACGCCGGCCGGTGGCCGTCAACCACGAGCCGTACCTGGCGCTGGGCCTGCACATCGGGGCGCGGACCACCAGCATCGTCGCCACCGACCTGCTCGGGCGCACGCTGGACGTCGTCGAGGCCCCGACCCCGCGCAGCGGTGCGGCCCCGGCGCTGGCCACGCTGGCCGGCAGCGCGCGGCGCTACCTGACCCGGTGGAACAAGCGCACACCGCTGTGGGTGGGCGTGGCGATCGGCGGCGCGGTGGACGGCAAGACCGGTCACGTCGACCACCCGCGGCTGGGCTGGACGGCGGCGCCGGTCGGGCCGGTGCTCGCCGAGGAACTCGGGCTGCCGGTCTCGGTGGCCTCCCACGTCGACGCGATGGCCGGTGCGGAACTGCTGCTCGGCGGGCGCCGGCCGGTGCCACCGGCGGCGCTGGAGACCCGGACCAGCCTGTACGTCTACGCCCGCGAGACGGTCGGCTACGCGCTGGTGATCGGCGGGCGGGTGCACAGCCCGGCCAGCGGCCCCGGCACCATCGCCGGCCTGCCGGTCTCCTCGGAGCTGCTCGGCGGCTCCGGGCAGCTGGAGACCACCGTCAGCGACGAAGCGGTGCTGGCCGCGGCCCGGCGGCTGCGGATCCTGCCCGACGGCAACGGCGCGGGGTCGGCGGCGGTGCCCGGACTGGTGCGGGAGGCCCGCACCGGCAACGAGCGCGCGGCGGCGCTGCTGACCGAGCGCGCCCGGGCGCTCGGCGAGGCGGTGGCACTGCTGCGCGACCTGCTCAACCCCGACGACCTGGTGGTCGGTGGGCAGGGCTTCACCGACTACCCGGAGGGCATGGCCGAGGTGGAGCGGGCGTTCGCGCAGCGCTCGATGCTGGCACCTCGGGCGATCCGGCTCAGCGCGTTCGGCAATCGGGTGCAGGAAGCCGGCGCCGGCACCGTCTCGCTGGCCGGGGTCTACGCCGATCCGCTGGCCGCGATGCGGCGCTCTCGAGGCGCTGCCGGGCAGCCCTGATGCCGCTGCTGTAAAGATGGCTGGGTGGGGCAGGGCTTCGGAACCGACGTGCGACGGGTAGCGGTGCTGTCGGTGCACACCTCGCCGCTGGCCCAGCCCGGCACCGGGGACGCCGGCGGGATGAACGTCTACGTGCTGCAGAGCGCGCTGCACCTGGCCCGCCGCGGCGTGGAGGTGGAGATCTTCACCCGGGCCACGTCATCGGCCGACCCGCCTGCGCAGCACGTCGCTCCCGGGGTGCTGGTGCGCAACGTGGTGGCGGGGCCGTTCGAGGGCCTGGACAAGAACGACCTGCCCACCCAGCTGTGCGCGTTCGCCGCCGGGGTGCTGCGCGCCGAGGCCGCCCACGAGCCCGGCTACTACGACGTCGTGCACTCGCACTACTGGCTGTCCGGGCAGATCGGCTGGCTGGCCGCCGACCGGTGGGCGGTGCCGCTGGTGCACACCGCGCACACCCTGGCCGGGGTGAAGAACGCCGCGCTGGCCGCCGGCGACACACCCGAGCCGCCGCTGCGCGCCGTCGGCGAACAGCAGGTCGTCGACGAGGCGGACCGGCTGATCGTCAACACGAAAGACGAAGCGCGGCAACTGGTTGCGCTGCACGAAGCCGATCCGCGCCGGATCGACGTCGCGCATCCCGGCGTCGACCTGCAGGTCTTCCGTCCCGGCGACCGGGCCGCGGCCCGGGCCGCGCTGGGGCTCTCCCACGACGAACCGGTCGTGGCGTTCGTCGGCCGCATCCAGCCGCTGAAGGCACCGGACATCCTGCTGCGCGCGGTCGCCGAACTGCCCGGGGTTCGGGTGGTGGTGGCCGGTGGGCCGTCGGGCAGCCTGACCGACCCCGACGGGCTGACCCGGCTCGCCGGCGAACTGGGCATTGCGGAGCGGGTGACGTTCCTGCCGCCGCAGTCCCGCGCGGACCTGGCCACCCTGTTCCGGGCCGCGGATCTGGTCGCCGTGCCCAGTTACTCGGAGTCGTTCGGGCTGGTCGCCCTGGAGGCGCAGGCGTGCGGGACCCCGGTGGTGGCCGCGGCCGTCGGCGGGTTGCCGGTCGCGGTGGCCGACGGCGTCAGCGGCGCCCTGGTGCCCGGCCACGACATCGCGCAGTGGGCGGCGGCGATCGACCGGCTGCTGCGACTGGGCGCCGGCCCGGCCGGCTGGGCGATGCGTCGCGCCGCCGTCGAGCACGCCGCCGGGTTCTCCTGGGACCGCACCGTCGATGCGCAGTTGGCCAGCTACGCCGGAGCGATCGAGGACTTCGCGGCCGCCCGCCGGCACCGGGTGCACGTGCTGGCCGGCCGCCGGACCCGGCGCTGGGCGCCACGACTCGGGGGGCTGGGGGCGCGGGCATGAGCGTGCAGCAACTCATCGAGGACACGCTGAAGGCGGCCGAGCTGACCTACTCGCCGTTCCACGGCGCGCACGGCGGGCTGCCGGGGCTGATCGTGGAACTGCCCGGCGAGCGCAAGCTCAAGACCAACACGATCTTGAGCATCGGCGAGCACTCGGTGCGGGTCGAGGCGTTCGTCTGCCGCAAGCCCGATGAGAACCACGAGGGCGTCTACCGGTTCATGCTCAAGCGCAACCGGCGGCTGTACGGGGTGGCCTACACGCTGGACAACGTCGGCGACATCTACCTGATCGGGCGGATGGCGCTGGCGTCGGTGACCGCCGAGGAACTCGACCGGGTGCTCGGGCAGGTGCTCGAGGCCGTCGACTTCGACTTCAACACGCTGCTGGAGCTGGGGTTCAAGAGCTCCATCCAGAAGGAATGGGAGTGGCGGGTCTCCACCGGGCAGTCGCTGAAGAACCTGCGGGCGTTCGAGCACCTGATCGACGACTAACCGGTCACCGCCCGTGCGACCCGTGCAGCGTGACCTGCGGCGTGGTGTCGGCGTCGAGCCTGCCGACGGTGAAATCTGCTGCGGCGCCGGCCATTCCGTTCGTCGGGTAGTTGAAGTGCCCGAACGGGATGCCGTCGGGGGCACCGTTGCAGACGGAGTCGTCGACCGCGCAGAGCTCGATGGCTTTGCCGGCGTACAGCGGGCCGACGATCACCGGTGGCGCGCTGTAGCGGCGGATGAACACCGGCGACGGCGTGCCGAACAGCACCACCGCCGCGACGTGTTCGGCCACCGCGGCAGGCATCGGCTCGGGCAGGTCGGGCAGCAGTTCGTCGGGCACCCCGGTCGGGACGGCCGGCGACGTGACGTACCCGGTCACGGCCGCGCCCTGCGAGTAGCCGCCGAGCACCAGCCGAGTGTCCGGGCAGTCGGCCACCACCTGCTGGATGTGGCCGGCCTCGTCGCGGATGCCGCCGACGACGCTGCGGGCGAACTCCGCGCCGCTGCTGAACCCGCCGACCGCGGCATAGTCGACCGGGTACACCTGCAGCGACCGCCCACCGAGCTCGGGGCGCAGCGCGTCGACGAACGCCTGGCCGATCTTGCCGACGCCGGGCGGCTCGTCGCTGCCGCGGGCGAAGATCACCTCGACGTCCGGGCACGGCTGCGCGGCCGAGGCAACTGGGGCTGTCGGGGCGCTCACCGCGGCTAGTAGCAGGGCCGCGCTGAGGAGACCGGTGCTAGCGCGACGCAATGGGTCGATCACCGCGATGCCTCCGATCGACTGCGGGCCGAATGCGACACGGTGTCAACTGCGTGGCGTCGATCGAAGTTATCGCCCGACAGTCCGCCGCGCCTCAACCCGCGAAGGCCACCAATGTCCGACGGTACCCGAGATCGATGTTTTCGCCGGGCTGGCAACCGCGGGATCGCGTGACGTGCACGCCGAAAACGGAGAGGTATGACGACTGCCCGCCTCTGCGCGACAATTGGCGGTCGGTGCCACTCAATCGACCCGGTGGCCGGTCGTTGTCGCGCAGAGGCGGGCACGACTGCACATGGTTCAGGCCCGTGATTGTCGATGGGGATGTTCCTCAGACCCGAATCTCAGCACCTGCGAAAACACCTGATCTCAGCGATGCGGTGGAGACGCTTGTCGGCTAATCGACTGATAGATCGCATGCGATTTGACTGATTCGCGACCGCTACTCATCGACGCGTGGCAGAAGGTCCCCGAGGTGTGGGATGTGGTGCGGCGCGCCGTCGACGACCACTGCGGAAGGGGCCGGTAGCCGGGTCACGTCACCGTCTGACCCGCCGGGGCCGGGGCCGGAGCCGCGGGCGCCGCCGGGGCGGGCACCGCCGCGCCCGGGTCGGGCATCGTCGACGGGATCATCTGCTCGGCGCCGGGGGCCACCCGGCCGAGCATCGAGCCGAGCACCTGCAGGAACGCGTTGCCGACCTGATTGCCGCCGCCGGGCAGCGCGGCGGCGGCACCGGGAGCCGGGACCGCGGGCGGAGCCGGGACCGGTGCGGGAACCGGAACCTCGTCGGCGAACGCCGACGGCGCCGCCGCCAGGCCGACCCCCAGGCCGATCAGGCCGGCCGCGGTGGTGGCGCCGGCGGCGCGCAGCGCGGACCGGATAACGGATCGCGGGGTGTTGTGGACGGTGAGAATATTCATGGACATTCGGGCACTCCCTCTCTGGAGGTTCCGCGCGAATCGGCGGCTTTCGGGTGATGACGGATTCTCCGGGCGAATTCGTTTCCGGTGTGGTGTCTTAATTTCCCTCAATTACGCTGCGGCTGCGGCTGCGGCTGCGGCTGCGGCTGCGGCCGCGGGCCGGGCCGGGCTACTGGCCGGGCAGCGCGGTGAGGCTGGGCAGCCCGCCCTCGAACAGGCCGGTGGAGCCGGGTGCGTCGCTGAACACCCCGGGCACGTCGGGCAGCCGGCCGTTGCTGAACGCCGACAGCGCTGTCGGGCAGTACGACGACAGCGCCATCTGCGCGAACATCTGCGCCATTTCCGGCGAGGGGCCGCTCTTTCCGGTGATGCCGGAGGCGGCGTTGCTCACGGTCGAGGCCGCCGAGACCAGTCCGGACCCCGAGTTGGCCAGCAGCGGGCAGACGTTCTGGCCGATGCCCGGCCCCGGATCGGCGCTCGCCGGCGCCGCCAGGCCGACGGTCATCCCTACGAGTCCCGCAGCCACTGCCAGCCCTGCGCCGGCGATACGGTGATGTCGCATCAGTTCCTCCCACGTGTCACGAATGCGACGCGCCCGCGGTGTGCGGGCGAGCATTCAGTCCCATTGATCGCAGGAACAACAGTGCTATTCAATTATCACAACGAGAACACGACACCGTCACAGAAGTAATTCTATGAATTGCCTTATTCATGGCGAAATTCTTTAGTTATGTGGGAGTTTCCTTATTTTGCCCGGTGGGTGGTCTGGTCCGGGCCGGGCGCAGGCCGTCGTGAGACACTGACCGCCATGTCAGACACGTCGATTACCCGGACCCTGGTCCTGCTCCGCCACGGCGAGAGCGAGTGGAACGCCAGCAACCAGTTCACCGGCTGGATGGACGTCAACCTGACCGAGAAGGGCCGCACCGAAGCGGTCCGGGCCGGCGAACTGCTGGTCGAGCACGGCTTGCTGCCCGACGTCGTCTACACCTCACTGCTGCGCCGCGCGATCACCACCGCCAACCTGGCGCTGGACGCCGCCGACCGGCATTGGATCCCGGTCCGGCGCACCTGGCGGCTGAACGAGCGGCACTACGGCGCGCTGCAGGGGCTGAACAAGGCCGAGACGAAGTCCCGCTACGGCGAAGAGCAGTTCATGACGTGGCGGCGCAGCTACGACACCCCGCCGCCGGCGATCGAGGCCGGCAGCCGCTACAGCCAGGACACCGACCCGCGCTACGCCGACATCGGCGGCGGCCCGCTCACCGAATGCCTGGCCGACGTCGTGACGCGCTTCCTGCCCTACTACGCCGACGTGATCATCCCCGACCTGCGCTCCGGCAAGACCGTGCTGATCGCCGCGCACGGCAACTCGCTGCGGGCGCTGGTGAAGTACCTGGACGGGATGTCCGACGACGAGGTGGTCGGCCTGAACATCCCCACCGGGGTGCCGCTGCGCTACGACCTGGATGCCGACCTCAAGCCGACGGTCGCCGGCGGGGTGTACCTCGACCCGGAGGCTGCCGCCGCCGGTGCCGCGGCGGTCGCCAATCAGGGCGCCAAGTAGCCCTGCGGGGCCGCTCGGGCGGGTATTCCACCGAACTTTCGCCTTGAGTTCACCCGGGGTACACCGTGGCGGCCTCGTGTTGGCATAACCGACGCCTGCGGGTGCGTACGATTTTCCCGTGGCAGTGACGTCAGCGCTGGTGCTCGTCGTGAGCTCTGCGGTGGTGGCGCTGATGGGCGGCGCGGCGGCGGGCTGGTGGCTGGCCCCGTGGTTGCTCGCCCGGCGGCAACGCGAGATCGCCGAGCGGTCGGGCATCACCGTTTCGCAGATGCTGCAGCGGATCGTCGAGCAGGCGTCGCTGGGCATCGCGGTCGTCGACACCTACCGCGACGTGGTCTACCGCAACGAGCGGGCCGGCGAACTGGGCCTGGTGCGCGACCGACTCCTCGACGACAAGGCCTGGGCGGCCGCGCAGCGGGCCCTGGCGGGTGCGGACGACGTCGAGTTCGACCTGCCGGCGGCCCGGCGCCAGGCGCGTTCGGAGATGTCGGTGCGCGGGTATGCGCGGCTGCTCTCCGAGGAGGACCGCCGGTTCGCGGTGGTCATCGTCGACGACCAGTCCGAGCAGGCCCGGATGGAGGCCAGCCGGCGGGACTTCGTCGCCAATGTCAGCCACGAGCTCAAGACCCCGGTCGGCGCGATGAGCCTGCTGGCCGAGGCGCTGCTGGAGTCGGCCGACGACCCCGAGATGGTGCGCCGGTTCTCGGAGAAGGTGCTCGTGGAGGCGAACCGGCTGGCCGAGATGGTCGGCGAGCTCATCGAACTGTCCCGGCTGCAGGGCGCCGACCCGCTGCCGGTGCTCGGCCCCGTCGACGTCGACAGCGTCGTCGCCGAGGTGATCGCCCGGCACAAGGTGGCCGCCGAGAACGCCGACATCTCCGTCACCACCGACGCCGCCAGCGGCTTCCAGGTGCTCGGCGATCAGGGTTTGCTGGTCACCGCGCTGGCCAACCTGGTGTCCAACGCCATCAACTACTCGCCGCACGGCGCACCGGTCTCGATCAGCCGCCGCCGGCACGACGGCCTGGTGGAGATCTCGGTCACCGACCGCGGCATCGGGATCGCCCGTGCCGACCAGGAGCGGGTGTTCGAGCGGTTCTTCCGCAGCGACAAGGCGCGCTCCCGGGCCACCGGTGGCAGCGGCCTCGGACTGGCGATCGTCAAACACGTGGCGGCCAACCACAACGGGTCCATCAAGTTGTGGAGCCAGCCGGGCACCGGGTCCACGTTCACCCTGTCGATCCCCGCCTATCAGGACAGTGCAGTGCAGAGCAATGAGAAGGAGAAGCGCTGATGGCACACGTGCTCATCGTGGAGGACGAGGAGTCGCTGGCCGATCCGCTGGCATTTCTGCTGCGCAAGGAGGGATTCGAGGCGACTGTCGTCAACGACGGGCCGTCGGCGCTCGCCGAGTTCGACCGGGTCGGCGCCGACATCGTGCTGCTGGACCTGATGCTGCCGGGAATGTCCGGCACCGACGTGTGCAAGCAGCTGCGGGCCCGCTCCAGCGTGCCGGTGATTATGGTCACTGCGCGGGACAGCGAGATCGACAAGGTCGTCGGCCTGGAGCTCGGCGCCGACGACTACGTGACCAAGCCCTACTCGGCGCGGGAGCTGATCGCCCGGATCCGGGCGGTGCTGCGCCGCGGCGGCGACGACGAGGGCGGCGTCGGCGAGGGGGTCTTGGAGGCCGGCCCGGTGCGGATGGACGTCGAACGCCATGTGGTGCTGGTGAACGGGGAGCAGATCACCCTGCCCCTCAAGGAATTCGACCTGCTCGAATACCTGATGCGCAACACCGGCCGGGTGCTCACCCGCGGTCAGCTGATCGACCGAGTGTGGGGTGCCGACTACGTCGGCGACACCAAGACGCTCGACGTCCACGTGAAGCGACTGCGGTCCAAGATCGAGGCGGATCCGGCCAATCCGATCCACCTGGTCACGGTGCGAGGCCTGGGCTACAAGCTGGAGGGCTGACCGGCCCGACGTGATTTGGCCCGGGATTGGGTCACCTAACTTGCCCGGCCGGGCCCCGGTCGCGGAAAATCACGGGATAACCGCCTGTGCTCTTAATGTAGCCTTAATCAAGGCTCGACTGTGGTGAGCTACGGGCTCGGTCTAAAAACAGTCTTGATTGGCTATACGGGAGAAACGATCGATGAGCACCCACAACCCGCCGGGTGAGACCCCGAACGAGGTCAAGCCGGGCGGATCGGCCGCGCCGCTCGTCACCCTGGTGGACCTGCTGACCCAGCGGGCCGACCAGCGTGAGGACAAGCTCGCCTTCTCCTTCTCCCGGGACGGCGAAGAGACCGACAGCAGCCACGTGACCTACCGGCAGCTGGACGTCCGGGCCCGCCGGATCGCCGCGGACCTGCAGCGTCAGGGTGCCGCCGGGCAGCGGGTGCTGGTGCTGTGCCCGCCCGGACTGGACTTCATCGCCGGGTTCTTCGGCTGCCTGTACGCCGGCGCCACCGCGATCCCCGTCCACCCGCCGATGCGCGAGCACCTGGTGCCGCGGGTCGCCTCGATCATCGCCGACCTGCAGCCCATCTACGCGCTGACCAACGCCGAGATCCTGCCGCGGATCCGGCCCGCCATCGACGGCCTGCCCGGTGGCCAGGCGCTGCAGTGGACGATCGTCGACGACCTCACCGGCGGCGAGGCGGACTGGACCGCGCCGCAGATCGGCGCCGACAGCATCGCGATGCTGCAGTACACCTCCGGTTCGACCAGTGCGCCCAAGGGCGTGATGCTCAGCCACGGCAACCTGGTGCACAACCTGGAGACCATCTGCCAGGCCTGGGACGCCAGCACCGACATGCAGGCGACCGGGGTGTTCTGGCTGCCGCCGTACCACGACATGGGTCTGATCGGCGGACTGCTCGAAACCCTGTACGTCGCGGGCAACTCCATCCTGATGCCGCCGACCGCGTTCATCAAACGGCCGATGCGCTGGCTGGAGGCGATCTCCCGGCACAAGGCGATGATCACCGCCGCGCCGAACTTCGCCTACGACCTGTGCATCGAGCTGAGCACCCCGGAGGAGCGGGCGGCGCTGGACCTGTCGAACTGGTCGGCCGCGCTGTGCGGCGCCGAGCCGGTCCGGGTGGCGACGCTGGACGGGTTCGCCGAGGCCTTCGGACCCGCCGGGTTCCACCGCGAGGCGATCCTGCCGGTGTACGGCCTGGCAGAGGGCACGCTGCTGGTCTCCGGCGGATCCGACTCGCCGGTGCCGCTGGTGCAGTACATCGACCGGGCCGCGCTGCGCGACAACGAGATCCGTGACGTCGCACCGCAGGACCCGATCGCCGCGACCCTGGTCGGCTGCGGCAAGCCGCGCGGTGGCCAGCGGGTGATGATCGTCGACCCGGAGACCCGGCTGGCCTGCCCGCCGGATCACGTCGGCGAGATCTGGGTGTCCGGTCCGAGCGTCGCGCACGGTTACTGGGGAGCGCCGGAACTGTCGAAGGAGACGTTCGAAGCGACCCTGGCCGACACCGGTGAGGGACCGTTCCTGCGCACCGGCGACCTGGGCTTCCTGCGCTCCGGCGAACTGTTCGTCACCGGGCGCAGCAAGGACCTCATCATCATCCGGGGCGCCAACCACTACCCGAACGACATCGAACTGACCGTGCAGAACACCAACCCGGCGCTGCTGCCGGGCCGTGGCGCGGTGTTCTCGGTCGCCCCGGAGCCGGGGGCGTCCGAACAGCTCGTCGTCGTGCAGGAGGTGAACCCGAGCGGGCTGGACGAGGCGCAACTGGCCGAGGCCATGCAGGTGATCCGCACCGCGGTCACCGAGAAGCACGCGGTGCGCACCCACGCCGTCGTCCTGGTGCAGCCACTGCAGCTGCCCACCACGTCCAGCGGGAAGATGCAGCGCAGCAAGACCAAGCAGCTGTACCTCGACGGGCAGCTCCCGGTGGTGGCCGCCTGGCCGGCGGACATCCCCGGCGCCGTTGCACCGGCCGAACCCGCCGCGGCAGCCGAACCGGCGGCGGCACCGGCCGCCGGGCCGGGCACCCGCAGCGCCGCGGAGATCGGCGCCTGGCTGGTCGAGCAGCTCGCCACCCAGCTGGAGATGCCGACCGCCGAGATCGACCCGTCGCGGCCGTTCGCCTACTACGGCCTGGACTCCATTCAGGCGGTGCGGCTGTCGACCGCGCTGGAGAAGTGGCTGGGCGTCGAGCTCACCCCGACGCTGGCGTATGAATTCCCGTCGATCGACATCCTGTCAGCGCACCTGGCCCGCACGGCCCAGGGCGGCCCGGACACCGAGGCGACCGCACCGGAGCGGATCGACCCCGACGAGCCGATCGCGATCGTCGGCATCGGCTGCCGGTTCCCGGGCGCGGATTCCCCGGAAGCCTTCTGGCGGTTGCTCGCCGGCGGTGTCGACGCCACCGGCGACGTCCCGGCGGACCGCTGGAACGTCGACGAGTTCTACGACCCCGACCCGAACGTGCCCGGCACCGCGGTCACCCGGCGCGGCGGCTTCCTCGACCAGGTCGATCAGTTCGACGCCCGGTTCTGGGGCATCTCGCCGCGTGAGGCCGCGCAGATGGACCCGCAGCAGCGGCTGCTGCTGGAGACGGCCTGGGAGGCGCTGGAAGACGCCGGGCAGGTGCCCGACGCGCTGGCCGGCAGCCGCACCGGGGTGTTCGTCGGCATCTCCACCAACGACTACGGCTTCCTGCGGCTGGGTCAGCCCGCGCTGGTCGACGCCTACACCGGCACCGGCAACGCGCTGAGCGTCGCCGCCAACCGGCTGTCCTACGTCTTCGACTTCCACGGCCCGTCGCTGGCGGTGGACACCGCCTGCTCCTCGTCGTTGGTCGCCGTCGACCTGGCCTGCCGCAGCCTGCGGGACGGCGAATGCTCGATGGCGCTGGCCGCCGGGGTGAACGTCATCCTGTCGCCGGCGCTGGCGATCAACTTCTCCAAGGCCCGGGTGATGGCACCGGACGGCCGCTGCAAGACGTTCGACGCCGACGCCGACGGCTACGTGCGCAGCGAGGGCGCCGGGGTGGTCGTGCTGAAGCCGCTGAGCAAGGCGCTCGCCGACAACGACCCGGTGTACGCGGTGATCCGCGGCAGCGCCACCAACCAGGACGGCCGCACCAACGGGCTGATCGCCCCCAGCGGCCGGGCGCAGGAAGCGGTGCTCACCGAGGCCTACCGGCGCGCCGGGTTCCCGGCCGGCGCCGTGCAGTACGTGGAGGCGCACGGCACCGGAACCGCGATCGGCGACGCCATCGAGGCCAACGCCCTGGGTGCTGCGCTGGCCGACGGCCGCCCGGCCGGCAACCGCTGCCTGATCGGCTCGGTCAAGACCAACGTCGGTCACCTGGAGGCCGCCGCCGGTATCGCCGGCCTGATCAAGGTGGCGCTGTCGCTGCAGCAGCGGCAGATCCCGGCCAGCCTGAACTACCACGAGGCGAACCCGCACATCAGCTTCGACAAGCTGCCGCTGCGGGTGGTGACCGAACTCACCCCGTGGCCGGTGAGCAGTCGCGCGGTCGCCGGCGTCAGCTCGTTCGGTTTCGGCGGCACCAACGCCCACGTGGTGCTCACCGAGGCACCGCAGGTCCGCTCCGGTTACGACGACGGCGCCGAGCCGCGCGCCGAGCTGCTGGCCCTGTCCGCGCGTTCCCCGGAGGCGCTGACCGCGCTGGTCGGCGAATACGAGATGGCGCTGTTCGGGGCGGTCGGCGCATCACAGCTGTCCGACCTGTGCTTCACCGCGGGGGCGCGGCGCGGCCACCACGACTACCGGCTGGCCCTGGTCGGGGACTCCCCGGCGGCGATGTTCGAGTCGCTGTCGGCGCACCGGCTGGGCGAGTCCCGGCCCGGGCTGGCGTCGGCGCACTGCCGGCCCGGCCACCCGCCGGCGGTGACGTTCATCTTCTCCGGGCAGGGTTCGCAGTGGCACGGGATGGCGCAGCGGCTGCAGGCCGAGGAGCCGGTGTTCGCCGAGGCGCTCACCGCCGCCGACCACGCGCTGCTGCCGCACTTCGGGCACTCCATCCTCACGGAGCTCGCGGCACCCGAGGGCAAGTCGAAGCTCGGTGACATCGCGATCCTGCAGCCGACGATCTTCGCCATCCAGGTGGCGCTGGCCGCGCTGTGGAGGTCCTGGGGGGTGCGGCCGGCCGCGGTGGTCGGGCACAGCCTCGGTGAGGTCGCCGCTGCGCACGTCGCCGGCGCGCTCAGCCTCGACGACGCCGCCCGGGTGATCTGCGCGCGGGCCCGGATGTTGCGTCAGGTCCGCGGCCGCGGCGGCATGATGGTCATCGAGGCCACCATGGATGAGGCGTATCACCTGATCGCCGGCCGGGAGGCAAAGGTCGCGATCGCTGCCAACAACAGCCACCGGTCCACGGTGCTCTCCGGGGACCCGAAGGTGCTCGAGGAGCTCAAGGAGCAGCTGGAGGCGCAGGACAAGTTCTGCCGGTTCATCGACGTCGACGTCGCCTCGCACAGCCCGCAGATGGAGGCGCTCGGCGCCGGCCTGCGCGGCACGCTGGTGAAGCTGCAGCCGACGGCGCCGACGGTGCCGCTGTACTCCGGTGTCACCGGCGACCTCGTCGGCGACCGGCTGCTCGACGCCGACTACTGGGTGGCGAATCTGTGCTCGCCGGTGCGGTTCTCGTCGGCGCTGCGCCGCCTGCTGGAGGCCGGCAACGACACGTTCGTCGAGCTCAGCCCGCACCCGATCCTGCTGACCGGCGCCCGCGAGGACGCCGAGGACATCGGCCGGCCGGCCACCCTGCTGCCGTCGATGCGCCGCAACGACGAGGGCCGCTCCACCATGCTCGGCTCGCTCGGCGCGCTGTACACGCTGGGTTACCCGGTGGCCTGGGCTCAGATCTACCCGGCCGACAGCCGCTGCGTCACCGCCCCGACCTACCCGTGGCAGCGGGTGCACGCCTGGCTGGACGCCGGGTCGATCGCGGCCCCCAGCCACGGCGGTGGTCAGGGCCGGTGGCGTGGGCCGATCCGCCCTGCCGGGACGACCGACACCCTCATCGAGACCGACGTGAAGGCCGGGCAGACCGCAGACAGCCTCGGCGAGTTGGCGCTGGCCGCGGCCGAGCAGGCGTTCGGCGCCGCCGAGCGCAGCACCCGCCGGGTCACCGTGCGGGGTTCGGCCGATTCGGCCGGGGTCGTGCAGTTCGTGCTGCGCGGCGACCCGGCGGGCACCCTGTCCTTCGAGTGCTACACCGCCGCACCCGGCAGCGCCGACTGGACGCCGCTGGCCGACGGCCGGATCGCGGCCGGTGCGGGCGCGGGTGACCTGACCGACAAGATCTACCGGATGACCTGGCAGCCCGCGTCGATCGCGCCGGAACTCGACGGCGCTTCGACTGAGGCCGGTAGCTGGCTGATCCTGTCCGACGGCTCGGTGGGCGACACCCTGCGCGACAACCTGGAAGCCCAGTCCCAGTCCTGCGTGCTGGTGGAGCCGGTGGTCGGACTGGCCGAGATCGAGCGGGTGAGCGCCGACAGCTACCGGGTCGACCCGACCCGGCCGGAGCACTTCGCCGAGTTGCTGCGCGCGGCGTTCGGCGGCGACCGGCCGCCGTGCCGCGGGGTGCTGCACCTGTGGAACCTGCTGGTCGCCCCGGTGGCGGCTACCGACTGCGCCTCGCTGGCGACGGCCGCCACCCTCGGCTCGCTGAGCGTGGTGCACCTGATCCAGGCGCTGACGCTGGCCGGGTGGGCGGAATCGCCGCGGCTGTGGCTGATCACCCGCGGCGCGCAGCCCGTCGGCGCCGACGAGTCCGACGCCGAACCGCTGGCGGTCGCCCAGGCGCCGGCCTGGGGGCTGGCCCGCAGCATCGACCACGAGCATCCCGAACTGCACACCACCTGCGTTGACCTGTCTGCGGACGGCGGACCGGAGGAATCGCGGGCGCTGTTCGGTGAGATCTGGGCTGGCGACCGCGAGGTCGACGTGGCGCTGCGCGGCCACCGGCGCCACGTGGCAAGGCTGGCGCGCTACGCCGCCGAGGACGGCCAGATCGGTGAGATGTTCACCGTGCGTGACGACGCCACCTACCTGGTCACCGGCGGGCTCGGCGCGGTCGGCGGCGCGGTCGCTGACTGGCTGGCACAGCAGGGTGCCCGACACCTGGTGCTGACCGGGCGCGGAGCCCCGTCGGAGACCGCGCAGGCGAGCATCGACGCGCTGCGCGAAGCCGGTGTGCAGGTGACGGTCGCCCGCGGCGACGTCACCAAGCCGACCGACGTCGCCGCCACACTGGCCATGATCGCCGAGTCGATGCCGCCGCTGCGCGGTGTGGTGCACGCCGCCGGCACCGTCGACGACGCGATCGTCGCCCGGCTGGACGAGGCCAAGCTGCGCGACGTGATGGACCCGAAGGTGCAGGGTGCCTGGAACCTGCACACGCTGACTGCGGAGATCGAGCTGGACTTCTTCGTGCTGTTCTCCTCGGCGGCGTCGGTGCTCGGCTCCCCGGGTGCCGCCAACTACGGGGCCGCCAACGCGTTCCTCGACGCGCTGGCCTGGCATCGGCGTGCCGCCGGTCGACCGGCGCTGAGCGTCAACTTCGGGCCCTGGGTCGGGCTGGGTATGTTCACCAACACCGAACTGCACCGGCACTTCTCCCACTACGGGGTGGAGGGCATGACCGCCGCCCAGTACCTCGCGGCGCTCGAGATGCTGCTGGCCGAGGCGACGACCGAGGCCGCCCAGTTCATGGTGCTCGACATCGACTGGGCGCGCTGGCGTCCGGGTGCCAATCGGCCGCTGCTCACCGACCTGTCGACCGCCGGCGCCGGTTCGGGCGGCGAGATGCCCGGCGACCTCTACGCGGCGGTGCAGGCCGCCGCACCCGAGGACCGGCCACCGCTGCTGGAGGCCTACCTGCGTGGTCTGGTCGCCGGCAAGCTGGGCTTGGCCCCGGCGAGCCTGGACCTGCACACGCCGCTGAACAACCTCGGGGTGGACTCGCTGATCACCCTGGAACTGCGGATCCAGGTCGAACGCGAACTCGGTATCGTGGTGCCGGTCGCCCGGCTGCTCGACGGGCCGAGCGTGGCGAGCCTGGCGGAGTGGTTGGCCAGCCAGCTCGCCGATGCGGTACCGGCCCGGTCAGCCGCACCCGCGGCGCCGCAGTCAGCGGCCGCCGGCCTGCCCGAGAGCGTCGACGACCTCTCCGACGCCGCGGTCGACGAACTGCTGCGCAAGATGATCGCCGACGGCGAGCATGCGAAGGACGGTGGATAGCCATGGCTGGCGGGCCCGATCAACCCGTTGACGTCTCCGCGCTCTCCCCGGAGCAGAAGCGGGCGATGCTGGCGCAACTGCTGCGGGCGAAAGCACAGCAGACGACCTCCGAGCACGCCCTGTCCTACGGGCAGCGCGCGCTGTGGTTCGTGCACCGGATCGCGCCGGACAGCGCCGCCTACACCGTCGCCTACGCCGGGCTGATCCGCGGCGCGCTCGACGTGCCCGCGCTGGAGCGGGCGGCGCAGGCCCTGGTCGACCGGCACCCGATGCTGCGCACCACCTACACCGAGCGGGACGGCCAGCCGATCGAACTGGTGCACGCGCACTGGCCGATCACGATCACCCGCGCCACCGTCGGCGCCGACCCGGCCGAGTTGGAGCAGTGGATCCAGCGCGAGACCGACCGGCCGTTCGACCTGACGACCGGGCCGGTGCTGCGGCTGACGTTGCTGGAGCGCGGCCCGGCCGAGCACGTGCTGGTGCTGACCGTGCACCACATGGTCGTCGACTTCTGGTCTATCGACGTCATCCTCGACGAACTGCGCGCGCTGTACGCCGCCGAGCACGGCGGCCCGGCGCCCGAGGCGACCGCCGACCGCTACGTGGACTTCGCGCAGGCGCAGACGGCGATGCTCTCCGGGCCGGAGGGGGAGCGGCTGTTCGAGTACTGGAGCGGCCGGCTCGCCGGCGATCTGCCGACACTGGCGCTGCCCACCGACCGGCCCCGGCCGGCCGTGCAGACCTACGCCGGCGCGCTGCACCGGTTCAGCATCGACGCGGACGTGACCGCCGGCCTCAAGCAGGCCGCTCGCGCCGTCGGCGCCACCCCCTACATGACGATGCTGGCCGCGTTCGCCGCGCTGCTCGGGCGCTACACCGGCCAGGACGACCTGGTGATCGGTTCGCCGTTCGCCTGCCGGGACCGGGCCGGGCTGATGGGCATGGTCGGCTACGTCGCCAACCCGCTGCCGCTGAGGGTGGACCTGCGCGACGACCCGGGCTTCGTGACGCTGCTCGGTCAGGTCAAGGAGACCGTGCTGGGCGCGATCGCCCACCAGGACTACCCGCTGCCGCTGCTGGTGGAGCGGATGCGGCCGGTGCGCGACGCCAGCCGCACCCCGCTGTTCCAGGTGTCGTTCGCCTGGGAGCAGGTGCGGCTGTTCCAAGACAGTACGGGCGGTGAGATCGAGACGTTGCCGCTGGAGACCCTGCACATCGGGCAGGGCGGTTCGCCGTTCGACATCACCATGCAGGTCGGCGAGCACGACGACGAACTGCAGTGCGCGCTGCAATACAACACCGACCTGTTCGACGCCGCGACCATCGAGGCGATGGCCGAGCACTTCCGGGTGCTGGTGACCGGCATCGCCGCCGAACCGGCCACCCCGGTGTCGCAGCTTCCGCTGCTCACCGAGGCCGACCGCGCGCAGCTGACGGCCTGGAACCAGACCGCCGTCGACTACCCCGAGACGCTGGCCCCGGCCTGCCTGCACGACATGGTGGCCGCCACCGCCGCGCGGGTGCCGGACGCGGTCGCGGTCACCTTCGAAGGTCGCGACCTGAGCTACGCCGAACTCGACGCCCGGGCCAACGGGCTGGCCCGCCGGCTGCAGCAGGCCGGTGTCGGTCCCGACGTGGTCGTGCCGGTGCTGCTGGACCGCTCCGAGGACCTGGTGGTCGCGCTGCTCGCGGCGCTCAAGGCGGGCGGGGTGTTCCTGCCGCTGGACCCCGACCAGCCCACGCACCGGATGGAGGCGATGCTGGCCGACGTGCCCGACGCCCCGATCTGCGTCACGCACCGCAAACACCTGGCGCACGTGCCGGCCGACTTCACCGGCGTGCGGCTCTGCCTGGATCAGGAGTCGGTGGCCGCGTCCCTGGCGACACTGGCGGCTCAGGGCGCCCCGGACGCCGGCACCACCACGACCAGCACCGCCTACGTGATGTACACGTCCGGTTCCACCGGTGCGCCGAAGGGGGCGCTCAACACCCACGTCGGCATCCGCAACCGGCTGCTGTGGATGCAGGACGCCTTCGGAATCGACGGCGATGACCGGGTGCTGCACAAGACCCCGATCAACTTCGACCCGTTCGTCTGGGAGATCTTCTGGCCGCTCACCGTCGGCGCCCGGGTGGTCGTCGCCAAGCCGGAGGGGCACAAGGACGCCGGCTACCTGGCGCAGATCATCGCCGAACAACGGGTCACCACAATGCATTTCGTGCCGTCGATGCTGCGGCGTTTCCTGGCGGAACCGGCTGCGTCGTCGTGCAGCGGGCTGCGCCGGGTGTTCTGCAGCGGTGAGGCGCTCACCGCGGATCTGCGTGACGAGTTCTTCGCCGCGCTGCCCGCCGAGCTGTACAACCTGTACGGCCCCACCGAGGCCGCCATCGACGTCACCGGATTCCACTGCACGCGCGGGGTTTCCGACCCGGTGGTGCCGATCGGTCGCCCGATCGCCAACGTCCGCATCCACCTGCTGGACCCGAATCGTCAGCCGGTGCCGGTCGGGGTGCCCGGTGAGCTGTACATCGGTGGCGTCGGCGTGGGCCGCGGCTACCTGAACCGGCCGGAGACCACCGCCGCCAGCTTCATCGCCGACCCGTTCGGGGACGGACCCGCCAACCCGGACGGGCTGCTGTACCGCACCGGCGACCTGGGCCGCTACCTGGCGGACGGCACCATCGAATACCTGGGCCGCGCCGACAACCAGGTGAAGATCAACGGTTTCCGGATCGAGCCGGGCGAGGTGGAGGCCGCGCTGGCCCAGCACCCCGCGGTCGCCGAGACCGCCGTCGTGGCTCGCAAGGAAGCCGACGGCACCGTCCTGCTGGTGGCCTGCATCGTGCCGACCGGCCCGGCACCGGAGACCGGCGAACTGCGCCGCTTCCTGCTGGAGTTGCTGCCGGCGGCGATGGTGCCGGCGGTGTTCCGCACCATCGATGCGCTGCCGCTGACCGCGAGCGGCAAGGTGGACCGGCGCGCCCTGCTCGCGACCGAAACCGCCTCGGCGGCAGTCGATCCGGCCGAGTACGTCGCCCCGCGCAACCACACCGAGCAGGTGCTCGCGCAGATCTGGTCCGAGGTGCTCGGGGTGGACCGGGTCGGCGTCACCGACGACTTCTTCGCCCTCGGCGGCGCCTCCACCCAGGCGCTGGAGGTCGCGGTGCGCGCCGGCGAGATCGGCATGGAGCTGCGGCCGGAGTCGATGTTCGTCTACGGCACCGTTGCCGACCTGGCCGCCGAGTTCGGCCCGATCCCCGACGACGTCACCGTCACCCCCACCGCCGCGGCGCCGTCGCAGCCCGTCGAGCCGGTGAAACCCGTTGCGGCACCGGTGATCCGGCGTGTGCCGTCCGGCCCGGTCCGCAACACCGTGATCGAGAGCCTCGGGGTGTACCTGCCGTCGCGGGCGGTCTCCACCGAACAGGTGCTGGCCGACTGCGTCAACCCGGTCGACATCCCACTGGAACGGCTGACCGGCATCAAGAACCGGCGGATGGCCGGCGACGGCGAATACTCGATCGACCTGGGCCGCAACGCCGCCACCGACTGCCTGTCGCGGTCCAGCTACGCGCCCGAAGAGATCGACCTGGTCATCGCGTGCAACATCTCCCGCTACGACGGGCCGGAGCACATGTTCACCTTCGAGCCGAGCACCGCGTCACAGCTGCGCGACCAACTCGGCCTGACCAACGCGGTGTGCTTCGACATCAACAACGCCTGCGCGGGCATGTTCACCGGGATCGAGGTCGCAGAGACCTACCTGCGCACCGGGCTGGCGCGCAACGCGCTGGTGCTCAGCGGTGAATACATCACCCACATCACCGAGACCGCGCAGCAGGAGATCGAAGGGGCGATGGACCCCCGGCTGGCCTGCCTGACCGTCGGCGACGCCGGCGCAGCGGTGGTGGTGGAGCTGGGCTCCGGCGACCGGGTCGGCTTCCACGACCTGGACCTGACCACGTTCAGCGAGTACGCCCGGCTGTGCATCGGCAAGGCCAGCGACCACGAGCACGGCGGCGCGATCATGGTCACCGATTCGGTCACCCAGACCGCGATCGCGGTGAAGCACTCGGTGCCCTACGTGGCCGCGGTGATGCAGCGGCACGGCTGGCGTCCGGACACCGCCGATCACCTGCTGATGCACCAGACGTCGGAGGCGTCGATCAACGACGCGATCCTGGCCATCAACCGGGTGTTCGGGACCGGTGCCGCCAGCCGCCGCAACACCATCTGCAACCTGGCCGAGCGCGGGAACACCGCGACCACTTCGCATTTCGTGGCGGTGTACGACTACATCAACGCCGGCCGGATGAACTCCGGTGACAACGTGGTGTTCGCGATCAGCGGCTCGGGCCAGACGATCGGGACCGCGCTGTACACCTTCGACGACCTGCCGGACCGGATGCGGCGGGCCCGCACCGAGCCGGCCGGCAGCCGCCGCAGTGGCCGCAGCGTCCGCCGGGAGACACCGACGATGCCGCGGGTGGCGATCGGCAGCGTCGGCATCGGGACGCCGGCGGCCGGCGAACCGCCGAGTTCGATCGAGTTGGCGACCCGGGCGACCGCGGCGTGCCTGGCCGGTAGCGACGTGGAGAAGTCCACGATCGGGCTGGTGGTGCACGCCGGGGTGTACCGCGACGACTTCCTCTCCGAGCCCGCGGTGGCCACCCTGGTCGCCGGTGACCTGGGGATCAACGCCGAGCCGGCGTCCGCGGACGCCCCGAAGACGTTCGCGTTCGACGTCCTCAACGGCGCGGTCGGCTTCCTCAACGCCGTGCAGGTGGCGGTCGGCTCGATCGGCGCCGGCCGCACCGACCACGCGCTGGTCCTGGCCTCCGAGGTGGAGAACAACACCCCGGAGAGCGGCTACCCGCTGCACGGCATCAGCGAGACCGGTTCGGCGATCATGCTCAGCCCGAGTGCGGGCGCGGAAGGCTTCGGCCGCTTCGTGTTCCAGCACCACCCGGAGCATCGGGCGGCGCTGCACACCTACACCCAGTCGCGAGACGGCCGCACCTGGTTGCGGATCGACCGGGATCCGGGTCTGTCGGCGATCTACCTGAGCTGCCTGCCGTCGGCGGTGAAGGAACTGCTGATCGCCGAGGGGCTGGAGCCCGCCGACATCGCGGTGGTGCTCGGACCGCAGCTGCCGTCCCCGGCCGTCGACGAGCTGGCCGCGCAGATCGGTGTGGCGCGAAGCGGTTTCGTCGACTTGGGGCTGGACACCGATCCGTTCACCTCGACCCTGCCGTACCAGATCGACGCCGTCCGGCAGCGTGGCCTGGTCAAGCCCGGTGATCTCGCGCTGATCATCGCGGTCGGGTCGGGCGTCGAGGTTGGCTGCACCACCTACCGGTTCTGATCGCCGTGCGCGCATTCGTCACCGGCGGAACCGGTTTCGTCGGCTCAAACCTGGTCGCAGCCCTGGCCGACCGGGGCATCGCGGTGCGGGTGCTGCGCCGGTCGACGTCGCCGATGGCCGCCCTGGCCGGCGTGGACTGCGAGACCGTCGAGGGTGACGTGCTGGATCCGGTCGAGCGGCTCGCCGAGGCGATGGCCGACTGCGACTGGGTCTTTCACACCGCGGCGATCTCCGACTACTGGCGCTACCGCACCCGCACCCGGCTGTACGCGACCAACGTGGACGGCACCCGCAACGTGGCGACCGCCGCGCTGCGCGCCGGGGTCGAGCGGTTCGTCTACACCAGCTCACTCGGATCGCTCGGGGTGCCGCAGCGCGGCCGGTTGCTCACCGAGGCCGACCAGTTCAACCTGCGGCCACGACAATTCCCCTACGGGCACAGCAAGTTCCAGGCCGAAGATGAGATAAGGGCGGCCGTTGAGGCCGGGCTGCCGGCGGTGATGGTCAACCCGTCGGTGGTGATCGGTCCGCGCGACGTCAACCGGATCGCCGCGTCGATGGTCGCTGAGGCCGCCAGTGGGCGCCTGCGGGTCGCCGCGCCGGGCGGGGTGAACTTCGTCGCCGTCGACGACGTGGTGGCCGGCCACATCGCCGCCGCCGAACGCGGCCGGGTGGGGGAGCGCTACATCCTCGGCGGGGAGAACCTGACCTTCAAGGAGGCGTTCACCACCGTCTGCGAGATCACCGGCACCCGCGGACCGTCGATGGTGTTGCCGCGCTGGACGATTCCGGTCGCGGCGGCCGGGATCAGCGTCGCCCGCGCGGTGGTGGGCCCGCGGTTGCCGATCGGGGCGCAGCAGATGCGGCTGTCGGCGGCGGAGATCTACGCCGACCCGGGCAAGTCGCACACCGAACTCGGGGTGCCGTTCACCCCGTTCCGCACCGCCCTGCAGGCCGGCTACGAGTGGTACCGCGACAACGGCTATCTGCCGAAGTAGGCCGCCGAAACCCTGCGGCCAATATTTTGTACGACGTCGTACAATCGTGTCATGACTGGCCCGGGTAGCATCCCCGTCTCCGATCTGCGCGAGCAGTTGGCCGCGGTCATCGATGATCTCGATGCGCACGGTAAGGCGATCAAGCTGACCCGGCACGGGCGGCCGGTGGCCGTGTTGATGGGTTTCGGTGCGTTCGAAGCGCTGCTCGATGACCTCGATGACGCCGACGACTACCGTGCGCTCGCCGAATACGACGAGTCGGGTGACCAGGAGACCCTGCCGTGGGAGTTGGCCAAGAAGGATCTGGGCATCATCGCGTGAGTTATCGGGTCCGCCGGACGCGCGGCGTCGAACGCGCCATCGATTCGATCGAGAAGCGCGACCGACTGCGGATCGAAGCGGTGATCGCCCTGCTGGCGGAGAATCCGAGGCCGCCCAAGGCGCTGAAAATGACCGGGTATCGCAACCGGTGGCGAGTCCGGGCGGGTGACTATCGAATTCTGTACGAAATCAATGACGATGTACTGACAGTCCTGGTGATCAGGGTTGCTCATCGGCGTGAGGTCTACCGCGACCCGTAGGTGGCACCGGCACCCGGTCGGACTCGACCGGCCAAGGCCTGCGCCGCCGTGTAGTGCGACACGACGTGATAATCGGCGAGCCGGAACTCGCGCATCTGACGCCGGTACTGGGTTGCGAAGCCCGGGTACAGGGTGGGGTTGGCGCCGTCGGCGGTGAGAAACCAGCTGCGGCAGCCGGTCATCCAGGTTGTCGCGGCGAGGCGTCGCCGAATGTCGCGGTTGTGCCGGTCTTCGGCGTCGGCGCGGACGTCGAGGCAGTGCAGATCAGCGGTGAGGATCGCGCCGATCGCCGCCACCGCGTAGTCGATCTGGGCTTCGACGTAGACCAGCACCGAGTGATGGGCGGGGCCGGAGTTCGGCCCGGTCAGGAAGAACAGGTTCGGGTAGCCGTGGGTGTTGATGCCCTTGTGGGCGTGGCCGCCGCGTGCCCAGTCGTCGGCGAGCCGACGGCCGCCGGTGCCGGTGACGGGGAACGGCGGGCCGATGTGCTGAGCCTGGTAACCGGTGGCGAACACGACGGCGTCGAAACCGTGATCGACGTGATCGGCGGTGCGGATGCCGGTGTGGGTCATCCGGCTGATCGGGGTGTCGATCAGTCGGCAGTTGTGCCGGCCCAGCGCCCGGTAGTAGTCGCTGGAGATCAGCATCCGTTTGCATCCGACGGTGAAGTCGGGGGTGAGCCGCCGGCGCAACGCCGGGTCTTTCACCTGCCGGCGCAGGTGCGCCCTGGCGAACCAGGACACCAGCCGGGTCAGCGGCGAATTCCACACCAGCGCAAGGGCGTTGAACTCGTGGTACCAGTACAGCAGACTGCGGGCTATTCGTCGTGCGGCACCGGATCTGGTAAACAGCGCCCGCGCTACCCGGGGTAGCGCGGCGTCGAGGCGGGGCAGTACCCACGTCGGGGTGCGCTGGAAGACCGTGACCGACGCCGCGATCTCGGCCAGCTCGGGCACGATTTGGACGGCGCTGGCTCCGGTGCCGATCACGGCGACCCGCTTGCCGGTGAAGTCGTAGTCGCGGTCCCAGCGCGCACTGTGCACGGTGTGCCCGCGATAGTCGCCCCTGTCGTCCAGGTCGGGGTAGCTCGGATCCGACAGTGGGCCGCGAGCCAGGACGACGGAGCGGGCGCGCAGCCGGACGCCCCTGGCGGTGTCGACCAGCCAGGTTCCGGTCTCCTCGTCGAAGTGCAGACCGGTCACCTGCAGCCCGAACCGGATCAGCGGGCGCAACCGATGGTCGTCGACCAACTGCTCGATGTAGGCCCGAACGCCTGCAGCGCGCGCGTAGAGGTGCGACCAGTCCGAAGGCGCGGCGAACGAGAAGCAGTACAGAAGTGCCGGGATATCACACGCCGCGCCGGGGTACTCGGTGTCGCGCCAGGTGCCGCCGACGGTGTCGGCGCGTTCCACGATCACGATGTCGTCGACGCCGGCCTGCCGCAGTCTGATGGCGGCGCCGATCCCGGACAGGCCCGCGCCGACGATGACCGTGGCATGGACCCGCGGGTCCGTGTCGGTGCCGGTCACGCCCGCCCCTCCTGTCGGCTGCGCTGTGAATCAAATGAGTCGTTTGACGCGGGCGTCACTTCCGCACGGTGGCCGATGGGCGGATCGGCGACCTGTGCACAGTCCAGAACCCGGGCCGGTAGCGGCACGTCTACCTGCGGAAATAAAAGTCCATGCCGGCATTCGTCGTGCCTATGGGTATGGATAACTTGTTGAAACATACGGCACGTACGGGAAGCTTGCAATGAATTGACAGGAAGTATGAAGGTGGTTAGCTTAGCCGCGACTGAGGCGTACGTTACGTCTGCGTTAACGGGCACCGCTTCGGTAACAGTGACGGACATCGGGGTCTGAGGGGGTTTGTTGTGGTTGCAGCTGGTAGGTCTAACCGGCGTGGTGTGGGTGCGGTCAGTGCGGTGGGGGCGTTTCTGGCGTTCGGGTTGAGTCCGTTGGCGGCGGCGCCCGCTCAGGCGGACTTCGACTTCTTGGACCCGTCGTCGTGGTTCGACCCAGGTGCGGTTGCGGATGTGTCCGGGATGGCGGAGTTCGGCGACCTGGGTGGCCTGCTCGGTGGTGACCCGGGTGCGTGGCTGGACTTCGATCAGCAGATCTACCAGGCGTTCTACGACCCGATGGAAGCGCTGATCAGCAACTCGTCCAACGACTGGTGGCTGAACCCGCTGAACCAGGCGTTCGCCACCGGCGACTCGTGTGGCGTGCTGTGCAACGGCGCCGACGCCTACATCAACGACAACGGTGACCTGGTCGGTGCGCAGGACGGTGGTTCTTGGTTCGGTGACGGCGGCAACGGTCTCGACGGGTCCGACGGTGGCGCGGCCGGCATGTTCGGCAACGGCGGTACCGGTGGTGCGGGTGTGGCCGGGGTCGATGGCGGCGTCGGTGGCGACGGCGGTGCCGGCGGTTTCCTGATGGGCAACGGCGGCGCCGGCGGTGCTGGTCTGGGTGCGTTCGTGAACGGCGACGGTGATGTGGTGGCGGCCGCCGCCGGTGGTAGCGGTGGTGATGCCACGGGCTGGACGGGTATCGGCAACGGTGGTGACGGCGGCACCGGCGGGCACGGCCTGGACGCCACTAGTGGGCATGCCGCGACCGTCGGTGGTGCCGGCGGCAACGGTGGTGATGCGGGCAACCACACCGGTAACGGTGGTAACGGTGGCGTCGGCGGTATCGGTGGTGCCGGGCTGGCCGGCGCCGGTTCGGGTGTCACCGGCGGCACGGGTGCTGACGGTGGTGCCGGTGGTGTCGGTGGTGCCGGCGGCGGGGTCTTCGGTAACGGCGGTAACGGTGGTGCCGGTGGTGTCGGCGGTGTCGGTGGCAACGGCGGTGTCGGAACGACCGGTGCGGCAGGCAGTTTCGCCAACGGTGGTGACGGCAACGGTGGTGCCGGTGGTTCCGGTGGCACCGGTGGTGTCGGCGGCAACGGCGGGCAGGGCGGCGCGGCCGGTGCCGCGGACCACGACGGCAGCGGTGCCGCGGGTGTGCAGGGTGTCGGCGGCAACGGTGGTGACGGTGGCACCGGCGGTGCGGCCGGCGACGGCGGCCGCGGTGCGGACGGCTTCGCCGCGCACCCCAATGCGGGCAACGGCGGCAACGGCGGCAACCTCGGGCAGGGCGGCGCCGGCGGCCACGGCGGAACCGGTTCGACCAGTGGCGGCGCGGGCAACACCGGCGCTACCGGTGCCGGCGGTGGCAACGGCGGTAACGGTGGCAACGGCTACGACGCCGCCACCGACCCCAACGTTACCGCCGGTGCCAACGGCGGCGCCGGCGGTAACGGCGGGAACGGTGGTGCCTTCGGCAACGGCGGGCACGGCGGAACCGGCGGCAACGGTGCGACCGGTGCAGCGGGAACACTCGGTGTCGACGCCGGCAACGGCGGTATCGGTGGCAACGGCGGTGACGGTGGTGCTGCCGGCAGCGGCGCGAGTGGCCTGACCGACGGCGACGGTGGCAACGCCGGTGACGGCGGGGCCGGTGGAGCCGGTTACGACGCGGCCACCGACCCGAACGCGGCACCGGGCACCTCCGGCACCAACGGCGGTACCGGCGGCGGCGGCGGTGTCGGCGGTTCCGGCTTCAACGCCGGCAACGGCGGCAGTGGCGGCCTGGCCGGCGACGGCGGTGACGGCGCGGCCGGTGACGCGACCACCCCCGACGGTGGTAACGGCGGCGACGGTGGCAACCCCGGCCTCGGCGGTGCGGCGGGCACCGCCCACGGCGGCAACGACGGCACAGCCGGCACGTCACCGACCGGCCCGCAGGGCCACGGTGGCAACGGCGGCGCCGGCTACGACCCGTCGAAGGACGCCGGTGCGCCCACCGGTGCCAGCGGTGGCAGCGGCGGCAAGGGCGGCGACGGTGGCGACTACGGCAACGGCGGCAACGGTGGTAACGGCGGCACCGGCACCAACGGGGCACTCGGCCAGGACGGTGGTGCCGGTGGTAGCGGCGGTGCCGGCGGTGACGGCGGCGCGCTCGCCGGTAACGGTGGCCACGGCGGCAACGCCGGGAACGCCGGTAACGGCGGGAACGGGAAGATCGGTGTGCCGCCGGCCGACGGTGACACCAGCGGTACCGGCGGCGGCAACGGCGGTGCCGGCGGCAACGGTGGCGCCGGGGGTAACGCGCAGGCCGCCGACGGCAACGGCGGCAGCGCTGGCACGGCCGGAAACGGTGGTAACGGCGGTACGGCCGGCGCCGCCCAGCACACCGACAGTGCCAACCACGCCTTCTCCCAGCACGGTTTGAACGGCGGCAGCGGCGGTAAGGGTGGCGACGGCGGTGACGCCGGCCTGGGCGGCGCCAACGGCAGCGATGGCGCCAGCACCAACGGCGGCAACGGTGGCAACGGTGGCGACACCTTCACCAAGACACCCAACGACTACAACGGTGGCCGTGTCGATGTGGCCGGGTCCGCCGGCAACGGTGGTGACGGCGGTGCCGGTGGTTCCGGTGGCCTGAACCCCGGACACGGCGGCAACGGTGGCAACGGCGGCAACGGCAACACCGTGTTCGTCAACGGGCCCGGTGGCACCGGTCCGACCGGACACGCCGGTGACGGTGGCATCGCCGGTGTCGGCGGCAACGGCGGCGCTGGAGGTGACGGCTTCGGGAGCGTGACCGGCGGCGCCGGCGGTGACGGCGGCAACGGTGGTATCGCCGGCGGCAACAGCGGCAACCACTTCACCGGCGGCCAGGGCGGCGAAGGCGGTGCGGGCGGCAGCAGCGAGTCCGGCACCGGCGGTGTCGGAGGTACCGGCGGCGACGGCGGCTCCAGCCAGAGCACCAACGTCAACGCGGTGGGTGGTGACGGCGGCGCCGGCGGTGCTGGCGGGGCCAGCCAGACCGGCACCGGCGGCAACGGTGGCACCGGCGGCGGCGGTGGTGCAGGTGTCGACGGCGGCACCACCCGTCCGGACGGGACGACCCTGGTCAACGGCACCAGCGGTGGTGGCGGTGGCACCGGCGGCGCGGGTGGCAACGGCGTCAACGCCGGCGACGGCGGCAACGCTGGTCAGGCCGGCGTCGGCGGCAACGGCGTCAACGGAACCGATGCCACCGACACGACTCCGTCGACGGTCGGCGGCAACGGAGGCAACGGCGGTGCTGGCGGTGCCGGCGGTGCAGCCGGTACCGCGAACGGCGGTCAGGCCGGCACTGAGGGCGCCGGCACCAACGGTGCCACCGGAGGCAACGGCGGTAACGGCGGCAAGGGCAGTGACACTCTCGCCGGTGCCGTTGGCGGCAACGGCGGCAACGGCGGCGACGCCACCGTGGCCCACACGTCCGGCGGCGACGGCGGCAAGGGCGGCGACGGCGGCGTCGGAACGCAGGACGGCGGGCACCGTGCCGGCAGCGGCGGCAACGGTGGCAACGGCGCGAGCGACGGCGCGGGCGGCTTCCTCGCCGGGTCCAACGGCGGCAACGGCGGCGACGGCGGCACCGGTGCGGACTACCTGGGCACCAACGCCGACAACCAGGGCGGCAACGGCGGCGCCGGCGGTAACGGCGGCAACGGCGAGACCGGCGGCAACGGTGGGGCCGGCGGAGACTCCGGCGGCAACGGCACCCCGGATGCGGTCGGCTCAGCCGGTGACGCGGGCAAGGGCGGCGACGGCGGCAGCGGCACGCTCGGCAACGGCGGGACCGGTGGACACGGCGGCAATGGCGGAACCAGCAACGGTGCAGGCCCGCGTCCGACCGGCCTCGGCGGCAACGGCGGCAACGGCGGTGCCAGTGACAGCGGTACGGGCGGCAACGGTGGCACCGGCGGCCGAGGTGGCGACGGCACCGGGCCTGCGGGCAGCAACGGGGACACGGGCCGTGTCGGAGGCTCCGGCGGCAACGGCGGAAACAGTGACACCGGTGCCGGCGGTGCCGGCGCCGACGGCGGCGCCGGCGGTGACGGCACCAGCGCCGGTGCGGCCGGCGGTGCCGGCGGCTCGGGCGGTGCCACCGGCACCTCCGGCGGCAACGGCGGTGCTGCGAACAGCACGCCCGGTGCTGCGCCGTCCGGCACGACCGGCGGGGGAGGCGGCACCGGCGGCGCCGGCGCAACCCCGTAGATCGGGTCTCAAAGCCGGGAAAGCCCTGCACGTCCCGACGCGTGCAGGGCTTTCTCCCACATCCATGATCGTCAGTGCACTGGCAGCCAGTCGTCCTCGTTGAAGTGCTGACGGACGAGTTCGTCGTAGTCCAGTGCGTCGTAGCTGCGTTGGAGGTCGTCAAGCGCGTCGTCGTAGCCGGGGTCGCCGGGTAGTGGGTCATCGGGCCAGGTGTCATCAGGCCAGGTGTTATCGGGCCTGGTGTTATCGGGCCAGGTGTCATCGGGCCACGGTGATGGTTGCGGGTCGGCCGGTGGGGGTCCGGGATCCGAAACCTCGGTGGCCTTCTGGCGGTGGTGGGCGATGACGGCTTCGATGAAGTGAAACGGGTTGACCCGTGGCTGCCCGCGCTCAAGATGCGGTGGGGGGATCCATTCGACGCGCCCGGTGTCACCGAGGCGGGTGATCCAGCCCTGCACGGTTGCGGTGTTGTTGTCCGGCGGGCAGGCCAGGGCGAGGCCGTCGATGTCGGTACGGCCACCGGCAGCCCAGTCCTTGTCGCTGTGGTGGGCCTGGGACAGATACCCCGACACCGGACACCCCGGCCGGGTACAGCCCCGATCCCGTGCATGTAGCACGATCCGCTGATCAGCGGTGGCGATCCGCTTGGATCGGCCCAGCCACAGCGCCCGACCCTGTCCGTCAAAAATCGTCAGGTAGTGATAGGCATGGGCGGCCATCCGCACCAGATCACCCATCGGCAACAGACTGCCCCCACCGGTGTGCGCTTTACCGGCGATCCGCGCATCAGCCGGCGGTGGCGGTGCAGTGTCGGGGTGGGCGGCGGCCTGCAGTTCAGCCAGGGTGGTGGAGACGATCACAGTCACCGGCAACCCGTTGAGCTGACCTAACTCCCCACTGGCGAGCAGTGCCCGCATCCCAGCGAGTAGGGCGTCGTGATTGCGTTGGGGCACAGTGCGGTCATCATCGGTGATCTGCTGCTGACTGGGAGTACCCGAGACACACGGGTGATCATCAGCGGAATTGGCCATGCCGGGGGCGGCGAGTTTGGCCAGCACCGGTTCGAGGGTGGCGCGCAGTTCGGGGGTGATGAAACCGGACAGGGTGCTCATCCCGTCGGCACGTTGGCGGCCCAGGCGCACACCCCGCTGGGCTTGGCGTTCCCGATCGGAGTAGTCACCGTCGGGATTGAGCGTGATGATCAGGTGCTCGGCGAGGCGGGCGAAGGTGGGCGGATCGAACTGGGCGGCCAGCGCAGCCAGATCGACCTCGGCCCGTTCCCGCTCTGCCGTGCTGACACCGGCTGGGATCTTCGCGTGGGCCTTACGGGCGATCACCACATGTTCGGGCCCGATGTGCCCGGCGGCCTGTTCAGCGGCCAGCGTCGGCAGCAGCGGTGTCAGGGGTTGCCCGCCCAGGGTGCTACGCGGGCCCAACTGAGCGGCCTCATCCACCCGCCGGCGCGCCTCGCTACCGCTGATCCGCAACCGCTCCGCCAGACCCTTGACCAGTGAACACGCCCCCAGAGCACCCTCATGTCCCTCAACAGCCAGTCGGGCCAGGATGCGGTGGTCGATCACCGGCGCCTGCCAGGCCAGGGTTTCCCGCTGGGCCAGCACCTCCACCAACTCCGCAACACTCAACGCATCAAACGAACACTGCGCAAGGCGGGCCGACGCATCGGTGATCGCAGCCAGACACGCCAACACCGTCTCCCGATCAGCGAACGCATCCCTACCCATACATCGAACACTAGTGCGAACCACCGACAAGTTCAGTCGAGCATGCCCCGCTCGCGGAACCAGGTCAGCGCGGCATCGATCGCCGGCTCGATCGGGCCGACCCGATAGCCGAGTTCCCGCACGGCCTTGTCGCTGCGGTAGCGGTACAGGTCGGTGAAGGCGTACCGGATGGCGAACGAGTTCACCGTGGTCTCCCGACCGGTGACGGCCTCGGCCAGGTCGCCGAACCGGCCGGCGATCCGGGCAAGGGGGTGCGGCAGGCGCAGTGACGGGGGCCGAACCCCGGCCAGTCGGGCGACCCGCTCCATGAAGTCGCGGTAGGTCAGCTCCGCGCCGCCGAGCAGATAGTGCTCGCCGCGCTTGCCCTGCGACCAGGCCGCGATCATCCCGCGGGCGACCTCGCGCACGTCGGCGAAGTTGTTGTAGCCGGGCAGCCAGAACGGGGTCCGGCGCCGGACGACCTCGAGGATCATCCGGCCCGAGCTGGGCTTGCTGTCGCGCGGACCGATCAGATACGTCGGGTGGACGATCACCGCGTCGACGGCGTCGGCGGCGCGGTCGACCAGGATCTCCGCCTGATGCTTGGTGACGGCGTAGGCGTTGGCGAACTTGAAGCGATCCATCGCCCAGGGGGAGTCCTCGTCGCACGGCGTGCTGTCCGGATTCGGCCCGATCGTGTTGGCGGTCGAGGTGTGCACCAGGCGTGGTGTGCCGCAGTCGATCACGGCGTCGATCACGTTCTGGGTCCCGTCGACGTTGGTGGCCCGGATGGCCGGGGTGACCCGACGCCGGGTGGAGACCGCCGCGGCGCAATGGAAGACCACGTCGGCCCCGGCGAACGCCGCCCGGAGCTCGGCTGTTGAACCGAGGCCGGCGTCGACCCAGGTGACCGGCAGATCGGAGAGCCCACTGGTGTCGGTGCTCGCGCGTCGGATGGCGGTGACGGTGTGCCCGGCCGCGATCAGTTCGGCCGTCAGGTTGGCGCCCAGCAGCCCGCTGGCGCCGGTGATCGCTGCGTGCGCCACGGCTTAGTGGGCGTGCGACGGCAGGCTGGCGACCGGCGGAACGTGCTGCGCCCAGGGGCGCACCGATTCCAGTTGGGCCGCAAGTGAAATCAGCGTCGCCTCGTCGTTCTCCCGGGCCACCAGGTGCACCGCCTCGGGTACGCCGTCGGCGCTGAGTCCGACCGGCACCGATATCGCCGGCTGGCCGCTGTAGTTCTGCGGGAACGTGAACGGGATGAACTTCATCATCCGCAGCATCGCGCGGGCCGGGCCCAGACCCTCGAAGTACCCCAGCTGCACCGGCGGGATCCCCAGCACCGGGGTCATCATGACGTCGAAGTCGGCGACCGGGCGCTGTGAGCGGCCCATGATCCGCGGCTGAGCCGCCACCGCCCGGCGGGCGACCCAGTCCGGGACGAGCCGGCTGGTGCGGGCCTCCGCACGCATCCGCCGCTCCAGCAACTCGGGCTGGGGGAGCCGCTCGATCTCGTGGGCGAAACCGTTCATGAACAGTGCCATCACCGCGGCGATGCCGATCACCGGGTAGATCGGGTCGCGTTCGACGACCTCATGGCCGAGCGAGCGCAGCAGGTCCGCGGTCTCCAGCACCGGCCGGCGCACCTCGTCGCTGACCGGCACCGGGAAGACCGGCTTGAACGACATCGCGATCCGCAGCCGTCGCGGCGCCTGCGCCAGCATCTCCATCAGTGGCCGGGTCGCCGGTGGCGCCGGGATCTCGTCGTCCGGTTCGGGGCCGGTCATCGCGTCGTGCAGCAGTGCGGCGTCGATGACGCTGCGGGTCAGCGGCCCGATGTGGTTGAGCCCGTGGAACCGGTAGGCCCGCTCGGGTGACTCCTTGGTGCTGATCCGGCCCCGCTGACCCTTCAGGCCGACCAGGCCGCAGCACGCCGCGGGGATGCGCACCGAGCCGCCGCTGTCGCTGCCGGTTGCGCCGGGCACCATGCCGGCGGCCACCGCTGCCGCCGAGCCGCCGCTGGAGCCGCCGGGGGTGCGGTACAGGTCCCACGGGTTGCGGGTGACACCCCAGGTCGCCGACTCGCACACCGGGTAGGCGCCGAACTCCGAGAGGTGGGTTTTGCCGATGATGACCGCCCCGGCCGCCCGGAGCCGGCGCACCGCGGCACTGTCGGCACTGGCCGGGCCGGCGTCGATCCCGGTGCCGCACATCGATGAAACCCCGGCCACGTCGGTGTCATCCTTCACCGCGATCGGCACGCCCGCCAGCGGCAGTTCCTCACCGGCGGCCAGCCGCTGCTCGACCTGCGCGGCCTCGGCCATCGCCTGCTCGCCCAGCACGGTGCGAAATACGTTGAGCACCGGGTCGAGTCGCGCGATGCGATTCAGATACAGGGTCACCAGTTCGGTTGGGGATACCTCCCGATCGCGGACCAACTGTGCCAAACGTGCGACCCCGGCGAACACCAGCTCGTCGTCAGCTGTGGGCATGCGTGTGCGTCCTTTCCCCCAAGACACCACAATACCTATCGCAAGCCGAGGAAAAAGGCCTCTAGCGGCAGCGACACCCGAGCAACCGCGTCGCGCGCGGTCTATCCGGCGGTTGCCGGAGTGATGTTGTGGTTCAGCGTGAATCGGTTGTCCGGGTCGAGCCGGGCCTTCAACTCCGCGAGACGCTGATAGGTGGCGTCGCCGAAGCTGGCCCGGATCCGGTCCTGCCCCTCGTCGCCGACGAAATTCAGGTAGGCGCTCTTGGGGCCCAGCGGCCGCAGGATCTCGAAAGCCTGGCTGGCCCAGGCCTTGCAGCGATCGGTGGCGGCGGGGTCGGTCCAGGTCACCATCAGATGAATGATGTACGGGTGCTGCCGGGTGGCAATCGCGGTGGCATCCGGGTCGACCCGGCCGGCGAACCCGCCGAGCCGGATCAGGTGCAGCCGGGTCTCCGCCGACGGGCGCGACCGGCCCAGCAGCGCGATCCGGCGGACCGCCTCGTCGGTCAGCTCGGTGACGAAGACCGACTTCCAGTAGTTCAGCCCGCCGAACGGCGCGGTTTGATCCAGCGCCTGCTGCCAGGTCGGGTACTCCAGCTTGTGCTGCACGGACGCGACCGGTGCGGCGCTGACAGCCTGGGCGCCCAGCAGAGCGGTGACATCGGCTTCGCCGGCGGCATCGGTCAGCGTCGAGCAGCCCAGGATGTTGACCAGGTTCCGGCCCGACTTGCTGTCGGTGGAGAAGTCCAGGATCGACGCCAGGTGGTCCGGCGCGTCGTCCATCTGGGTGCGGAAGTGCTTGAGGACGGCCTCCGACTGCGCGTCGTCGTAGGACTTCACGCCGACGACGATCCGATCCACCGGGTGCAGGCGCAGCGCGAACCGCGCCACCACACCGAAGTTGCCGCCGCCGCCGCGCAGCCCCCACAGCACGTCAGCGTTCTCGGTCTCGCTGACCGGCAGCACGTCGCCGGCGGCCGTCACCAGGTCCGCGCCGATCAGGTTGTCGCAGGTCATCCCGTACGCGCGAGACAGCCAGCCGATGCCGCCGCCGAGCGAGAAGCCGCCGACCCCGGTCGTCGACACCACCCCGCCGGGGCAGGCCAGACCGTGCGCGGACGTGACCCGGTCGACGTCGCCCCAGGTGGCTCCGGCGTCCACGTAGGCGACCCGCTGCTCGACGTCCACCTCGACCTTGCGCATCAGCGACAGGTCGATCACCACACCGCCCTCGGACGCCGAGTGGCCGGCGACGCTGTGCCCGCCGCCGCGCACCGCGATCTGCAGGCCCGAGTCCACGGCGTAGCGGACTGCGGCGACGACGTCGTCGCGGGTCCGGCACTGCAGGATCACAGCCGGCCGCTTGTCGATCAGGCCGTTGAAGACCAGGCGGACCTTGTCGTAGAGCCGGTCCCCGGGGTAGATGGCATCGCCGGCATAACCAGGGATCGCGGGGGCGTTCGGTGTCATCGCTTCCTTCGTATCGGCGTGGTGCAGCCACGCGGGCGGGTGAGAAGTCAGGCCCTAGGAAAGTAGCGGACGGGTCACTCGTCGCGGAGTTCGGTCGCCGGGGTAGACCGGGTGCTCTTCCACGCCGGGATGATCGCCGCGAACACCGCCGCGACGGTGGCCAGCACCGCGTAGGTGACCGCGTCCGACCACGGGAACACCAGCGGGGTGACCAGGCCGACGTTGACGACCGCTGCGCGACGGACCGCCTCGGAGATCGCGATCGACAGCAGGGCGCCGAACAGCCCGCCGGCCGCGCCGGCGATCACCGCCTCGATGGTGGTGATGCTGAACACCCGGAACCGGGTGGCGCCGAGCGCCTGGATCAGCGCCACCTCGCGCTTGCGCCGGATGCCGACCAGCAGCAGCGTCGACGCCACCGAGATGAATGCGATCGCGAGCAGGCCGAACTTGAGGGTGTTCAGCGGGGTCAGGTAGCGGGCGATCGACGCGGCGATCTCCGTCGAGAACCCGGCGGTGTCCACCGCGCGGATCGGTTGGTCGAACTGCGCGTGCTCGATGTTCTCGATCACCTGGCCGGTGCTGAACCCGTCCGCCGGGGTGGCGAAGATCAGCCCCGCCGGCTGCGGGCCGTAGATCTGCTCGGCCGTCTGGTACGACAGGTAGATCCGGCGCCCACCGTATTCGGGGGTGGCCACGATGGTGCCGATGCTCATCGCCTGCGCGTCGAGGCCGCTGCCGAACACCAGCACGTCGCCGATGTGCAGGTCCTTGTCCCGGGCGAGCACGCTGCCGACCACCAGTTCGTGGGCGTCCATGCTGGCTTTCGGCTCTTTCCCGGCGAGCAGACCGAACGGGAAGGTCGGCCGGTCGAGCGCCTGGACGTGAGCCAGCGAGCCGTCCTTGAGCGTGATCTCGATCTCGGCGATCCGCTCGGTCTTCGCCACACCGGCCACGCCGGCCAGCTTGCTGGCGGTGGCCGGTGAGAACCGGGCGTCGATCGGGCCGTAATCCGAGAACTGGGTGGTGGTGATCGCGATCCGGCCGTCGGCCTGCGCCTCGGCCACCTTGGTGGCGCCGATGTTGATGGCGATCAGGAAGCCGGAGAGCAGGATGGCGACCACCACCGGTACCGCGATGGCACCGGAAATCGCCGCGGTCCGGGAACGGTCGGCCCGCAGCGCGTTGAGTGCGATCGTCAGCGTCGCGCCGTGGCCGGACTCCGATTTGGGCCGGAACGCGGTGATCGCCTCGGCGCTGAGGTAGGCGGTGGCCAGCAGCAGCCCGACGATCGCGACGACCGCGCCGGCGTCGGCGACGCCGGCCTGCCAGGGCAGCAGCGCGCCGGAGATCGTCGCCAACCGCGCCGCGATGACCCCGGCCGCGCCGAATGCCAGCAGCCCCAGTGCCCTCGACCAGATCCGGCGTCCGGTGGCCTGCTCCTTGGCGGCCCGGCCGGACAGTTCGGCAGCGATCGGGGTGTTCGACGCGGACACGCTGGGGGTGATCGCGGCGAGCACCGCCAGCACGATGCCGGCCAGCACGCCGACCACCAGAATGGCGGGCTTCAGCACCACCGGAACGGTGACGCCGAGGAAACGCTCGGTGAGCTCGCTGGCGCTGGCAACGATGGGCCTGGAGATCAGGATGCCGCTGACCACACCCATCGCCGAGCCGACGGCGCCGAGCAGTGCGGCTTCGCTGAGGAAGCCGGTCATGATCGACGCGGGTGATGCGCCCAGCGCCGACGCGATCGCGATCTCGCGACGGCGTTCCTCAACCGAGAGCCGGGTGATCTGGGTGATCAGGATGACGCCGACGCCGATCGAGATCAGCGCGAAGATCCCCAGCAGCGGCAGCAGCACGTCGTTGACGTTGTAGCCGCGGGCCGGCTCACTGCGCGGCTGGACGCTGTACGTCGGGCCGAGCGCGGTCTTCAGCCGGGCCTGCACCTCGGCGGCGTTGGCGTCCTTGGCCAGCGTCACGTACATCATGTCGACCCGGTCGCCGCGGGCGAACTGCGCCTTGGCCATGCTCAGCGGCAGCACCGCGACCAGGCCGTTGTTGACGCTGTCCAGGTCGTCGATCCGCTGGAACTTCGCCAGCGACATCTGCCCGGCGTCGGTGACCAGGCTCGCCGAATCGTTCAGCGTCTTGCCCAGTGAGCTGGAGATCGCCGGCGGCGGTTCCGTCTGCCCCCCCGAGCAGACCTTCGGGTTGACGATCCACTGCGCCGAGCAGTCGACGCCCAGGCTCAACCCGAACGACTCCTTGCCGTCGTTGCGGATCAGCGTGACACCGCGGATGACCGGCACCACGGCACCCACCCCCGGCACGGACCGGGCGTCGTCGATGACCGCCGGTGAGATGCCGCCGCGGGTGGCTGCGCCGATCACCCGCAGCGGGGCGGGCCCGGCGATCTGGTAGCCGACGTCGTCGACGGCCTTGGAGACGCTGGTGACCTCGATCATGACGGCCACGACGACGGCGACGCCGCCGCCGAGTGAGAAAGCGGCCAGTGCCGCCCGAAATGCGTGTCTACGGACGGCCCGGAAATTGATAATCCGCAGCAGGCCGAAAGTTGCGGCTAATGTTCCGCGAGCCATGACAGATTGTTTTGCGCGTGAGCCATGCCACTGTCGGTTTCGACTTCACCGTCGAGCAGCGAGATCAATCGGGGGGCCTCGTCGGCGATTTTCCGGTCGTGGGTCACCAGGACGATCGTCTGCCCGGCCGCATTCAGGTTGTAGAGCGCGTCGATGACCCGCTGGCCGTTGACCGTGTCGAGGTTTCCGGTCGGCTCGTCGGCGAGGATGACGTCCGGGTTCATGAACAGCGCGCGCGCGACCGCGACCCGCTGCTGCTCACCGCCCGACAGTTCCGAGGGCACCCGCTTGGCCTTCGCCGCGAGACCGACCTGGTCGAGCAGGCTCATCGCGTGAGCGTGCTGAGCGCGGCCGGATTTGCCGGACAGCATGCCCGGCAGCATGACGTTCTCGATGACCGACAGACCGGCCAGGAGGTTGAACGCCTGGAAGACGTAGCCGAGGGTCTGGCAGCGCACGGTCGCCAGTTGCTTGCGGGACAGCCGGCTGACGCTCTGGCCGTTGATCAGTACGTCACCACTAGTCGGCATATCGAGCAGACCGAGAATGCTGAGCAGGGTGGACTTTCCCGACCCGGATGGGCCGACCATCGCCACAAACTCACCGCGAGTGATCTGAATGTCGATATTGCGCAAAATCGGTGTGACAGTGTCGCCACTACCGAACTGCTTGTTCAACCCACGTGCCTCGAGAACGACCGGCGGTCGCAAAAGGACGGACGGGCTGTGTCCATTGTGGTCGAGCGCTACATCCACGGTCTGCATCTTGGTCCTGATCATGAATCTCCAGCGGGGCTATGTAAAAACAAGATCAATGCCCGCGTTGGAGCGGGTTTCCCCGTTCGACTGCTCACCGACTGGTGCTGGGCTACGCGGCGGCCAGTCCCGATCATACCGACTGTTGGGGTTTGTCAAAAATCATTGACAAGCACAGTGGGTGTGAGAATGGCCGCAATGGTGGCCTGATTTCTACGGGTTAGACTGCGGCCCGCCGGTTTGCTGGGCTGCCCGGGTCGCCGGGTGCACCGCCACCAGCCCCAGTTCGTTGCGCTGCCGGCACAGCTTCGCGAGCTCCGCGTAGACGTTGGCGCCCAGCAATTCGGTGAGTTCGGGCGCGTAGCTCTGCCACACCTGGCGGGTGCCGACGTGGGCGGCCGGATCGCCGGTGCAGTACCAGTGCAGGTCTTCGCCGCCGGGACCCCAGCCGCGCCGGTCGAACTCGGTGATCGTGGTCTTGAGGATCTCGGTGTCGTCGGGCCGGGTCACCCATTCCTGGCTGCGCCGGATCGGCAGCTGCCAGCAGACGTCGGGCTTCATCGTCAGCGGCTCCACCCCGAGACGGACCGCCTTGATGTGCAGGGCGCACCCCGCCCCGCCGGCGAAGCCCGGCCGGTTCAAGAAGATGCAGGCGCCCTTGTGGGTGCGGGTGCGCAACTGTTCCTCGCCGTCGTTCTCGTCGAGTTCCAGGTAGCCCTTCTTGCCCAGGCCCTTGTCGCGGAACTGCCAGTCGGCGTCGGTGAGCAGTTCCACCGCAGCGTCGAGCTTGGCGCGATCGTCGTCGTCGGAGAGGAACGCGCCGTGCGAGCAGCAGCCGTCATCGGGCCGGCCGGCCACGATGCCCTGGCAGGCGGCGGTGCCGAAGACGCACGTCCAGCGCGACAGCAGCCAGGTCAGGTCGGCGGCGATCAGGTGCTCGGGGTTGTCCGGGTCGTAGAACTCCACCCATTCGCGCGGGAAGTCCGGCTCGACTTCGCCGGGGTGCTTGGGTCGGCCGGGAGGTGCGGGGGTCACGAAACTCCACGGTAGACCAAATATTCACCCTGCCCGCACGTCCACCGTTAAGTTATCTCTCGTGCGATTAGGCGTTCTCGATGTCGGCAGCAACACGGTGCATCTGCTGGTGGTCGATGCCCACCGGGGCGGCCACCCGACGCCGATGAGCTCCACCAAGGCGACGTTGCGGCTGGCCGAGGCCACCGACGACTCAGGGAAGATCACCCGCCGGGGGGCGGACAAACTGGTGTCCACCGTCGAGGAGTTCGCCAAGATCGCCGCCAGTTCGGGGTGCGCGGAGCTGATGGCGTTCGCCACCTCCGCGGTGCGCGACGCTTCCAACTCCGAGGACGTGCTGGCCCGAGTGCGCTCCGAGGCCGGGGTGGACCTGAAGGTGCTCGCCGGTGAGGACGAGTCGCGACTGACCTTCCTGTCGGTGCGCCGCTGGTTCGGTTGGAGCGCCGGACGGATCATCAACCTCGACATCGGCGGCGGCTCGCTGGAGTTGTCCAGCGGTCTCGACGAGGAGCCGGACGTGGCGCTGTCGCTGCAGCTGGGCGCCGGGCGGCTGACCCGGGACTGGCTGGCCGAGGACCCGCCCGGCCGGCGTCGGGTGGCGATGCTGCGGGATTGGCTGGACACTGAACTGTCCGGGGCGGCGGCCACCGTGCTCGACGCCGGCCCCGCTGATCGCACGGTCGCGACGTCGAAGACGTTTCGTTCGCTGGCCCGGCTGACCGGCGCCGCGCCGTCGGCGGCCGGACCGCGTGTCAAGCGCACATTGACCGCCGCAGGCCTTAGGCAGCTCATATCATTCATCTCTAGGATGACCACGGCTGATCGGGCCGAATTGGAAGGGGTGAGCACCGAGCGGGCGCCGCAGATCGTGGCGGGGGCTCTGGTGGCGGAGGCAAGCATGCGAGCGCTGTCGATTGAAACAGTGGAGATTTGCCCGTGGGCGCTGCGCGAGGGCCTGATCCTGCGGCGGCTCGACAGCGAAGCGGACGCTGCCACCCTGATCGAATCCGCTTCGGTGGGCGCAGCGGTGCGCGACGCCGGGGGTGCGGACGCGGCTGACCGGTCGAGAGGCAAAGCACGATGACGGGACCGATCCCCACCCCAGAGGCCCGGGACGTCGAGACACGGCCGATCTCGGTGGCGGAGTTGCTGGCTAAGAACGGGACGATCGGCGCCCCGCCGGTCACCGGGCGCCGTCGTCGCCGGAAGGGCAACGCCGACGCGGTCACCGTCGCCGAGTTGACCGGCGAGATCCCGGTGATCCGGGACGACGAGGAACCCGAGTCCGACACCGCGGCGCCGGCGGACCCGACGCCGAGTGGCCGTCTGCCGGTCGGCCCGGCACCGGGCTTCGCCGGCGACGACCGGCCGTCCACCGGGCGCCAGCGGGTGATCGACGAGGACCGGCCGTCCACCGGGCGCCAGCGCGCGCTCGGGAGTCCGCCGCGGCGCGAGCCCGAACCACGCTGGCCGAAGTCACCGCCGCAACCGGCGCGCGGCACCGGCCCGGAGCACAGTCACTACCCGCGGCCGCAGCGTCGCACCGAACCGCCCGCCGGGGCCGAGCGGATGCGCCCGGACCCGGCCGACAACTTCACCGACATCGACGTCGACGTGATGGACACCGACGTCCGCGAAGCCGACCTGCCCAGCGAGGACTCGGCGTTCGTGCGCTCCTTCCTGATCGGCGGCGGCGACGGCGCTGAGCGGTCGGGTCTCACCCGGCCGGCGCTCACCGCGGACCTGCACGACGGCGACCTGCGCGGGGACCTGCACGACGACTTGCATGATGACCTGCACGACGATCTGGTCGACGACCTGGCCGACGAGGACGTGCCCGACCTCAGCGGACGCGACGACGACGTCGACTCCGACTCCGACGACGAGGACGACGAGCAGCCGGGACTGACCGGCTACGCGATGATCGTGCTGCAGTCGGTGCTGGCGGTGGTGCTCGGCGGCGGGCTGTTCGTCGGCTTCGACCAGCTGTGGCGGTGGAACAGCATCGTGGCACTGGTGCTCACCGTGCTGGTCACGCTGGGTCTGGTCGCCGCGGTGCAGGCGGTGCGCAAGACCGTCGACATCGTCAGCACGCTGATCGCCGTCGCCGTAGGGCTGCTGGTCACCCTCGGGCCGCTGGTACTGCACGCCGGCTAGCCGATCACCATTAGTCCCGTGCGCCCAGCGATCAAGGTCGGACTCTCGACCGCATCGGTGTATCCCCTGCGGACCGAGGCCGCGTTCGAATACGCCGCGAAACTCGGCTACGACGGCGTCGAGCTGATGGTGTGGGGGGAGTCGGTCAGCCAGGACATCGGCGCGGTCCGGAAACTGTCCCGGCGCTACCGGGTGCCGGTGCTGTCCGTGCATGCGCCGTGCCTGCTGATCTCGCAGCGGGTGTGGGGATCCAACCCGATCCCCAAGCTGGAACGCAGCGTCCGGGCCGCCGAGCGGCTCGGCGCCCAGACCGTCGTCGTGCACCCGCCGTTCCGCTGGCAGCGCCGGTACGCGGAGGGATTCTCCGACCAGGTGGCCGCGCTGGAAGCCGCCAGCGACGTGGCGGTGGCGGTGGAGAACATGTTCCCGTTCCGCACCGACCGGTTCTTCGGCGCCGAGCAGTCCCGGGAGCGGATGCGCCGGCGCGGCGGCGGCCCCGGGCCGGGGATCTCGGCGTTCGCACCGTCCTACGACCCGCTGGACGGCAACCATGCGCACTACACGCTGGACCTGTCGCACACCTCGACCGCGGGCACCGACGCGCTGGAGATGGCCCGCCGGATGGGTTCGGGCCTGACGCATCTGCACCTGTGCGACGGCAGCGGCCTGCCCGCCGACGAACACCTGGTGCCCGGCCGCGGCGACCAGCCGACCGCCGAGGTCTGCCAGCTGCTGGCGGCCGGCGACTTCACCGGGCACGTCGTGCTGGAGGTGACCACCTCGCACGCGCGGTCGCCGCACGAGCGCGAGGCGCTGCTGACCGAGTCGCTGCAGTTCGCCCGCACGCACCTGCTGCGATGATCTGTCGATGACCGATTCCACCCTGTTCGCCGACGCGATGCGGCTCACCGTGCTCGACGGCGGCGGTCCCGACGGCGACACCGTGAGTTTCGCCGGTGAGCTCAACGAGCACTGGACGATCGGCCCGAAGGTGCACGGCGGCGCGATGCTGGCGCTCTGCGCGAACGCCGCCCGCACCGCGCACGGTGACGCGGCGGGAGTCCAGCAGCCGGTGGCGGTGTCGGCCAGCTACCTGGGCGCACCCGACCCCGGTCCGATGCGGCTCACGACGTTCCTCCGCAAGCGGGGGCGGCGGATCAGTGTGGTCGACGTCGAACTGAGCCAGGGAGACCGCACCGCGGTGCATGCGGTGGTGACGCTCGGTGAGCCGGAACACCATGCGCCGCCGCTGCTGTCGGTGAACCCGGTGGTGCCGCTGATGACCCCGGAGCCGCCGCCGGGCCTGGAGCCGATCGGCCCGGGACACCCGATGGAGCACGTCGTGCACCTGGCGCACGGCTGCGACATTCGGCCGGCGCTGACCACCCTGGGGCCGCGCTCCGACGGGGGACCGCCGGTGATCGAGATGTGGGTCCGCCCGAAGGACGCCGCGCCCGACGTGCTGTTCGCGCTGCTCTGCGGCGACGTCTCGGCGCCGGTGACGTTCGCGGTCAACCGGATGGGCTGGGCGCCGACCGTGCAGCTCACCGCCTACCTGCGGGCGATGCCGGCCGACGGCTGGCTGCGGGTCATCTGCACCACTATGCAGATCGGGCAGGACTGGTTCGACGAGGACCACATCGTCGTCGACTGCGAGGGCCGGATCGTCGTGCAGACCCGTCAGTTGGCGATGGTCCCCGGCCGGTAACGCTTCCCCGCCGGCTTCTTGCGGGCGGCCCGCCGCGCCCGGCTGGCGCCGTTCTCGCGATCACCCGGTGTCTTCGACGGGCGGCCCGCGTCGCCCGGCTGGCGCCGTTCTCGCGACCGCCCGGGGGTCTGACATGCTGGTCGGCATGGCGAGAATCGCGATCATCGGCGGCGGAAACATGGGAGAGGCCCTGCTGGGCGGTTTGCTGGCAGCCGGCCGTCCGGTCAAGGACCTGGTGGTCGCCGAGCAGTACCCGGAGCGGGCCAAGCAGCTCTCCGCCACCTATTCGGTGTTGGTGACCACGGTCGCCGACGCGATGGAGAACGCGGATGTCGTCGTCGTCGCGGTCAAGCCGCCGGACGTCGACACCGTCGTCGCCGAGTTCGCCAAGCTGGTCACCGGCGCGACCGGCGACAAGCCGGACCCGGTGCTGGTGACGATCGTCGCCGGCGTCACCACCGGCTACCTGGAGTCCAAGCTGCCCGCCGGTGCTGCCGTGGTGCGGGTGATGCCGAACACGCCGGTGAAGGTGGGGGCCGGGGCCAGTGCGCTGTGCCGGGGCCGGTTCGCCACGCCCGAGCAGGTCACGCAGGTCGCCGAGCTGTTCGAGTGCGTCGGCAGCGCGGCGATCGTGCCCGAGGACCAACTGGACGCGGTGACCGCCGTCTCCGGTTCCGGGCCGGCGTATTTCTTCCTGCTGGTCGAGGCGCTGGTGGACGCCGGGGTGGCGGCCGGGCTGAGCCGTCCGGTGGCCACCGATCTGGCCGTGCAGACGATGGCGGGGTCGGCGCAGATGCTGCTCGATGAGCGCGGTGATTCCGCGCCGGCGCTGGACACCACTGCGGCGCGGCTGCGGGCCATGGTGACCTCGCCCGGTGGCACCACTGCCGCTGCGCTGCGCGAACTGGAGAGCGGCGGTCTGCGGACGGCGGTGGACCGGGCCGTGCAGGCAGCGAAAACCCGCTCTGAGCAGCTAAGAATTACATCAGAGTAATTCACTTATTTTTCACATATTGGCTCTCACCAGTCGCAATAACCCCATTCGTCCCGCTATTCTCCTCTATGTCTGTGCGTGTGGGTGCCGCGGAGGGGAAGCCGTCGGGACTGCACGTGCCTGATTGAAATGGGTAACGATGACGTCTATGAACGGGCCTTCGGCGCGGGATTCGGCTGGCGGTAGACCACTGCGGGATGCCACTGCCGGCGACCAGCAGGGTCGGACGCAATTCCTGACGGTGGCCGAGGTGGCCGCGCTGATGCGGGTCAGCAAGATGACGGTGTACCGCCTGGTGCACAACGGCGAGTTGCCCGCGGTGCGGGTGGGGCGGTCCTTCCGGGTGCACGCCAAGGCCGTGCACGACCTGCTGGAGACCTCCTTCTTCGACGCGGGCTGACGCCCGGCGTCGACAGGTAAGCAGCCTCCCGGGCGTCGCCGCACGGTGACGTCCGGGATTGGCTGCTGCCCGGGACCGTGCGGTCCCGGTTTTCCGGTCTGCTCGGGTGTCCGGGTAAAGTGGCCGGGTCGATCAGATCAGTTGAGCAGCGCCCTGCGGCGCGGGCGGAAGCAGATAGCGGAGTTCATGGGTTCAGTCATCAAGAAGCGGCGCAAGCGCATGTCGAAGAAGAAGCACCGCAAGCTGCTTCGCCGGACCCGCGTGCAGCGCAGAAAACTCGGTAAGTAGTTCGCCGCACACCCCGCCGCCACGACGGTCAGATCCCGGTATTGCTTTTCCGGGGTGGCCGTTAGGCTGGCGGGGTGGATTCGGCCGGCCCCCCCAGTGACAGCACTCGAAGCGACAGTCGGCACTACCCGAAGGTCGTGCTGGTCACCGGTGCCTGCCGGTTTCTGGGCGGCTATCTGACCGCCCGGCTCACCCAGAACCCGTTGATCAATCGGGTCATCGCGGTGGACGCGGTGATGCCCAGCAAGGACATGCTGCGCCGGATGGGGCGCGCCGAGTTCGTTCGCGCCGACATCCGTAATCCGTTCATCGCCAAGGTGATTCGGAACAGTGAAGTCGACACCGTGGTGCACGCCGCCGCGGCGTCGTACGTGCCGCGATCCGGCGGGGGAGCTGCGCTCAAGGAGCTCAACGTGATGGGCGCCATGCAGCTGTTCGCCGCCTGCCAGAAGGCGCCGTCGGTGCGCCGGGTGGTGCTCAAGTCCACGTCGGAGGTGTACGGGTCGTGCTCGCGGGACCCGGTGCTGTTCACCGAGGACAGCACCAGTCACCGGCCGCCGAGTTCGGGGTTTCCCCGCGACAGCATCGACATCGAGGGCTACGCCCGCGGGCTCGGCCGACGCCGGCCCGACATCGCGGTGACGATCCTGCGGATGGCCAACATGATCGGCCCCGCAATGGATACCGCGCTCTCGCGCTACCTCGGCGGGCCGCTGGTTCCGGTGGTGCTGGGCCGCGACGCCCGGCTGCAGCTGCTGCACGAGCAGGACGCGCTGGGCGCCCTGGAGCGCGCCACGATGGCCGGTAAGGCCGGCACCTTCAACATCGGCGCCGACGGGATCATCATGATGTCGCAGGCGATCCGCCGGGCGGGCCGGGTTCCGGTGCCGCTGCCCGGGGTCGGGCTGTGGCTGATGGACTCGCTGCGACGGGCCAACCACTACACCGAGATCAACCGGGAACAGCTGGACTATCTGAGCTTCGGCCGGGTGATGGATACGACTAGAATGCGAGTCGACCTCGGGTACAGCGCCAAGTGGACCACCGCTGAGGCGTTCGCCGACTACGTGCGAGGTCGTGGTCTCGATCCGATCATCGAACCCAAGTGGGTGCGTTCGATGGAGCAGCGCGCCATTGCCGCCGCGCAGGCTCTGGGTGAGATCGGCGTGAACAAGGTGTGGGGAGGATAACGGCGTGGGCGACGATTCCAAAGCCAAAGTGATTCCGCTGCACAAGAATTCAACTCGCGCCGCACGCGGGCACAGCCGCCCGGTCGCGGGCCGGGCGCCGCGTGCCTCCGCCGAGCAGATCGCCGCCGTCGTCCGCGAGATCGATGAGCTGCGCGCCGCCGCCGGCGGGCCGGCCGCCGAGCCGTCGCCGAACGAGTTCGCCCGCCGGGTCGCCGCGGCCGTCACGTTCCTGCGCGAGCGGATCACCGGGGACTACCAGGTCGACGAGTTCGGCTTCGACCCGCACTTCAACGAGGCCATCGCGCTGCCGATCCTGCGGGTGCTGTTCCGGGACTGGTTCCGGGTCGAGGTCAGCGGCATTGAGAACCTTCCGCTGGACGGGCCGGCGCTGGTGGTCGCCAACCACGCCGGGGTGCTGCCGATCGACGCGCTGATGCTGTCGGTGGCGGTGCACGACGAGCATCCCTCGCACCGCGACCTGCGGATGCTCGGCGCCGACCTGGTCTTCGATCTGCCGGTGGTCGGTCCGGCCGCCCGCAAGGCCGGCCACACCGTGGCCTGCATGGCCGACGCGCACCGGCTGCTGGGCGCCGGGGAGCTGACCGCGGTGTTCCCGGAGGGTTACAAGGGGCTGGGCAAGCGGTTCAAGGACCGCTACAAGCTGCAGCGGTTCGGCCGCGGCGGCTTCGTCTCCGCGGCCTTGCACACCAAGGCGCCGATCATCCCGTGCTCGATCGTCGGCTCGGAGGAGATCTACCCGATGCTGGCCGACGTCAAACTGCTGGCGCGGCTGCTGGGCGTGCCGTACTTCCCGGTCACGCCGCTGTTCCCGCTGGCCGGCCCGGCCGGGCTGGTGCCGCTGCCGTCGAAGTGGCACATCGCCTTCGGAGAGCCGATCGAGACCGCAGACTACGAGCCCGGCGCCGCCGAGGACCCGATGGTCACCTTCGAGCTGACCGACCAGGTGCGCGAGACCATCCAGCAGACCCTGTACCGACTGCTGGCCGGCCGCCGCAACATGTTCTTCGGCTGACGTTCCCGACTACCGTGCAGAGTTGACCGGCCCCACCTGCGGGTTCGCCGGTGCGTTGCGCACGCTCGCCGGAGGGGCGGGCTACTTCTTGCCCAGCGCCTTGGCGCGCATCGCCTCGAGCGCGGCGATCGTCTTGGCCTCGGTCTCGGCGTCCTGGTTGGCGGACTCGCCGAGCATGGTGACGACGCTGGTCACCACCGGCTTACCGTCGGCGTCGGTGACCTCGCTGCGGACCTCGCTGACCACCGTGCCGTGCGACTCGATCACCGAGTCGAGGTACGTGTCGAAGTACAGCTTGTCGCCGGCCTTGATCGGCCGGTGGAAGGTGAACTTCTGGTCGCGGTGCAGCACTCGGGCGATGTTGATCGGGAGGTCGAACTTGTCGAAGATCTCCAGCTGCACCTGCCGGCCGGCGACCGCCAGGAACGTCAGCGACGCCACCAGTTCGTCGTAGCCGGCGTCGGCCGCGGCGCGCTCGTCGAAGTGCGCGGGGTGAGTGTCCTTGACCGAGCGGGCGAACTCCCGAATCTTCTCCCGGCCGACCTCGAAATAGTCCGGAAACCGGTAATGGGCTCCGATGATCCCCTGCGATTCGGTATGCGCTTCCATGCCGGTCTGCCCTCCGCTCAGCCGTGGTGCTCGGCGGCGGAAGCCTATCAGCGCAGGGGGTGCGGGTGTGCGTTCGGAGTGGACGAGGGACTGCCGTCGGCGATGTAGCCCTCCGCCGGCCGCAGTGTGTAGCCGTCGCCGATCGTGTCGGTGCGGTAGAAGGCCTCGAACAGGTCCGCGGCTTCATCCGCGCTGAACACCTCGTGACGCGTCACCGTCTGGGTGCTGCTGGGCAGGACGATTTCGACGTCACGCTCGGCAGTGCCGGTGTGACGGTGACCGAGAACCGAACGCACGGAAACGACACCGCCCGCAGCCTGCGCGGGTTGACGGATCTCGATCACCATCGCCTCGGCTGTGCCAGCGGCCTGCAGATATCGCTCGGTAGCCGCGGCCTGCGGTTCGCCGTCAGGAACGCGGGCACTCAGGATCACCGCCCACGGGTCACAACCGTCCATTCGAGACAGCTCCAACCGCATGCTGCCTCGATGGTGTTCCCGGCTCAACCCGGTGGGCGAGCACGACCGGGACTCGTAGAGAACCTGGTAGTCGTGGGTCGGGAGCAGGCTGGCCGTGAATGCCGCATACGCCTCAGGCCCCTTGGCGTAGGCCGCCAGGTACTTGAGCACATCAACCTCCGACCACATCCCCCCGCCCTCACCACGGGCTATCGCGTCCTCCGCGACAGCAACGGCGTCGGTAGTGCGCCCGGCGGCGATCAGCGCCGTCACCATGCGGGTGAGAGCGCTGCTGGGGGCGATGTGCTCGGGGGAGTCCTCCAGCGCTAACACGTAATCAGCAGGCGTCGGGTGGGCGGCAACGAAATCGGCGCGGACCCGCTCGAACTCATCGAGGATCGGCTCCCAGTCCGGGGCACCGGTCACCAGAACATCCCGCGAGCCACGGTGCACGCGCAGCGACGAGACGGTGAAGGCGCCGTTGATGCGGCGGTTGATCCGCATCCTCGGCCCGAAGACCACATCGGGCAGAAATGCAGTCCAAAGGATCTCGTCGACGGCCAACGGTTTGATGTCGACCCGCCAGCCGATACGCAGCCGATCCGGGTTCTCCGAGTCAACCCCTATCCCCGGGCCGATGGAGGTGATGTAGACATCGTCGAGCACGAACCCGCACTCACTGACGAACCGCATCCCACGGCCACGGCAAGCCGGGCGGAAGGCATCCCACCACGCCCGCCTCGCCGCTGATCGCGTATCCATGCTCCTCCGGCTGCTACAGCTGACCTGATACCTGGGGACGTAGGTCGATGTTGCCGCCGTCTTTGGTGAAGCCCTGCTCGGGGCGGAGCGTGTAGCCGGGTGGGATGTCACCGGTCTTGTAGTAGCTGTAGAACAGTTGGGCGGCCTCGTCAGCGTCGAAAAGTTGTTGGCGGCTTCGCATTTCGGTACTTCTCGGCAGCACGATCGGCACGTCCTGAACCTCATCGCCGTCGTGCGGGTGGCCGATGACGTAGCGCACCCAATCAACCCCCCACTGGGCTCCGCCGGCCTTGCAGATCTCCACCGTCATCGCATCGGCACGCCCGAGTGCTTGCAGGTACTCCCGATCAGCACCAGCAGCGACACCTTCCTTGTAATCCATGCCAGGAGGAAGCGCCCACAAAAGCAGCACAAAGTGCTCGACACCGTCGAACCTGCGCAGCACCCGGGAGAACTCATCGAGGTCGGTCCAGTCTAACGAGCAGACTTGGCCGCTGCTGTATTGGAGGACATGGGTAAAGACGGCCATATCGGCAAATGTATCTGTTCGGTCCGACACATCGCACCCTGTCTACGGTGATCCGGCAGTCAGGTGATCGGCTCCTGTTGGTCGCGGTGCCGGACGGACCCACGGGTGCGCCGAGCGGGATCAGCAGTGACCCGCCGGGTGGTCGTCACCTCGCCGTGGCGGTGACGGCCTGGAATGTGTGGTGAATGGTGTTGCTCAGCCGGGCGATATCGTCGGCGAGATCGGCTTGGTGGTCGGCGTCGATGAACAGGGTGTGTTCGATAAGCAGTCCCTGCCCGGCCGCGGGTATCGGGGCCGTGGTGTAGGTGCTGTACTGGCCCCAGATTCGCCGGTGGCCGGCGGTGAAGTAGCCGCTGGCGCGCACCGCGGTGACTCCGGGTGTCGGCGGTGTCGTCAGTGTCGTGGTGGTGATGTTCTGGGCGTTCAGGCCGCGCAGGGTGCAGTCGGCATTGGCGTGGATGACCTCGGCGGGCAGGGTGCCGGTGAACCGGTAGACGCTGATGGTTTCGCAACCAGCCCAGCCGTGGCCAGGGTTGTGGCCGTAGACGGTGATCCGTGCGGGACGTTGTGGGCTGTTATCCAGGCGGGCCGGTCGCCATCCTGGGGGTACTCCGCAGGTCGTCACCCATTCGGGGGCATCATCGGAGCCGAGTTCGACCAGGTCATCGACGTGAGCGGCCACCAAGGCTGCGAGCGAAGGTGTCGTGAGCAGCTGCGCAGCTGCCGTTCCCGGGTGTTCTGGTGAGGTCATGTTGGTGAAAGTAGCGTTGCCAGCAATGCCAGGACGGCACCGAAGCCCAGTGTGGTGCCACCGACTTCGCCGGCTTGTTTGAGCTGCTCGGGAGTCGGACCGCTGATCGGCGGTGGGTGCAAGGTGACCGTGGTGCCGGCTGGCGGCTCAGTGGCGATCGGCAACTGTGTCAGCTCCGGTGGGAGCAGGTCGAAGCTTTCCGGCGGCATCGCCGCAGCGCCCGGCGGCAGCAGTGGCAACTCTGAAGATGTGGGCGGCAACACGACCGGGGCAGGGTGATCCAGCGGCGGCATAGGCGGCGCAGTCGCGGGGTGATCCAGGACCGTCGGCCCCGCTGGCTGTGGGCTGATAACCGGTGCCGGACTCCCACCCGTAGCGGTTCCCGCGGCGGCACCCCCATCAGCACCCGCCACCGACGGCGGAACGAAAGCCGGGGCATCAATCTTTCGAGCCGTGATGACTTCTACGGGTTGACCGTTGAGTGTTCCTCGGGCTGGCGTGTTCGGAGAGACGGTTGTGTCGAAGATTCGTTGGCTGGGGGTCCAGTTGGCCCCGCCGGATTTGACCTCGATGCCTCGGTACTGGCCGGGGTGTCCGGGGAGGGGCTCTAGAGCGTCGTAGTAACGATACCGGATCTCCCCTGTTTTCGGATCAGTCATCGCCACCCTGATCTGCTGGCGGATCACCGACGTGTGGTTGTCTTTCTCGTATTGCTTCAACCTCTCTTCGGCAGCTGCTGCACCGTCTGCGCTGCCGGTGTTGCCCTTGGTGTAGTGGCCGAGGTTGTTCCTACCCGGATATCTAGGGTTGGGGTCGTAGGGCCGGCCGGCGCCGCCGTCTGCGCCGGCTGGTTCAGTGGGGCCTTCCGATGGGGCTTGTTTCCAGGTGTGGTCGACGAGTTGGATGCCGTGGCCATTGTTGGCGCGGATGGGTGTTTCGGTGAACTTCAGGGTGCCGAAGCTGGCGGTGGCGGTAGCGAGCTTGCTGGTGGTGTCTTGGTCGATGTAGACCATGCTGGCGGCTTGGACACGGATTTTGGCGGTGAGCTCGTTGGCCTGTGGTTGCAGTCGTACCGCCTCCTCCCAGGAGCGGCCGGGGGTGTGCGCATTGCACACGAGGTCTTGGCGGACTTCGAACCCGGCTGCGCGTGCTTCGGCGACCCCGCCCAGGGTGGCGGTCCTGGCCAGCAGCATGTTCTCAGCACCGCGGCGGGCGATGCCGGCTGCGGTGATGCGTTGTTCGGCTTCGCGCACGGCGATGACCCGATCGGCATCGGAGCGCCGGTAGGCGGCGTTGTAAGCCTGCCCCTGCCAGGGCGCAGTGCTGATGATCTCGTGGGCCTCGGTGAAGCAGTGTCTGATCCGGGCGGCCTGGGCGGTGAGGTAGTCGGCGAGGTCGGTGAGGTGATCGACGGTGGTCGCTTCGATCTCAGCCAGGCTCGGCAACCCGTCGATCACCGGCTACACAACCTGGCCGCTGAGCGTCGACGCGGTGGCGGTGTCGGTGCGGGTATAGGTCGCGGCGGCCACCGCAACTTTGGTGGCGGTGGCACGCATCCGGCCGGTGAGCGTCGTTTCGTCAGCGACAGCACCTGCGCGTGCGGTGGCCGCGACAGTGATACTGGATTGCCACGACTGGCCAGCAGCAGTCGGTGGTGCTGGTTGGGCGCCGGTGAGTTGGTCACCCAGTGCCGCGATGTGGCCTGCGGCCTGGCGCAGACCGACCGGGTTGACCCGTTGCGGTTCCACGCCGAGCAGTCTAAAGGCAATGGATCGCGGTCCCCAGCAAGCTACGCGCGCTCGTTCCGGTGCGCCAGGGCAGCGGCCAGGGCGCCGCCCACCGCACCAAGCGCCAGCGCTGACGGCACCCCGATCCGGGCGGCCTTACGGGCGGTGCGGAAATCGCGGATCTCCCAGCCGCGTTTGCGCGCCAGCTCCCGCAGTGCGGCGTCGGGGTTGATCGCCACCGCGGTGCCGACCAGCGACAGCATCGGCACATCGTTGAAGCTGTCGGAGTAGGCCGTGCAGCGGCGCAGGTTCAGCCCCTCCCGGATCGCCAGCGACCGCACCGCGTGCGCCTTGCCGGGACCGTGCAGGATCTCCCCGACCAGCCGGCCGGTGAACACCCCGTCGACCGATTCGGCGACCGTGCCCAGCGCACCGGTCAGCCCCAGCCGGCGGGCGATGGTCTCGGCCAGCTCGTACGGGGTCGCGGTGACCAGCCACACCTGCTGACCGGCGTCCAGGTGCATCTGGGTGAGCTCGCGGGTGCCGGGCCAGATCTTGTCGGCGATGATCTCGTCGTAGATCTCCTCGCCCAGGTCGACCAGCTCCGAGGTCGGCCGGCCCTCGATGAACGCCAGCGCCTTGCGCCGCCCGGCGGCGACGTCCTCGCTGTTCTCCCGCCCGGTGAGCTGAAACTTGGCCTGCGCGTACAGGAAACCCAGCACGTCCCGGTAGGTGAAATAGTCGCGCGCAGCCAGCCCCCGGCCGAAGTGCACCATCGACGAGCCCTGCACCAGGGTGTTGTCGACGTCGAAGAACGCCGCGGCGGTCAGGTCGACCGGTGGCGGTGCGGTGGCGGGCACACCGGCCAGGGCGCGATCGGCGCTGGCGTCGGCGGTCAGCGCCTCCAGAGCGTCGTAACCCGTGTGGTCTGAGCCGGGGGGTGTCATCCCGCGCCTCCTTCCGCCGTGCCGCCCGCCGCGGGCGACCGAAGTCAACCCTATCGGGCGTCGCCGTCGGGGGCCGTCAGGTGATCGTGCAGGTCACCTCGGAAGTCGAGCATCGAGTAATCCCGGAAAGCGAACCGCCACGCGTCGCCGACCCGTTCGAACTCGTCGTGGTAGCGCCCGGCCGCGATCGCCTGCAGCGGAACGGTCCCGGTCTGCTGGAACACCGTGTAGTACGACCGGCAGGTCGCGGTCCCGGCCGTCTCGTCGATCGTCAGGATCGGGTTGGTGATGACGTGCTTGGTGCGCGGGGTGCCGTCGGGATGGATCCGCACGTGCCGGCGCCAGATGCCGAGCAGCCCGGCGCTGTCGATCAGGGTGCCGGCGGCGTCGACCTTGATCCGGGCGTGCGCGAACAGCGCTGCGGCCGCGTCGAAGTCGCCGGCGTCCAGCAGCTCGGCGTAGGAATACAGCAGGTTGGTGATCGCGACCGCATCGGAGCCCATGCCTCGAGTGTGTCCCAGCCGGCCGGTGCGCACCTGCCAGACTGGGGGGATGAGCCGCGCCCAGGTGGAACTGCTGACCCGCGCCGGCTGCGCGGTCTGCGAAACGATGCGCGCCCAACTCACCGCGCTCGCCGCCGAACTCGACTTCGACCTGCGCAGCACCGACGTCGATGCCGCCGCCGCGGCCGGGGATGCGGCGCTGCGCGCGGAGTTCGGTGACCGGCTGCCGGTGGTGCTGCTCGACGGACGCGAGCACAGCTACTGGGACCTCGACGAGCCGCGGCTGCGGGCGGATCTGGCCGCCCGCGGGTGAACGCCGCGGCCGGTGCGCCGAATCGGCGCGAATTTGGTGGGCCAGCGCCTTAACCTCTACCGTGGGGTGAAGTTTGTGCACTGGTGACAGCAAGGATCGGACCAGGTGATATTGCCGTGAGCGTCCTGCTTTTCGGGGTCTCGCACCGCAGCGCGCCGGTCTCGGTACTGGAGCAGCTGAGCACCGGTGAGTCGGACCAGGCCAAGATCGTCGATCGGCTGCTCGCCTCGCCGCTGGTCAGCGAGGCGATGATTCTGTCGACCTGCAACCGGGTCGAGATCTACGCCGTCGTCGAGGCGTTCCACGGCGGCCTGTCCGCGATCGGGCAGGTGCTCTCCGAGCATTCCGGCATGGCGATGGCCGACCTGACCAAATACGCCTACGTCCGCTACAGCGAGGCCGCCGTCGAGCACCTGTTCTCGGTCGCCAGCGGCCTGGACTCGGCGGTCGTCGGAGAGCAGCAGGTGCTGGGGCAGGTGCGCCGTGCCTACGCCTCCGCCGAAGCCAACAGCACGGTCGGCCGGGTACTGCACGAACTCGCCCAGCGGGCGCTGTCGGTAGGTAAGCGGGTGCACTCCGAGACCGGGATCGACGCCGCCGGCGCCTCGGTGGTCTCGGTCGCGCTCGACATCGCCGCCGGCCAGATCGGTGCCGACGCGCTGGTGGGTCGCACCGCCGTGGTGATCGGCGCCGGGTCGATGGGCGCACTGTCGGCCGCGCACCTGGCGCGCGCCGGGGTGCGCCACATCCGCGTCGTCAACCGCACGCTGCCGCGGGCGCAGCGACTGGCCCGCAAGATCCGGGAGTACGACATCACCGCCGAGGCGCTGACGCTGGACGGGGTGGCCGGCGCGCTGGCCGACGCCGACGTCGCGGTCTGCTGCACCGGTGCGGTCAGCCCGGTCGTGACACTGGCCGACGTGCACCACGCGCTGGTCGGTGCCGACCGCGACGAGGCCACCCAGCCGCTGGTGATCTGCGACCTGGGCATGCCGCGTGACGTCGACGCCGCCGTCGCCGGGCTGCCGGGCGTGGTGGTCATCGACATGGACCGGATTCAGCGCGAGCCGTCGGTGCAGGTGGCCGCGTCCGACACCGACGCCGCACACGGCATCGTCGCCCGCGAGGTCGCCACCTACCTGGCCGGCCAGCGGATGGCCGAGGTCACCCCCACCGTCACCGCGCTGCGCCAGCGCGCCGCCGACGTCGTCACCGCCGAACTGCTGCGGCTGGATCACCGGCTGCCGGACCTGGACACCGCCCACCGTGAGGAGGTGGCGCGCACCGTGCGCAGGGTCGTCGACAAGCTGCTGCACGCCCCCACCGTGCGGGTGAAACAGTTGGCCGGCTCACCCGGCGGCGACAGCTACGCCGAGGCGCTGCGGGAGCTCTTCGAGCTCGACCCGACCGCCGTGGACGCGGTGGCCAGCGCGGGCGAACTGCCGGTCATGCCGGGGCAGGGCACGCCGAACACCGAGCCGGGCTCATCGGGTAGCGACGTTGGCTGAGGTAATCCGGATCGGCACCCGCGGCAGTCTGCTGGCCACCACTCAGGCCGGCACCATCCGGGACGCGCTGATCGCGATGGGCCACCCCGCGGAACTGGTGATCATCAGCACCGAGGGTGACCGCTCGGCGGCGCCGGTCGCCGAGATCGGGGTGGGGGTGTTCACCGCGGCGCTGCGTGAGGCGATCCTCGACGGCCGCGTGGACGCCGCCGTCCACTCGCACAAGGATCTGCCGACCGGCGAGGATCCGCGGTTCGTCATCGCCGCGATCCCGCCCCGGGAGGACCCGCGCGACGCGCTGGTGGCGCGCGACGGGTTGGTGCTCGGCGAGCTGCCGGCCGGCTCGGTCGTCGGCACGTCGTCGCCCCGGCGGGCCGCACAGCTTAGAGCACTGGGTCTCGGTTTGGAAATTCGCCCCCTACGAGGCAACCTAGACAGCAGGTTGAACAGGGTAAGCAGCGGCGAACTCGACGCAATCGTGGTAGCTCGGGCGGGTTTGGCCCGGATCGGGCGCCTCGAAGCCGTCACCGAAGCGCTGGAGCCGGTGCAGATGTTGCCGGCGCCGGCTCAGGGGGCGCTTGCGATCGAATGCCGCGCAGGTGATACCGCACTGGTCGCGGTGTTGGCGGAGTTGGACGACGCCGACACCCGTCGGGCGGCCACCGCGGAGCGCGCCCTGCTCGCCGAACTGGAGGCGGGTTGTTCCGCACCGGTGGGCGCGATCGCCGAGGTGGTCGAGTCCATCGATGAGGACGGGCATGTCTTCGAGGAGCTGTCGCTGCGCGGTTGCGTGGCGGCGCTGGACGGATCCGACGTGATCCGCGCGTCCGGCATCGGCAGTCCGGACCGAGCCCGAGAACTGGGTGTCTCGGTCGCGGCGGAACTGTTCGAGTTGGGTGCGCGGGAACTGATGTCGGACGCGCGGTGAAACACCCGCGCGGGGAAGTGACTGGGAGTAGCGAATGGCTCGCCAAGTGAGCGTGCGGGGGCAGAAGCCCAAGCCGGGCCGCATTGTGTTCGTCGGTTCGGGTCCCGGTGACCCGGGCCTGCTGACGATGCGGGCGCGGACGGCGCTGACGAACGCCGCGTGCGTCTTCACCGACCCCGACGTGCCGGAAGCGGTGCTGGCGCTGGTCGGCACCGACCTGCCGCCGATCGTCGGCCCGGCACTGCCGGACAGCAAGCCGGCTGCGGTCGCCGGTGACGGTGCCGACGCCACGGCCGACGACGACACCGCGGCCGACGACACCGACACCGAGGCCTCCGCGGCCGCCGGCGGCGCGGACATCCGCCCGGCGCTGGGCGAGCCGGCCGAGGTCGCCAAGATCCTGGTCGCCGAGGCCAAGACCGGCGTCGACGTGGTGCGCCTGGTCGCCGGGGATCCGCTCTCGGTCGACTCGGTGATCACCGAGGTGAACGCGGTGGCGCGCACCCAGCTGCACTTCGAGATCGTGCCCGGGCTGCCCGCCACCAGCGCGGTGCCGACCTACGCCGGTCTGCCGCTCGGCTCGTCGCACACCGTCGCCGACGTGCGCGACCCCCAGGTGGACTGGGCGGCGCTGGCCGCGGCCCCGGGGCCGCTGATCCTGCAGGCCACCACGTCGCACCTGCCGGACGCGGCCCGCACCCTGATCGAATACGGGCTGTCCGACGCCACCCCGTGCGTCGTCACCACGTCGGGCACCACCTGCTCGCAGCGCTCGCTGGAGTCCAGCCTGGGCGGCCTGACCGAGGCGTCGGCGCTGGCGCCGATCGACCCGGTGATCTCGCCGAACGGGCAGGAGACCAGCGCCGGCCCGCTGGTGGTGACGATCGGCAAGACCGTCAGCAACCGGTCCAAGCTGAACTGGTGGGAGAGTCGCGCGCTGTACGGCTGGACCATTCTGGTGCCGCGCACCAAGGACCAGGCCGGTGAGATGAGCGACCGGCTGGTCGGACACGGCGCACTTCCGATCGAGGTGCCGACCATCGCCGTCGAGCCGCCGCGCAGCCCCGCCCAGATGGAGCGGGCCGTCAAGGGTCTGGTGGACGGCCGCTACCAGTGGGTGGTGTTCACCTCGACCAACGCCGTGCGCGCCGTGTGGGAGAAGTTCGCCGAGTTCGGTCTGGACGCCCGGGCGTTCTCCGGGGTGAAGATCGCCTGCGTCGGCGAGGCCACCGCCGAGCGGGTCCGCGCCTTCGGGGTCAGCCCGGAACTGGTACCGGCCGGCGAGCAGTCGTCGCTGGGACTGCTCGACGAATTCCCGGACTACGACGAGATCTTCGACCCGGTGAACCGGGTGCTGCTGCCGCGCGCCGACATCGCCACCGAGACGCTGGCCGAGGGGCTGCGCGACCGCGGCTGGGAGATCGAGGACGTCACCGCCTACCGCACCGTGCGGGCGGCACCGCCGCCGGCCAACATCCGCGAGATGATCAAGACCGGCGGGTTCGACGCGGTCTGCTTCACGTCGTCGTCGACGGTGCGCAACCTGGTCGGCATCGCCGGCAAGCCGCACACCCGGACCATCGTGGCCTGCATCGGCCCGAAGACCGCGGAGACCGCCGCGGAGTTCGGCCTGCGGGTGGACGTGCAGCCGGAGACCGCGGCGATCGGTCCGCTGGTCGACGCGCTCGCCGAGCACGCCGCAAGGCTGCGGGCCGAGGGCGCGCTGCCCCCGCCGCGTAAGAAGAGCCGCCGGCGGTGATCGCCGTCGCGTTGACTCTGCGCGCACGGCGGAAAAGTGTGAGTAACCGCCGCCGTCAACGCAGAGTCAACGCGAGATGACTCTCGGCGGCTACCCGCGGCAGCGGCCGCGCCGGCTGCGCTCCACCCCGGCGCTGCGCCGACTGGTGGCGCAGACCTCCTTGGAGCCACGGCATCTGGTGCTGCCGATGTTCGTCGCCGACGGCATCGACGGGCCCAAGCCCATTCCGTCCATGCCCGGGGTGTACCAGCACACCCGGGACTCGCTGCGGGCCGCCGCTTCGGATGCGGTGACCGCCGGGGTCGGCGGACTGATGCTGTTCGGGGTGCCGCACGCTGACGACAAGGACGCCGCAGGCACCGTCGGCACCCACCCCGAGGGCGTGCTCAACACCGCACTGCGTGACCTCGCGAAAGATCTCGGCGACGCGACCGTGCTGATGGCCGACACCTGCCTGGACGAGTTCACCGACCACGGCCACTGCGGGGTGCTGGACGCTCAAGGCCGGGTGGACAACGACGCCACCCTGGCCCGCTACGTGGAACTGGCGGTCGCCCAAGCTGATTCAGGCGCGCAGGTGGTGGGGCCCAGCGGCATGATGGACGGCCAGGTCGCGGCGATCCGGGACGGGCTGGACGCCGCCGGGCACGTCGACACGGTGATCCTGGCCTACGCCGCGAAGTTCGCGTCGGCGTTCTACGGGCCGTTCCGCGACGCGGTGGACTCCACCCTGACCGGGGACCGTCGCACCTACCAGCAGGAGCCCGGCAACGCCCGCGAGGCGCGCCGCGAGATCGTCCTCGACTTGGACGAGGGCGCCGACATCGTGATGGTCAAACCCGCCCTGGGCTACCTGGATGTGGTCGCCGCCGCCGCCGAGATGTCCCCGGTGCCGGTGGCCGCCTACCAGGTGTCCGGGGAGTACTCGATGATCGCCGCCGCGGCCGCCAACGGCTGGGTGGACGGGCGGGCCGCCGCACTGGAGTCGCTGATCAGCATCCGCCGCGCCGGTGCCGACATCGTGCTGACCTACTGGGCGGCCGAAGCCGCCGACTGGCTGGCATGACCGGCCCGGCTCAGCAACCCCCGCCGCCCGCCCGGACCCGGCCCGCCGACGTCGACACCGGCTTCTGGCTGTGGGCGGCGGCGCTGCCGCTGATGACGACCGGCTACGCGGTGAACCTGCTGACGTCACCGGAAGCCACCGGCAACCCCGTCTTCTACCCGATCGTCGGACTGACTGCGGTGGTGATGGTCGTCGTGGTGCTGACGTTCCTGATGCTGATGCGCTCCGGCTACCGGTGGGCGCGCACGGTGCTGACCGGCGGTGGCATCGCGGCGGTGGTGTCCGCGCTGAACTCGCTGTCCGAGGCCGACCCCCGGCCGGCCGTCGCGCTGACGACGGCGGTGACCGGCATCGTCGGGTCGGTGCTGATCGGCGGCGGCGTCCTGGTGCTGCACCGGGCCGCCGCGCAGGAGTATTTCACCCGGTGAGCGGTTGCGCGCCGGGTCAGGCAGACTGACGGGCGTGATTCTGGACGGTTCGCACCGCGGGGCGGGGCACAGGTGAGCGACGCGCGACTGTTCCACGAAAGCGGCGCCAGCTGGGCCTGGGTGCTGCTCGGCCCGGCCGCCGCGGTGACGATGCTGCTGCTGCAGCACGCCGGCGGGTACGGTTGGCGACCGCTGATCCCGCTCGTGTTCCTGGTGGTGGTCTCCGGCTTCGTGGGGTTGCAGGTGGCGGCGACGCGCGTGCACGCCTCGGTGGAGCTCACCGAGCAGACGCTGCGGGAGGGCACCGAGACCATCGCGGTCGACGACATCGTGCTGGTCTACCCGGAGGCGGGCCGGCCCAGCAACTGGCGCCGGGGTGAGCCGGAGAAGTGGCAGGAGGCCAGGGCGCTGGGGGAGCTCAGCGGCGTGCCGGTCCGCCGGACGGGTATCGGGCTGCGGCTCAAGGACAAACGCACCGTCCAGGCCTGGGCGCACAACCACCGCGCGCTGCGGGCGGCGCTGACGCCGCTGGTGCAGGAGCGCTACGGGTTCCTCGAACCGTCCGACTTCACCGCGATCGACGACGGGGAGCCGGAGTGAGCCGGCCCGGCGCCCGCGCCGCCGTCGAACTGGCCCTGGCGGGCGTGGCGGCGCTGTGCTCCGCGGCGGCCTGGTCGCACGTCCGCTACCGGGTGCTGGTCGCGCCGGTGATCGACGGCGAGCCGGTGACCTCTTCGGTGGCGTTCCGGCCGCCGCTGCTGGCGCTGTCCCTGCTGCTGGCCACCGCCGCCGGGGTGCTGGTGGTGGTCGCGGCGGCGCGTGTCCGGCGGGCCGTGGTGGTGCGGCGCCGAACACTTCCCGCCGCGGTGAGCACCGCGGGTGTGAGCGTCGACACAACCGTCAAAATACCCTAGGGGGGTATTATCGGCGGGGTGACCACCACCGACCTCGAACTGCGCGGAATGACCTGTGCCTCCTGTGCGGCGCGGGTGGAGAAAGGGCTGAACGCCCTCGACGGCGTGCACGCCACGGTGAACCTGGCGGTGGAGCGCGCCCACGTCGAACACGAATCCGGGGTGACGCCGGCGGACCTGGTGCGGGCGGTGGAGTCCGCCGGCTACCAGGCCTCGGTCATCGGGGCCGATCCCGCGGGCGCCGAACCCGCCGCCGAACCCGGGGACGGCCTGCTGCCCCGGCTGATCGGTTCGACACTGCTGAGCGTGCCGGTGGTGGCGCTGTCGATGGTGCGGGCCTGGCAGTTCGGCGGCTGGCAGTGGCTGGTGTTCGCGCTGACGACGCCGGTGGTGTTCTGGGGCGGCTACCGGTTCCACCGGGCAGCGGTGCGCAACGCCGCACACGGCGCCTCCACGATGGACACCCTGGTCTCGCTAGGCACCCTGGCCGCCTACCTGTGGTCGGCGGTCGCGGTCAGCACCGGCTACGCCTTCGGGGAAGGTCACGTGTACTTCGAGGTGGCCGCCGTGGTGACGGTGTTCCTGCTGGCCGGCCGCTACGCCGAGTCGCACGCCAAACGCTCCGCGGGTGCGGCGCTGGCGGCGCTGCTGGAACTGGGCGCCAAGGACGCCGCGGTGATGCGGCGTGGCGAGGACGGTAAGCTCGCCGAGGTGCGGGTGCCGATCGCCGACCTGGCCGTCGGGCACGTGATCGTGGTGCGGCCCGGTGAGCGGATCGCCACCGACGGGGTCGTCGTCGACGGCAGCACCGCGCTGGACACCTCCGCGCTGACCGGTGAATCGCTGCCGGTCGATGTCGCCGAGGGCGATGCGGTGCTCTGCGGGGCGCTGAACACCTACGGGCTGGTGCTGGTGCGCGCCACCAAGGTCGGCGCCGACACGCAGTTGGCCCGGATGGGCAAGCTGGTCACCGACGCCCAGAACGGCAAGGCCGCGGTGCAGCGGCTGGCCGATCGGGTGTCGGCGGTGTTCGTGCCGGCGGTGCTGGTGATCGCGGCGCTCACCCTGGCCGGCTGGCTGGTGGCCGGGCAGCCCGTCACGGCGGCGTTCACCGCGGCGGTGGCGGTGCTGATCATCGCCTGCCCGTGCGCACTCGGCCTGGCCACCCCGACCGCGATCCTGGTCGGCACCGGCCGCGGCGCCCAGTTGGGCATCCTGATCAAGGACCCGCGGGCCCTGGAGAACGTGCACGGCATCGACACCGTGCTGCTGGACAAGACCGGCACCGTCACCACCGGGGTGATGATGGTCGGCAACCTGGCTGTCAACCGGGGCGAGGACCCCAACACCGTGCTGGGCTGGGCCGCGGCCGTCGAATCCGGGTCCGAGCACCCGATCGCCGCCGCCGTCGTCGCCGCCGCGAAGGCCACCGGGGTGGCCGTCCCGAAGGTGACCGACTTCGCCAATCGGCCCGGCCACGGCGTGACCGGGATGGTCGACGGCGTGCAGGTCGACGTCACCCGCTCGTCGGCAGCCCACGAGACCGGCACCGCGATCGACGTGTCCTGGGCGGGCAAGGAGCGCGGCACGATCACGCTGACCGACACCGTGCGGGAGACCAGCGCCGACGCCGTGGCGACACTGCAGGCGATGGGCATCACCCCGATGCTGCTCACCGGTGACGGCGGCACGGTGGCCCGCAAGGTGGCCAAGGACGTCGGGATCGACCCGGCGAACGTGATCGCCGACGTGCTGCCCACCGACAAGGCCGACGTCGTCAAGCGGCTGCAGGCGAAGGGCCGGCGGGTGGCGATGGTCGGCGACGGCGTCAACGACTCGGTCGCGCTGGCCACCGCCGACATCGGGATGGCGATGGGCACCGGCACCGACGCCGCCATCGAGGCCGGCGACCTGACCCTGGTCCGCGGCGACCTGCGCACGGTGCCGACCGCGCTGCGGCTGTCGGCGCGCACGCTGCGGATCATCCGGCAGAACCTGGTGTGGGCGTTCGGCTACAACGTCGCGGCGATCCCGCTGGCCGCCGCCGGCCTGCTCAACCCGATGATCGCCGGCGCGGCGATGGCGTTCTCGTCGGTGCTGGTCGTCACCAACAGCCTCCGGCTGCGCCGGTTCTCGTAGATTTCGGCGCGTTTCGTCCCGCTCAGCGCGCCGAAACGCGCCGAAATCGCACGGGGGTGGGGGTCACGAGTCGAGCCAGGCCAGTTCGCCGGGCAGCTGCGCCCGCCAGTAGTCGACGTCGTGCCCGCCGGGGGAGAAGCCGCCCGCCGGGCGCGGATTGAGCCGGCTGACGAACTGGCTGGTCGCCGGGTAGAACGGGTCGGAGGTGCCGCAGTCCACCCGCAGCGGGATCGGCGCCAGCTGCGGGATCAGGCTGTAGGCCGAGCTGGTCCGAAAGTCGTCGACGCTGTCGAACGCCCCCGGCGGCGCCCCGAAGTAGGTCAGGTACAGCGACGGGCTGATCGCGCAGATCCCGGCGGTGCGGGCCGGACCGAGGCGGGTGCCGAGCAGCAGCGAACCGTAGCCGCCCATCGACCAGCCCATGAACCCCACCCGCGAGGTGTCGATGTTCTTGGTGGCCAGCATCGGGATCAACTCGGACAGCACCATCGCCCCGGAGTCGGTGCCGTTGGCGTGCCGGCGCCAGTAGGTGTTGCCGCCGTCGACGGCCACCACCGCGAACGGCGGCCGCCCGGCCGCCGCCAGCTGCGCCAGCTGCTCCTCCACCCCGAGGTCCATCACCCAGTTGGCGTCGCCGTCCTTGCAGTGCAGGGCGATCACCGGCCGCAGCGGCGCCGTCTGACCGGGCGGACGGGCGATGATCCAGTTGGTCTCCAGGCCGCCGCGGGCCGCGGAGACGAACGTCCCGGATTCCCGGGTCGGCCAGACACTGCCGGACGCCGACTGATCGGTCGGGGCCGGTGCCGCCGACGAGCGGAATGGGCCGGCCAGTGCGCCCGCCGCGAACGCCCCCGCCACCCCGGCGCCGAGACGCAGCGCGGTACGACGGTTCAGTTCAGGCATGCCCACCATCATCGCCCGCGGCCTCGATCACGCCGCACAGCCACGCCGTTTCAGGCCGGTGGCGGTCCGTACTGTTCGCGGAACGCCTCCACGGTGTAGCTGACGACGGTGGCCTCGCTGGGGGTGCGCACCGAAGCGCCGTGCGGGATGCGGACCATCGGCCCCAGGTCGCCGTCGTAGTCGCCGGGCTTGCCGATCTTCAGCAGTCCGCCGGCGCTGCCCGCCGACTCCGGGGCGATCTCCACCTCGCCGTCGGTGACGACATAGATCAGGTCCTCGATGCTGGCCTGGTCGAGCAGTACCGCGCCCCGGGTCAGCCGCACCGGTGCCGGCGGCGGACCCTGCGGTGCCGACTGCGTGGGCGGGGCGAACGTGGTCGGACCGGTCGGGTGGGTGGTGCGCGGGCCCGTGTTGAGGTCGATCACGATGTCGGCGAGCGGCACCACCCGGCTGTCGTGGGTGGCGACGACGACGACGCGGTCGCCGGCGGCCAGGGTCCGCAGCAGCCGCACCACCTCCTCGGCGCGGACGAAGTCCAGTTGCGCGGTGGGTTCGTCGGCCAGGATCAGCGGGGGATCCAGCGCCAGCGCCCGCGCCACCGCCACCCGCTGCTGCTGGCCGCCGCTGAGCTGGCCGGGCCGGTGCTCGGTGCGGTCGGCCAGGCCGACCTGGGTGAGCAGTTCGCGGGCGCGTTCGCTCGCCTGCCACTGCGTCCACCCGGCCGCCCACATCGGCACCATCACGTTCTCCAGCGCGGTCAGGCTGGGCACCAGGTTGAACGCCTGGAACACGATGCCCACCGTGCGGCGCCGGTAGCCGGTCAGGTCGCGCCGGCCCAGGCCGGTGACGTCGGTGGCCCCGAACTGGATCTGGCCGCTGGTCGGGCTGAGGATGCCGCCCAGGCAGGACAGCAGCGTGGTCTTGCCGCAGCCGCTGGGCCCGAGCAGCACCACCAGCGAGCCGGACGGAACCTGCAGGTTCAGTCCGTTGATCGGCCGCACCGGTTCGCCACCGCCGCTGCTCGGGTATTCGATCACCAGGTCGGTGATGCGCAGGTCGCCCATCCGCTACGGCCCCCCGAACGCCATCACCGGGTCGACGGTCACCGCGTGTCGCAACCCGGCCAGGCTGGCCAGCAGACCGATGACCACCGCGGTCAGCATCAGCAGCGCGAACGACGATCCGGTCACCGCCACCAGCATCGGGAACGCCGGGCCCATCGCCACCGCCAGCACCCCGCCCAATAGCGCCGCGGCCACCGCGACCACCACCGACTGCAGCGCCAGCCCGGACAGCACCATCCCGGTCGTCACCCCGAGCGCCTTGAACACCGCGAAGTCGCGGGTGCGCTCCAGCGCCGACAGGTAGATCAACGACCCGACGATCAGCCCGGCGACCCCCCACAGCAGCACCGACATGTAGGACAGCGCCATCTGCGCCCCGGCCAGCGGCCGCACCATGTCGTCGATCGCCCCGGTGCGGTCCACCGTCCGGTAGCCCTCCGGCATCTGGTCGGGCAGGCCGCGCAGGCCGATCGCGGAGACCACCGGCTGCCCGGAGTACATCAACTGCTGGGCGCCGACGACGCTCAGGAACGCGTTGGGCTGGCCGGCCAGCGTCGTCGACTTCTCCACCAGCCCGACGATGTGCAGGGTGGTTGTGCCGAGTTTGACCTCGTCGCCGACCGCCCGCTTCAAGGTGGTGGACATGGCGATCTCGTCGGGGTGGCTCGGGGCGCGGCCGGACTTGATCGGCGGCATCGCCGACGCCGGCACCCCGTAGATGTTCACGTTCTGCGGCACGGCGCCGTCGTCGAGGATCGTGTTGCCGTAGACCACCGGCAGCGCGGTCTGCACGCCGGGCAGCTTGGCGATGACGTTGGCCTCGGACTCGGCGAACCGTGACGAGCCCATGAACGGCCCGACCGCCGCGGTCTGGATCAGATAGGTGTCGATGCCCAGCGCGTCGACGACGTTCTTCGCCTCCACCCGGAAGCCGTGCGTCAGGCCGGCCAGCACCAGGGTCAGGGCGAAGACCAGGCCCGTGCCGACGGCGGCGACGATGAAGCGGCGAAGTCGCCACTGCAGGTCCCGCAACGCGGTCATCAGCATCCGCACGCGCGCATGGTATCCCAGCGGAGGAGTGTGACCGGGGTCCCGCCGGGGTCGCCCGCCACGAACCGGATTAAATGTGAAATCGCTGGTAGAAGGTCGACTTTTCGGTTACAAATGTGATGACGACGGTTCTGGTACGCCCGTTCGCATCGAGGAGCAGCCCATGACGCAGCGCATGCCGCCGTCGGGCCGGGGCTGAGCCGATGGATTTCGCCGCGATTCCGCCGGAGGTCAACTCGATCCGGATGTATTCCGGACCGGGTTCGGCGCCGCTGCGGGCCGCGGCGGCCGCGTGGAGTGGGCTGGCCGGTGAGTTGCAGGCGGTGGCCGCCGCCTATGAGTCGGTGATCGCCGAACTGACCGAGCAGGCGTGGCTCGGACCCTCGTCGCAGGCGCTGGCCGCGGCGGTCACCCCGTACGTGGGCTGGCTGTCCGGCACCGCGGGGCAGGCTGAGCAGACCGCGGCCCAGGCCAACGCCGCCGCCGCGGCCTACGACGCGGCGTTCGCGATGACCGTGCCGCCGTCGGCGGTCGCTACCAACCGGGCCAACGTCGAAGTGCTCAGCGCCACCAACGTGTTCGGGCAGCACACCCTGGCGATCGCCGCCCTGGAAGCGCTGTACGGCGAGATGTGGGCGCAGGACGCCGCCGCCATGTACGGCTACGCCGCAGCCGCGGTGCCCGCCGCGCAGCTGGGCGCGTTCAGTCCACCGCCGCAGACCACCCGGCCGGACGGCCCGGCCCACCAGGCCGCGGCGACCGCCCAGAACGCTGTCGGCTCCGCGGCGCAGACCGCCCTGTCACAGCTCGCCCAGCACGTCGCCCCGGCCGCGGTCGCCGGGTCGGCGCAGGGCATCGAGGATCTGTTCACCCTGCCCAGCTTCTCCGACCTCGCCGGGGTGAACGTCCTGTCGGCGCTGAGCGTGGGCCTGTCCGCGGCGGCGTGGGCGGCCGCGGACGGCAGCACCCGGGAGATCCTCAACTCCGAGGACCGCACTCAGGACATCGCCTACGACATCCTGCACGCCATCGACCTGTTCTCGCCGCTGACGCCGTCGCGGCCGGCCGGCGCGGTGGGCTGGTCGGCTCCGATGGCGGCCGGCCTGGGGGACGCGCTCTCGGTCGGGCGGCTGTCGGTGCCGATCAGCTGGGCGGCGACCGCCCCGGAGATCCGCAGCCTGTCCTACACGACGCCGCTGGCCGGCCCGGCGGCCGGCGCCGGTGCGGTGCCGGGCGCGTCGGCGGCCGGGCTGGGCCAGGCGTTCAGCCAGATGGGGCTCGCCGGGATGGGCGGCAGTGCACTGGCCGGGTCGGTCAGCCGCACGCAGGGCGAGAAGGCAGCGGTTGCCGCCCCGCAGCGGGTGCGGGCGGCGGCCGGGGCTGCCGGTGCGGAGCCCGACCCGGACGCACCGGCACCCGAACCGACCGTGATGGGCATCGCCGCGGAGATCAGGGAGTTCGCCGACCTGCGCGACCGCGGGCTGATCAGCGCCGACGAGTACAACGAACAGAAGCTCCGGCTGCTGGGGCGCTGACCGGCAAGCGCGGAAACGTTCCGGTATTCATTCCGCATTTGCGACGATTGTCGGTGACTTCGTCCCGCGCTTGTGGCTCCCGGTCGACGTGATTAAGCTCCCCGTTTATCGGTTGTGGTCGCAGGAGGGTCGGGGAGTGGCAGGTCGTCAGGTCAAGAAGAGTCGTATCGGCACGTTCCTCGCGCTGGGGATGACGCCGCTGGTCGGGGCGGTTCCCGCGCACGCCGAGGCCGATGACTGGCTGCAGCCGATCATCGACGCCGTCAGCCAGACCGCCGACCCGGCCGCGCTGAGCCTCACCGACCCCGGTCTGGGCGATGTGGACCTGTCCGGCATCGCCGCGGCCGGCGACCCGTCGGAGACCTTCGACCTGATGGTGAACTCGATCTACACCTACATCTCGGCGGGCGAGGCCGTACTGGCCGGCGCGGTGCAGGCCCTGGTGTACCCGACGATCCATGACCTCGGCGAGGAGTGGATCAGCAGCCCGTTCGGTCAGGCGATCGACCCGATCATCAACACCGCGTTCGCCATCGACGGGCACTGCGGGCTGATCTGCAACGGCGTCGCCGGCACCTTCGAGCACCCGGACGGCGGCGACGGCGGTTGGCTGTTCGGCGACGGCGGCAACGGCTTCAACGCCACCTCCCTCGACGGCGACACGGTCACCACCGTGGCAGCCAACGGTGGGACCGGCGGCGACGCCGGCATGTTCGGCAACGGCGGCGCCGGCGGCGAGGGCGGCACCGCCGCCGACGGCCACGGCCTCGACGGCGGTGCGGGCGGCCTCGGCGGCACGATCCTGGGCAGCGGTGGCGCGGGCGGCGACGGCGGC
>NZ_JAHCLR010000050.1 GCF_018455725.1 Mycolicibacter acidiphilus
TCGGGTTCTGCTGTCTACACCAACCATGACACCCCAGCTTTCACCTCACCGACCACGCGCACCTCGGTGTCGATGAGAGCGAAGTCGATGTCTCGTTCCCTCCCGCCTTCCGGGGTGATGCTGTACTCGCGTGGAAAATCGCGACACCCGCGTCCGATCGCGCCCTGGATGCATGCTTGTACAACACGCTCATACAACTCACCCTTGGTCACTTTTTTCCTCTTGAGTGGCCCCACCCGGGCGTCGACGATTGCCAGCAGGGGCCGCTCTAACGCAAAGAGCAGCAGATCCCGTGCAGGAATCAGGCCGTCGGCGAAGCGCACCCACGGTTGGGTGCGCATCTTGGTGCTGATGGCCATCTCGGCAAACGGCCGACCACCCAATGCGCCGGAATCGACGGCCATCAACACGGCTAGCGCCGGGCTCTGATCGTGTGGGATCAGTGGGTCACCGTCGTTATGGTTTCGCACCGTGGTGAAGAGTCGTTCGACGTTGTCGACCGTCAACTCAGGCAGCTCGGCAGCGAACGCGCAGTCGTCACTTACGATGCGGGCGATCTGGGTGGCAATCGCCTTGCAGGCCCAGTGGTATCTGATCCCGACCGAGCTGATGCGCTCAACGAACTGCCGTTGGGGCATAGCGCCCACCGACAGATCCCAGTGCGGGTCGCCAGATACCGGGACCTGGTAGGAACCCTCGTGCAGCTTTGCCGCACACCATTGGGCGGCGTTGGTGAAAAACTCGTCAACGTGCTGTTGATCGGTCGATGTCCCCCGGGCCGCCACTGCCAGCACCCAGCGCATCCGATCAAGGCCCTTGATGTGTTCGAGGGCCGCCCGGGTGCGCGAGTCGATGTTGTACCACTGAGTGATCGCGGCCTGGGGCGATAGGAGCCCGAGCAGTCTGTCACAGTTCGCGGCTGCGCTCTGCGCGGCCTCGGCGAAAGCATGAGCCGCCGGCCCCGTCGGTTGTTCCGCCGCTGTGGGGGCACCGGCCAGCTGCGCCTTTACGTGTGCAGCGCGTCTTTGATGCTGGTGCCGCAGGGTAGATGGCAGATACGCCAGCAGTGGGTCATTCATCACCACCGAACGATTTCACAGATCGAGATCGGCTACGTCGCTACTGCGGTGGTGTGTCGTCTGGGTGGTGGCGGTGTCGCGCCACCGGATGTGTTGGCCGGTGGCGCGGGTGCGGTATTTGGTTCGTAGCCGGTGGCGTTCGGTCACGGCGGCGGCGACGTCGTCAGGCAACTCGGTGGAGTCGAGTCGTTCGGCTTGGATGAGCAGTGGGTCGTTGTCAGGGTTGTGGATCTCGCGGGCGATGGGTCCGGCTGCGGTGAGGGTTTGCGACCAGGGCAGGTCGTGGTGCAGCAGTGACAGCAGGGCCGCTGCCGGTTGGGGGTTTTGGGTGCCGCGGTTGTGGAGCAGGATCAGGCGAGCTCCACTGGTGGCGGCGTGCTGCGCCAGGTCGGCGAGTGCACCGGGGTCGGCTGAGGCGGCGTCTTCGACAATGATGCTGTCCGCGGTGCTGTGGTTGGTGTGTCCGTCACGGATGTGTTGGCGTAGTTGATCGATCGGAGTGTGCTCGTCGGCGATGGTGGGTGCGCCGGCGGTCGCGGTGATGCTGTTTTCGCCGGTGGTGCACCACAGGATGTGGTGGTTGTTGGCTGCGGCGGCGGTGTGCAGTGCTCGCATGGCTGCGAGGGTGTCGGTGGGGTCGAAGACGGTGACGGCGGTGACCGCGGAGCTTTGGCGGGCCAGGCGGGTGACGGCGGCACTGGTGGTGGTGTCGAGGCCGGCAAGGGCGGCGGCACTGGGGGTGAAACCGCGTTGGCGGCGGTTGTCGTCCGCTGCTCGTAGCACCGCCAGTTCTGTCTGGAGCGCATCGGAGCGCCCAGCGATGCGCTCGGCGTTACGAACCTGGGTCTTGGCGAAGGCCAGGGCGACGCTGGTCTGCGCGGACGCCAGGTCATTGGCGAGTTGCATGACGCGGTTGCGGGCCGCGGTCAGGGCGGTGATGTCGGCAGCGGCGGCGTCAATGTGGGCGGCGTCGATGTCGGCGGCGGTGATGATGGCTTCACCGGGGGCGGTTGCTGCGGCGCGGGCGGCCATTGCTGTGGTGAGTTCGTCGCGGAAGCGTTCTGCGGGTGTGGTGGCGGGCAAGGTGAGCTTGGCGAGGTCGATATCGGCTTGGGCGGCGGCGATGTCGAGCGGGTCGGCGTCAGGCTGGTTAAGCAGGATGTTCAACCGGTTTTGGTGGTGGCCGATAAGGTGGTGTGCGGCTTGTTCTGCTTCTTCGGCGTCTGCCCAGCGGGACATGACGTCTTGGACGGCGGCCAGGTGGGGTCGGTCGGCGTCGGCGCGGGCACGCAGGCCGGGTAGGTCGGCGGCGAATGCTTGGGCCGCGGGTCCATTGCCGGCGGTGACCTGGTGGCGCAGCGTGTCGTAGTCACTGACTGCGGTGTCGTACTGAGTTCGGAGTGCGTCGATGTCGACGGGTGTGCTGCGGCGAGCGCGGCGATCAGGTGGGGTGCTGCTCAGGTCGTCGAAGTCGAGGCCGGTGAATGCGGGGTCGGCGGACTCGTAATAGTCGAAGGGCAGAGTTTCGGGGTCGGCAGGTGGGAGGAGGGCACCGCCGTAGCCCAGTCCGAGTAGGTCAAGCAGCGCGGCGTCACTGGGCGGCTGACGTCGGGCCGACGGTGGCTGCCACCAGTCGGCAGCGGCTTCCGCGGCGGCAGCTTCTTCCTCGGTCGGTGGTTCATCGTCAGGCAGCGGAATGTCGTGGTCGAACGGGTGTTCTGCGGTGAACAGTTCGATGGTGTAGGTCAGCAGCCGTGCGTACTGATCGACGGTGACCGGATGTGCGGGGTCGTCGGCATCACGTAGGTGTTCGCTGGCCAGGTGCAGCAACTCACGTGGGGTCCAGCGGGCAGGGTCAGCGTGGCCGATGGCAGCGACCAAGCCGGCGAACGCCGGGTCAGCGGCGATCGTTTCGGCGGTGGCAGTACCGAATACGGCCACGAGGTCGCTGAGCCAGGGCGGCCGCAGATGCCGGTCGCCTTCGAGTGCAGCCGGTTGCAGGCGACCGGCTAGGCGCCACCAGAGGGCGGCGGCCGGCATTTCGTCGGGCAGCGGCTGCTCGGTGACGGAATCGGTCAGCAGGGTGCGCACGTTGGCGCCGCTGCGGGCGACGGTGGCCAGATGTGTCGCAAGGTGCGGCCAGTACGGGTCGGTTGCAATGCGCGGATCGAGTTGGTCGACCAGTGTTGTGTAGCGGGCCAGGGTGTTGTCGGGTTTGCCGAGCAGGCCGGTAATGGCGTGGTCGAGGCCTTGTTGGGTAGCGCTGTCGCGCACAGCGTGTTGGGTGGGGCCGGTCAGGCGGGTGTCGGTGTCGTCGACGTTGTGGGCGGCACGGAATACGGCGATGTCAGCGACCAGGTCGGCGGGTGCCTTGGCGGCGAGTAGGGGTTGCGCCCAGCGGGGTGCGGTGGTGGTGTCCCAGGTTCGGGCGGTGTCGCGTACCTGGTTGGCGAGGTTGAGGACCAGGGCGCCGCGGGCTTGGACGTAGGTGAGCCAGTCGGTGTGCTCCGCCAGGGCTGGGGGGATGCCCGGCAGCCAGGGCAGGGGGCCGTTTTCTTTGCGGTGGGCCGCACCGGGGTGCAACCGCCAGCTCAATACCGCGGCGGGGTCGGCGGCGTTGGTCAGCCCACCGGTCGCGGTGGCGGTGTTCAGGGCGGTGATGGGGTCGCGGCCGGCAGCTGCCAGCACGGCCAGCTGGGCGCGTAGCACCGCCCAGCCGCCGGTATCGGTCAAACCGGGGTGTAGGCGTTCGGCTTCGGTGGTGATGGCGGCCAGGACGGTCGGGCCGGCGTGGTGTTCAGCCATCGCTCCGAGGCTGTGCTGATACATGGCCGCAGCACCGCCCAGGCGCAGAGCCGGGTCGGCAGCGGTGTGCGCGGCGGTGGTGGCGGAGGTTTGCGCCCCGTCGCGGGCAACGACCCGCTGCAACACTTCCATAGCGGTGTCGGGGTGGATCGCTTTGGGGGTTAGGGCGTTGTGGGCGTCGGTTTCCCCGGTGGACAGGTAGATGTGGTTGGCGTCGGTGCCGCGGGTCAAGGCGGTGTAGAGCTGTTGGCGGGACAGGCTTTCCGTCCCGACGACGTGGCAGGTGCCTTCTTGGGTGCGCGACCCGATGGTCATGCCTTGGGAGGCGTCGATGGTGGCGGCGTAGCCGAGCATGGTGTCACGGGCCACGTAGTCGGCGGGCAGGACGGTCTTATGCCCGGTGTCGAGTTTGGTGACGGTCAGCGCCCCATCAGCGTGTACGGCGACCACTTGCCACCGGTAGCCGTTGCGCACAAAGTCCCGTCCGCCACCAAGGCGCAGGCGCCGGTTGTTGCGTCGGGTGACGACGATGTCACCGGCGGAAACCGTCAGTTGGTCGGCGAGTGTGGTGGTGCGCCCGTCGCCGATGCTGTCGGGGTCAGCGCGCAGGCGGTCGAGGCGAGCCCGCTGGTTGAGTGCGGTCACCATGTCGTTGGTGGGGGCGAGCATGGCGGTATCGACGCCGCGGGCCTGATCATCGGCCCAGGCTTGGTAGGCGGCGTCGAGGATGGTGTCACCGGAGCCGACGTGGATGCGTCCGGTGTCGGCGTAGAACGCCAACCCGGTGGGGTCGCCGTCGCGCAGGGCCAGTCCGGCGTGGGCTTCGGCGCGGGATTTGAACCGCATCACCTCGGTCAGGCGTACCGCGTCGTGGGTGCGTTCGATGTCGCGCAGCACCCCGCCGGCGGAGATGGCGGCGAGCTGCTGGTCATCACCGACCAGGCGCACACTGGCACCGCGAGCCAAAGCGACACTGATCACCGCGTCGAGCTGCAAGGTGCCGGCTTTACCGGCTTCGTCGACGATGATGAGCGTCTTGTCGTCGATCGCGTCGAACCACACCCGGGCCGGATCAGCAGCATCAGGGTTGTTGTGTAGCCAGATGAATTTGTCGATGGTGTCGCAGTCGGAGTTGATGTCGTCACGCAGCAGTTTGGCCTGGTTGGCACCCGGGGATAGCCCCAACACGTGCCCGCCGGATTCCTCCCAGGCACGTGCCAACGCCGCCATCGCCGTGGTCTTGCCCGCCCCTGCCGGTGCTAGTGCTAGTTGCACACGGGCACCCGAGCAGGCCAGTTCCCGCACCAGGGTCTCTTGGCCGGTGTTCAGTGCCGTGCCACGGTTGGCGTGGTGTTCGAGCAGAGCCAGCGCAACGTGGGTGTCGGTGGCGGCGCGGCCGTCGCGCTGTCCGGCGGCGGTGATAATCCGCTGTTCGGCGGCGAGCATCTGGGCACTGGTGAACAACTGGGCGCCGTGGATGCTGTAGACGCTGGCACCGTCGCGGCGCCGCAACGCTTCGGGTTCGCCGAGTTCGGCATCGGTCACCCGGGCGTGAGCATGACTCAACGGTGCCGATAGGGCCGTCTTGGTGACCTCGGTGGTGATCCGGTCCAGGGTTTCGGTGTCGGTGGCCAGGCCGGCGGCCCGCACTTGGCGGTGCGCTTCGGCGTAGATGTGGGTGCGTTGCCACACCGACCGGGATTGGGCCACGGTGGCCACCACCGCGTGGGCCAGCGAGTCAACGTCCACGGTGTGCGCGTCGCCCGGTGTCCGCGGTTGGTAGACGTCGGTGAGCATGGTGGCGATGTCGCCACCGTCGGCGAAAAACTCAACGGCTTGGGTGCGCCACTGGGCGCGCTGCTCGGCCAAAGACCGGGGTTCATGTTTGGCGGTGCGGGTCTCCAGGGTGGCCTGCTGGTGCATGGCGATCGCTTCGCGCAGGTCGGGTTCGCGACCATAGTTGGCTTGGAACGCTTTGGCCAGGTCGGTGTAGCGGGCGGCGATCGCGGTGCGGCGACTGGAGAACATCTCGCACAGTTGCGTGGGTATCCCGTCGACTTCGCGTACCGCCCGCTTGCCGCGTTGCCCGCCGGGACGTTCGCTGAAATTCAGGCCCGCGTCTTGGACGGCGTAGGCCTCCAGGCGGGAGTTGTAGAACTCCGATGCGGCCACTCCACTTTTGAATGTTGCCCGCCCATCCAACGCCAGCCAGTGCCACATTCCGGTTGCATCTTTGCCGCGAACCTTGTTGGACACGGCAACGTGGGTGTGCAGGTCGGGGTCACCGGCGCGACTGTCGCGGTGGGTGAAAGCGGCAGCGATCAGCCCTTGTGTGTCAACTTGCGCGACACCGTCGGTACCGGTTCGGGTGAACGCCGCGTTATCTTCCAGCCACGCCACGGTGTCTGCGACGGCCTGGTCATGGCACTTTTCAAGTGTCTGCGCCAGCTCCTTGGGTGCTAATGCCCATAGCACGGAAAACGATTTCACCGGGCTGAATGTGTAGTCGTAACCGGCAACCGAGGTCGTTTCATCGCGTGACTGGCGGGCAATGAAACCGGTCAACTCGCGTGCGTCTGCCGGTTCCCGACCGTACTGTTCGGCGAACATATCGCGTGCGATCTTGGTCTTGAACTGGTTGCGCAGTGTCTCCTCAACCGGTTCGTTCCACTTGAGACTGTTGGCGAGGTTGTGGTCTCGGTATGCCACAGCTAAACGCCGATGAAGCTCCGTAGAAGCCTGGTTGATGACGAACGGTCGGCCGAGCTTGACCAGGTGATCTGCCCCGGCCCGTTTGAGTTCCGTTGCGGCCTTTTCACTGATTGCGTTCGCGTTGGGGTGCAAGCCCAGTCCGAACAGTGCAAGCATCTGAGCTTCCGTTACCGCAGTGTCAGGTCGGACTTGCCACAGTCCTTGCTTGTCGAGGTCTGCCCAGCCCTTCGGGGCGCTGGCGAATGCCGCCAGTCCCCGGCCCATCCATCGGCCGGGCGATTCGCCCTTCTGGCTGTAGTAGTCGCCAAGCTCGGCCCGTCCACGGTGTGTTGCATCACCAGCGGCCACCTGCCGGGTCAGGTAGGTATACCCGTCCCCGGCGGTGAGCTTGTGAATGCTGACCGTCATGACTGACAACCACCTGCGCGTCCGGCTCGCTCAACCTGCCTCGATGCGGCCAAAATGCCCGCCTGGACTGGATAATATCAGCTAAGTCTCTTTTTTTCCACCTAAATGCAAGAGGTGTGTGGTGCAGGTTCTGAGATTTTTGGCGGCTGACGGTGAATCGAGAGGTTTGGGGGGTGGTGCGTGACGGGCGGTGGTGGGCTGGGCTGGAGGGTGCTGTGACGGTTCTGGGTCGCTGTGGTGAGTGCGCGGTGGATGGGCTGCTGGGGTGTGGTCGTGTGGTGGGCCGGCGCCGGCCGCGCGCGCCGCCAAGCTGCGCGATCGTTCCAAGTCCGATGTTGGCGCCGGTCGGGGTGTTTCAAGCTGTGTCGTTGTGTGTTGGGGTTAGAATCCGTTGCATGGATACGACGACGAGTCGCAAGCGTGCGCGTCAGCGTGTGTTGGAGCAGCATCGGGCGGCGGTGGCCGAGCGGGCTGCACGCGAACGCGAGAACATCAAGGATCTGACGGAGTTCGCGGTCCGCTCAGCGCAGGCGGCCAAGGTTGACGACTGGTTGGCGAAGAAGATCGCTGAGGCAACACAGTCGGCGGAGAATCGACGGCTTCGGCACCTGGTGGCAGCCGGGCGTGCTCTGCACGCAATGCGGGCGCGGGGGGAGAGTGTCGCATCGGTAGCAACCTCAGCGGGCATCACCCAGTCGCGGGCACGCGAATTGCTGAAGTTGGCCGGCGGTGAAACTGACGGTACGGCTGCGGGGCCATCGGATGCGGACGTGGCGGGGGATACCTCGGGTGGGCACGATGACGAAGTCGTCGGGACCGAGCTGGGCGCGGTGGGCACCGGGGAGGAATGAGTGATGGGCACCGGGTGGGCAGTCACGGTTGTGTGCCCGGTGCTCGCCGGGTGGGCACACAACCGTGACTGGGTGTCGTTAGCGGCTGCGGTACTCGGCCAGGAGTGCGTCGTAGGTGTCGGTGGTCATGGTTCCGAGGTAGCGCAGGGTTGCACCGGGGGACTGGAGATTCAGACCGGCGCGGGTGCGGGCCTCGGCGACGTCGGGCGTCTCACAACGGATCACCGTGTCTTCCGTGGCGAAGGTGGCACTGCCCGGGTGGGCGATGTGCCAGACGTGGTGGGTTCGTTCGACGGTCATGGTGGGATCTCCTTCTTGGTTAGGCCGCCGCGTGTGGGGCGGGGTCGGTCAGGTGCAGCACGTCGTCAGCGCTGGCGATCAGGTGGGCACCGTCGCGCAGCAGGACATGACAACCCAATGATGCGGAGCTGGTGACGGGGCCGGGTACGGCACCGACGGGCCGACCGAGTTCCTGGGCGGCCCAGACGGCGGCGAGTACGCCGCTGCGCAGCCCGGCCTCGACAACGACCACCGCGGACGCGAGTGTGGCGGTGAGCCGGTCGCGGGCGACGAATGCGCTACGGACGGGCCGGGCACCAGGCCGCGTTTGACTGAGTAGCAAGCCGGTCTGGGCGATTCGGCCCAGGAGTAGGTGGTGGCCGGCCGGGTGGGTGACGTCGATGCCGCAGGGCAGCACGGCGACGGTGGTGGCTTCGGCGGCCAGGGCGGCGCGGTGCGCGGCCGAGGCGATGCCATACGAGGCGGTGCTGAGGACGGTGTGGCCGGCGGCGGCGAGTCCGGTGGCGAGGTCGGTGGTGACGAGTTCGCCGTAGGCGGTGCTGGCTCGGGTGCCGATGATTGCGGTCGCGGTGGTCGCGTCCTCGAGGCGGGCCGGGCCGTGCGCCCACAGTGCGAGCGGTGCGTTGGGCACTGCGGTGAGGGTGGCCGGCCATTCGTCGTCGGCTGGGGTGATAAGGCGCCCACCGAGGGCGTCGATGGTTGCGAGGTCCGCGTCAGCGGTATCACGCACGTCGAGGGCCTCGCGGCGGACTCGGTCGGCGGCTTCGGTGATTCCGACTGTGGCGACGAGGTTGGTCAGTGTCGCTGCTGGGGTGGCGGTGTCGGCGAGGCTGGCCAGGTATGCCCAGTCGCGGCGCTCGGCGTCGGGGATGGTGTGGTTCATCATCGGGCCCTTTCGTGGGATGGGGGGCTAGTTGTTGATGGTGCGTGTTAGCGCCGTGGTCCGTGTTTGGCGACGGTGTGGAGCAGGTCGGTGATGGTGGTGGGTGCGGTCCCGATGGAGAGGGCCATTTGGAGGAGCTGGCCCATGTGGGGCAGTTCGTGGCCGATGGCCTGGGCGTCAGTGGTGGCGGTGTCGAGGGCGATCCCGACTCGCACCGCGTCGGCTGCGGCGTAGTAGAGCCCGGCGGCAATGACGAGTGCCATCACGCGGGCGTCGCCGCGGAGTTGGTTGGCGATGGTGGTCCAGACGACGGCTGCGGGCCGGGCGTTGTCGGCACCTGCAGCGAAGATCTGATCGCGGACGGCGACGTTGGTGACGATTGCCAGTCCGACCCGGGTGGGCAGGTCGGCGGCGGCGGGCGCGCCCTCGACCACTGCAGCGAGCTCGTCGCCCAGACCGGGGTCGATGGAGGTGTCAGTTGCTGTCGGCGCAGCGGTGGTGGGCAGGAATTCGGCTTCGACGTCTTCGCGGGTGGCGTGGATGCCGCGTCCGGCGTACACGGCCTCAGCGCTCATGGTGGAGTCACGGTAGTCGGCGGTGGGGCCGGTGGTTCCAGTGATGAGTTCGGCCCACCGGGCACCGGGTTCGAAGGATTCGGCGACGATCATGGCACGTACGGGGATGTCGGTGTCGATGAAGGCCTCGCTGAGCGCACGGACGATCGCAGCGGTGGTGCTCAAAGCGTGCGTGCCGCCGATGGCCACCACGTAGACGCTGCTGAACTTCTTCGATGTGGCACCGATTCGCTGGGGCATGGCCGCGATTGCGGCGGGGGTGTCGTCGAGCGTGAGGGCGGCGCCGCACGCGATGTACTCGCCCAGGATGTCGGTCGTGCTGCGCTGGGTGAGTACGGCGATGATGCGGTTGGTCGGCACATAGCCCATGAGGGCCGGCAGTGCTGCGATGACACCGGCAGGGGTGCTGATGCTGTGGTTCACAGTTGTTCTCCATCCGATTGCTGTATCATTTAAGCTGGTATCATTGCTAATACCATTGAATGACGGTAGGCACCATAGTTTCGGCAGAGTTTCCGAAAGCCCGTTACGGGACTACATCGGCGAGGCCAACGAAGGCGACCCACGTGTGTGTGGAACATTGCAGCCTGCGTCGCCGCGTCGCCCAAGTGGTTGGTACAGGTCTCAGCAACTGGTCGGCCCCAGGCTTGGACCACCACGCTGGGCGTGCCCGCAGGGGAGCGTGCGCCAGCCAGCGGCGCTCACCGTGCTCAAGAGGGTCTGAGCCTGTCCGCCATCACAGCGATCCGCGGCCGTTTGCATTGGATACCCACGAGGTTCGCAACCTGCGATAATGCCGGTGGAGGTAGGCCATGTTTGAGGATGCGCTGGAAGGACACTTGGTTGCACATGGCGGAGGCGTGGTGCTGCCCGAGGTATTGGACTTGCTGGTCTACGGACGCGTTCCCACCGGACAAGCGCGCTTAGACATGGCGTATCCGACGCCAGAGGATCCGAACTGGGTGTAGCTCTGTCCTGCCGCAGGTAGTAATGGCAAGCCAGTTGTGTCATGATGGCGGGATGGCGGCCGACAGATTTCAACGCAGTGGCCCGCACCTGGAACAGGCCATGACGGTGCGGGTACCGCCAGGTCTGAAAGATGACGTGCGCAAGCTGCTCGACGATCACGACCGAGAATTGCGCGCCTTCGTGGTGGCGTCCCTGCGGGCGTTACACGATCAGCCCGAGGCGTTCCTGGCGTACCTCAAGCCCTATTGGCCAGAACCGCGCCTTCGGGGCCGGCCGCCGGCATCGCCACGTAAGGCATCGACCTCTAGACAAGACGGGCACTGATATGGCAGGGGAGTCGGGCTCAGCGAAATCCTCTATGTACCAGCAACAGCCGCATTCCGACGACGAGATGATTCTGTTGCGCGTGATCGGCAAGCGGGTCGAGTTGTATAGGGAACTTGCCGGTATGTCCCAGCGGGAGCTAGCTGAAGAATCTGGCGTCGGTCGGTCAAGTTTGCGTCAGATCGAGCAGGGGGTCCACAATCCGCGCCTGCTGACTCTGGCTCGGATCGCCCAAGCCGCCGACACGACCGTCGCTCAACTACTTGAGCCACCTGCCGGCACCGGCGACTGATCTGAAAGATGGCAGACGACACCGCGTCGTCGAGGTCGCGGGCGGTAACCCATGCATTCGCGGGCGGTCGGATGAAGTTCAGGTCTGCGGCGTTGATTTGCGCCGGGGCGATGGGCGCTCGAGGTCCTTGAGTTGTGCGCGGTAGGTTTCGGCGACCTCATGGGCGGCCGTGAGGGCCGCGGTGAGGGCCTGGGCGCGTTCCTCGGCGATGTGGGTGAGCTGGGCAACCTGTTCGGCGTGGGCAGCTCGCTGTGCGTCGCGCTCGGTCTGGAACTCGGTGCGCTGGCGGTCAAGTTCCTGACGGATCGCAGTTAGGGCCTCTCGGTCAGACACTGCAATCTGTTGGACCAGGCGGGTCTCGGCGGTGGCGGTCGCCAACTCCACCCGGGCCGCGGTCGCGGCGGCCGCCGCGGCACCGGCTTGACTCCGGGCTGATTCGACGTCTGCGCGCAGCTGTGTGATCGCGTCTGCGGCCTGAGTTTCGGCTGCATCGAGGGCGGTGCGTGCGGCTGCCGCGGCAGCACGGGCCTCGGTGGCTTCGTCGCGGGCCTGCTGGAGCTCTGCTTGGTGTTGCGTGGTGGTGGCGGCGTGCTTCTCGTTGGCGGCGGCCAGTTCGCTGCGGGCCTGGGTGACCTCGGCCTCGGCTGCGGCCTGCACCTGGTGGAGCTGCGCTTGAGCGGCGTCACGGATTTGAGCGGCCTCGGTGAGCGCATCGGCGGCAATGGCATCGGCTTCGGCGCGATCGCGTTCGGCGTGCTCGGCGCGTGCGGTCGCGGCTCGGGCGATGCGTTCGGCGTCGGCTGCGCGGCGTTCGGCGTCGACGACCTTGGCCAGGGCGTCGCGGTGGGCGTCTTCGACTTCGGCGCCAGCTGCCTCCAGGTCGCTGGCGGTGCGCAGCGTGTCAAGGAGTGCATCGAGGTATCGGCGCTGTTCGGCGAGTTTGTCGGGTAGCTCGGTGAGGTGCTGTTCGAGGGTGGCCCGGGCCAGGGAGACGGGCGCGGCGACACCGGGCGGGTCTTGGGTGTCCACGGTGGATTGCTGAGCCTGACGCGCCTTCCAGGCGGTTACCCGGTTGTGCACGGGACCACCGTCGTCATCGGCTTGTTCGCAGTAGCGGGTCGGGCGGCCGGTTGTGGGATCGGGCCGGCGGGGGCGTGTGCAGCCGGGGTAGGTGCAGGGTTCCCGGGTGAGATCCATTGCGGGTGTCTCGCTCATGTTGGCGACGATACACGTTACGTCACTAAGCAGAACGTAACGGAACTAAACTAGTCGAAACGGAACGGAACGGAACGCAATAAACTCGGTGTGCGCTGGGTCCCGATGCCGTCGGTGCAGGCCTGGGGTGATCGGCAGGCAGCGCCGGCGACGGCGACCGGGCAGGCCGCGGTCCAGCCCCGGCTGCGAGTGTGCGGACGGGGTCACCAGGTCAGTAACTGGCCGCTGTGCGCGGGTTCCGTGGCTAGTTGTGGTGTTCCACCACGTTGGTTACACGGGCGACTCTCCTGGGCCGGCCGCCAGATGCAACATTCGGTGTGGATTTTCTACCGCCGATGTTGCATTCGCAGATCGACCGGATTGGGTGTTGCCTTCGCGCCAGGACGTTTCGAAGCAGTCGGTGCCGTTGATGACGCACGGGCAGTTTGCTGGGTCACCGTCGTAGGACCAGCCGAACCGGGTCAGTGTGGCGTCGATCTGATTAACCAGGGCGGCTGGCAGGGCCGGTCCGGCGCAGATGAGTTCGACGGCGGCGAAGCTGGTGGCCGCGGGCTGGGTTACCCATTGCTCGGCTGGGACGAGGTCGAGGCCCCAGAGGATGCGTGCGCCCTCCCCTGCGGTGCGGAGGCGTGCCACGACGGATGCGAGCATGTCGAGTTCACCGGGTCGGTGTGGTCCGAATGCGTTGGGGGCGTGGGTGATCCACGCTGCGAGGTCCAGGCGCGCCCATAGACGTAGGAGTGCGCCGTCGGGGCTTGGGGCGCAGCCCGGTTGTGGTGGCCACATCGGGAGGCCGGCGGTGACCGCCTGTGCGGTATCGAGGCCTCGCCGCAGTGCAGCGGGAATGTTGAGCGTGTTCAGGTAGTGGGTGAGGAGCTGCGGGGCCAGGCGCTCGGGGCGGTCAGAACCGGTCACTGTTGAAACCTCTGGTTGCGTCGTGTGGCACGTCAGTTGGTGCGCAGGCGGTCGGTGACGCGCCACTGAACGGCAGCGAAGTCGTCGGGGGAGAGGTTGTCGATGACTGGTCCCCAGCCGCTGTTGGCGTCGAAGTGATCGTGCAGGCTTGAGAAGTCGACGACCGGTGGGATGTGGCCAGCAGCGACCATCGCTTGGATTTGGTCGATGATCTGGGCAGCCCAGGTGTCGATGCAAAACCAGTAGTTGATCGTCTCGCCGGTGGCACGTTGGATGCGGTCGTGGCGGACGTGTGCCCAGCTGATGAATCGCCGGCCGCTGGCGTAGCGAACTCGGGCCAGCGGGTAGTTGCCGAACTCGGTTGCGCTGTCGAATAGACGTACCGTTGCGACGAAGACCGGCCGGGTGTCGGTGGGATTGTCGGGATGGTAGATGGTCACCGAACCTGTCCTTACCTGGGCGTATGGGTGTCAGTGGGCGGCTTTGTCGGCGATGTGCTGATCGTAAACAGCGTCACTGACACGTTCGCCGGTCACGATGCGCTCAACGTCGGCGAGGGTGTAGCCCTGCCGGGTCAGGAATTGGAGGTACTCGAAGGTCGGCACGGTCTGGTGGTGGTAGGCGCTGCCGCGCCAGGCGTCTTTGGGAAGTGCGGTCTCCAGCGCCCCGCACACCATGCCCAGGATCAGCATCTGTGCTCGGGCATCGCCGGTGGTCTCCACCGTTGCGGTGGCATCGCGCATGATCACGTCTTCGGGCAGGTTGAGCAGGTTCGCCGCGATCGCCTGGGTGCGGTAGTCGGCCAGCAGGTTTGGGCAGCGGGCCAGCACCGTCGCGGCGAAGACGCTCGCACCGGCTGGTGGGGTCTTGCGTGCCAGCAGGGTGGTCACAAACGTGCGTCGCACTCCTTCGGCTGCCTGGCCGAGCTTGTTGAGGGCGAGTACCTTGCGGCGCTCTCGTGATTCGGCTTCGGCGCGGTCTTCGGCGGCTTGTCCGTCGGTGGCGCCCGTGCTGGAGGTGGTGCCGGTGGTGCTGTAGTGGGCGGGCATGGTGAGGCCGGCGGCGGCAACGTCGAGGCAGTAGTACTGGGTGGCTTCGAACACCAGGGCCTCGGTGAGGGTGTTGGGGTGGCGTTTCCCCTGGGCGGCGGGGGTGTCGGTGTCTTCGGCATCCCAGTCCACGTCGTTCTCGTCGATGATCTGGCCGGTCTGCGCGTCGGCGTATCCCGTGTAGCCGGTCAGGGTGACCGCCCAGTGCGCGGGCGTCAGGGTCATCTCGTCGGGGTCGACGCGCTCCCCATCGGCGGTGCGGAGCCGGTGGTAGCTGACGTAGTTGGGGTCATCGAAGGCCGGTCGATCCTCCAGCACGGTATAGCCGCGTTCGGTCCAGTCCACAACCGCCTTGGCGTAGGCGGCTTGCTCGATGCGCTCCTCGCGCAGCTGGGCGACGACGTGGACGAACCGGGGGTCGCCGGATGCGCGGCTGAGCCTGTCGAGGGCACCGGGCATGTCCTCGAATTCGGCGAATGCGGCGGCTTCCTCCAGGGTCAGCTGGCCGTTGTCGAGGGCCGCGAGGGCGGCGTCGCTGCGCGATGCTGCTTGTGCTGCGGTGACGGTCTGCTTCTTCACCGACAGTTGCTTGGCGACCTTGGTGATCGACAGGCCGGTGGTCAGCATTTCCTGGATGCCACGGGCGCGTTGGGCGTCGGTCAGGTCGTGCTTGTGGTCGTTGGTGACGATCTGCTGGGCGATCCGCGCGGCGGTGTCCTGTGCGGTGTCGCTGATGTCGTAGGGCTGCACGCAGACCGGCACGGTGGCCAGGCCGACCTGGCGTGCGGCGAGCAGGCGGCGCTGGCCGTCCCGGACGATGACCTCGGTTCCGCCGGGCCGACGGATCGCCGCGAGGGGGACGATCACGCCGTGTTCGGCGATGCTGGCGATGAACTGCTCGCTGAGGGCGGCGTCGTCGCGCACGTTGGTGTCGAGGACTAGGGCGTTGGGGTCGAGGTATTCCAGGACTCCGGTCGGTGCGGTGATGGGTTCGGTCATGGTGTGGCCTTCCTCGAACGGATAACTATAGTGGCTTGCCATTAATACTACTCGACTATTCCATAAAGGGCAAGCCATTATAGGTAGTGGGTTCCGTCGGGGCGTTGCGCGAACAGGAAGACGCCGGCCTACTGCTGCGGCAGCATGTCGTAGAGCGGGTTCTGCGCTGCGGCACTGCGGGTTTCAGTGCCCGCGGCGCTGACGTAGCGCTGTGAGGTGGTCATGGATTCATGGCCCAGCAGGTTCATCAGGGTGTAGATGCTGACGTTGGCGTGCGCGAGCTCTGTGGCATAGGTGTGCCGCAGGCTGTGGGTGATAGCACCCGGGACCGGCATGGCGTCCCCACCGGCATTTTTGAAGGCACGGGCGATCCGCGATTGCAACGTCGCCCGGGTGATCCGCTCGCCGTCGCGCCCGACGAACAGCGGTGCGGTCGCCGGCCACCGCGACAACCCGGTCTCGGTGGTGGGGTCACCGCGCTTGCGGCGCACCCCCTGGGGGAACCGGATCGCCCGACTATCCAGGTAGGCGTTGAGAATCGGCAGCAGCGTCGCCTCCACCGGCACGTTTCGTTCCTTGCGCCCTTTGCCCTTCACTCTGATCAGCGCGGTGCCATCCGAACGGATCTGCACATCACCGACGTTGGCGGCCACAAGTTCAGAGGCCCGCATCCCGGTGACCAGCGGTGTGGTCAGCACGGCCAGGTCGCGCTCAGCCCACACCGTCTTCTTCTTCGACCCGGCATCCCGCATCACTGCATCAATGAGTGCCTGAACGGTGCTGTGCGACAGCGACTTTGGCACCGTTTTCGTGGCGCTGGGGCGGGTCACCAGTTGCATCGGATTGCCCGGTATCCGCCCCTCGGCGTACAACCAGGTACACAGGCCGTTCCACGTCGACCAGCAGCGTCGCACCGACGCCGCTTCGTGCGCGGGAACATAGGTCTCGAATGCCTCGCGCATCACGGTCTTGGTGATGTCCTCAGGGCGCATCTGCGCCGGTCGCCCGCCGGTGACGATGTCAGCGATAGCGCGCACGTCCTGGCGCCACGCAGCCACCGTGTGCGGTGACGGCTTACGGCCGGCCCGCCACGCCATGTACTCACTGAACCAGTCGGGTAGTGACCCGTCGTCGTCGGCCGCGCCCGCCGGAGAGGAGGGCACATCAGTCCGTGGAGTCTCATCGGTCTCAGTGGTCACAATTGCTTCATATTAGCGATTATGGAGCAAACAACACAGATGCCACACCGGAGGGCCGCCGTGTGGGTTTTCCCGTTGACACCATGCGAGATCGACGTTGGCCATGCCCACCGCGGTGGACCCGTGGGCAGGACACTGCCGACGCACGGACATCAAGCACGACTGTCCTGCTATGGGGATCCGAACATCTTCCACTCGTCGGCGACCGCGGCATTCTGCTTTTCCCGGGCGATCAGGGCGTCGAGTCTGGCATCGCCTTTGCGCTCCACCTCACGCCATCCCCAACCGATCCACGTTCCAACAAGAATAGAAAGAAGCTGCAAGGTTATTACCGAGTGCACAAAGACATTCGTAGCCCACAACGCTGGTAGCAGAATACTCAGCAGGAACAGGAGCCTCCCGCGGAGTTCACTGTCAATCGCACTGGCATTACGTGAAGCACTCGATGTACTCAGTTGCCGCAACACCCAGCGCCGGCCGAACATGACAGCAACCAAAGCCAGCCACGTCACAATGAACGTTCCGAAGGCCCACCATCCGCCCAATCGCGCGAACTGTTCCCAATCTTCCGGGCAAAGATCCCACGGCAATGCGTCCTTCGGTTGGGTGTCGATGCTCCAAACCATGGCCGAGACAACGGCCGGAATCAGCAGCGACTCCACCCCCGTCAACCTTCGAGCTAGTCGTGCATAATTCCCCAGTTTCTCGGTACAAAGAGAATTTGCTTTACGTTCCGTCATCCATATTCCATCCTGTAGGCGAATGCGTCAATCACATTGTAAACTATTGCGATGTTTCTTGTGAAAATAGTTCGGGTCGGCGGTCGGCGGCCGGCGCAGGCCGAGACACGTCAATGCAGGTCTGCAAGCGTGATCGGCCCGTCGAGGTTTGAACGTCTCATGATGCAGTCGTAGAGGCGCCGTGGTTGGCCTAACTTCACGTCGTCGAGGTCGATCCCGGTTGTGGATTGTGGGTCAACGCGTACCCAGCGCCATCGTTCGGCGACGACCTGTGTGTCATTCACGAATCCGGTGTAGTAGCCGTCTAGCACTGTCTCTCCGGGGAGCACCGCGAAGTGGACCGCGCCGTAGTAGTAGCTGTCGTTGACGTTGCGCCACTGACCGATCAAATGACGACCGAACACACGTGCATGAATATGATTCTTGTATCCATGAGTCTGGCCTTCGGTGCGCGGGTCGGGCGGGTAATTCTTGGCGGTCACAACTCCGTTCGTCACGGTAATGGTCGACAGATCGGCATGGTGGCGCGTCACCTCCACCGTGAAGCAGGTGACCCAGAGGCCCGCGAGGGCAGTCGGGTCGACGGCTGGGCCGAACCCGGTGAGCACCGCCGGAGGGTCTGGCGCTTGGGATCGGTCATGCAACAGCGGTTCCGCGGCTGGCGGTCCGGCCAACCCGAACAGTTCACGGGCCGTCCAGCCTGGGAACATGCGCTCCAGGACTGCACAATGGTGCCCACGCGGCAGCGTTTGCAGGTCTCCGGCAACCCACCGATAGTACTGCGACTTGGTCGGCGCCGGAGCCTGGTGAGGAAGGTCTAATCCCTTGGCCATGCGCGTGTACTCGACGACGAAATCCGAATAAGCGTGCAGATGCCGTTCGAGGAGGAGCGTCTTCAGCGGATTCGACGACACCCCGCGATGCTACTCCGCCAAAAGAGACTAAACGGGACTGGATGCGACTCATGTGGGACCAAATGAGCACGTTAAGGGGTCGCAATGAGACCGGTCCACGTGCCACTGTCTAGACGACACGGACGCGGGCTGGCCCGCTCCACACCACCAGTCGAACGAAGGAGAATCCGTGACCTTGACCAAAGAGCACGTCCGCCAGGTGATCGACACCTATTTCCGCGCTTGGACGACTCAGGATCCCGACCTCATCCTCACCATCTTCACCCCTACCGCGACCTACCACGAGCGGGTGCTGGAAGCAGCCTGGTGCAACGAGGCGGGCATCCGCGACTACTGGGAAACCCGAGTTGTCAAGGAAGAAGCCAACATTGAGGTTGAGCTGCTCAGCCTCTACCTCGATGGGGACACCGCCATCGCCGAATGGGAAGCGCACTTCGACGACGTCGTGGGCGGGAACCGCAAGCACATGCTTGAGGTCGCCATCCTCGACTTCGAGGACGGCAAGATCGCCAAGCTCCGCGAGTACTGGGCGGCCGAGACCGTCGGCCCGGCAACAGTCGCCGGCTGACGGCCCACACCCGGACTGCAAGCCATCCGGCCGTCGGCGCCGCAACCCTGCGATGTCCACCCATTCACGAAAGGAGGGTTTCATGAGCATGACAGCACGCCAGCAACATCACCTCGCCGGCCACCTCGGTAGCCGACCTAGTCACCCAATTGGCACGAAATCACACAGGTCCGGGGTGTCGCGATGAATCTCGTCGCGTTTGAAGACGCCGCCCGCGCTCACTTCGCCAACCCCCCGGCCGGCTGGCACGTTCAGCGTGGGCGCAGCACGGGCTGGAATCTCATCGACAGCCACGGCGCACTCGTCGCCCGCTACGCCACCCGGGCGCGGGCGGAGGCGAGCTGTCACAGTGGTCCTGCGGCACGTCGCTGGTATCAGATTACCGACTGGTATCTGGGGTACGACGCTGACGGACGGGCTCTAACCGGTCCGGAACGGTTGGTAGTCGAGGAGATCGTCGAGCAGATCGCGGCCGCGACTGCGGCCTTCCGTCACGCCGAGGTTGTTCGAACCGTCCGCTTCGCCGACCGAAGCATAGGTGATGACCGGCTGAGCATCGCAGCCTTGTTGCCGAACGGCCGCTACCAGGTCGACGGCGACTACCTCTACACCTACTCAGCCGACGAGCTGAACTTCGTCGAGGACCGCGCCTCAGTCGACCTTGCCGCCCTCCTGTACGACCTACTGGCCGACACCGTCCCCGTTTCCGCGTAGGGGACGCCGACGGCGGCGCGGTGACGACGCGACCTTCGCAACGAACAGCTGCGGAGGGTGGTGCTCCCCCGTCATGCCGGACAAGACACCGCCGATGTGTTGCGGCACCGGCGCTTTGACCACCGGTCCGACTTGCTTGCCTGGAATCAGCTTTCCAGGAAAGGTGCCGTTAGCCGGACAGGCCGGAGGCGTCAATCAGGTGGGTCCGCTACTGGGGCAATCCAGGCGGTGTGCTTCGGCCCGGGCCGCGCTGTTGGCGAGCTTGATGGCGCCGGCTCGCGACATCCTCATTGCCTGGGCGATCTGCTCCCAGGTCGCCCCTTCAATGCGAGCCTGTCGGATGAGGGAAGGACGCAGGGAGATCAGCTCTGCGACCTCGGCGAGCCGAGTCAATGCGTCCATGACAGAAACAATACCGTCTACTTTGTTGACAGTTGAATAGTCTACAAAGTAGACTGCTGTCAGAGGGACATCGGGAGGAAGTCATGGCGTTGATCGATATCCGCATCGACAACCACCACCTCGACGTGGAAGCGTGGCCGCTGGTGTCCATCCACGCCGATCTCACCCGGGCGGCCCGGGTGATGGCCCCGGCCGCCGCGGTGCCGCGCCGTGCGCTAGCCGGTCTTGTCGACGATGCCGTCGGCGCGGTCTCCCGCACCTGGTGCGACCACATGCTCCGCCGCCGACGCACCCCCCGGGCCGCCATTCGTGTCGTACCCAGCGTGTAGACAAAGACCGGGAACCCTCACCAAAGGAGCCACCATGACCGACAGCGGCAGTCCGGTATTCGGAATGCCCGTCGAAGAAATCTTGACGCATGTCTGGTTTGACGGATTCACTTCTGGCGCCGCGAGTGCCTGTGGCATGTTTCTGCCAGGTGAAGCTGCCGACGCCAAGGCTGACGAACTGGCCGGCGCGGCCATCGAATCTCCTGAGTTGAGGGCGCGGGTACAGATCGAGATTCGGGAACGGATGCGCTCGCTCATGGAGCATGTGATGGCTCACGGGAAACCCGACCCGGGCCTCACACCATCCCAGCTACGCGGACCGGAATAGGTAAGTCGAAATGTCGTACCAGTCGGAGAGGATCAGGGCATGACAATAGAATATGAAGACCTGCCTGCGGTTTCTGAAGCGCCATTGCCGCTGTCCGTCCGCATGAAGATCGTGGCGTCGGGCTCTGCGGCCGGGCTGCTGGCCGGGGCAGTTGCTTTCGGGATCGTCGAGGCTGCGGTCCAGTCCGTCGGGGGCGTATTGGGCACAGCCGCGGCAGTGCTTAACAATTCAGAGGCCAGCACTCCCTCCCCGGCGAGCTACTGGCTCGCGTTGGTCACCGGGGTGATCGCGGGGCTATTTGCTGCAGCGGTAGCCGGGGAAAGCGTGATTTGCAAACGCCTTGACGCTGCGAAGTTCAAGGTCCACGTCGACATGTATCGGGGCGTGATCGAACAACGCATGCGCCAAGAGGCTGAACGACGTGCCCGACGTCGACAACCTTCGTAATCCGGTAATTGGTACGGGAGAAGGAGGCAATGTGATGGCGCGAGACATGTTCGGCAATCCGCTGATTGCTGGCGTGAACGCGGACCCGATTGACATCGGCGCCGGCCTGCGGGCACTGGGCGAGTGTGGGTACGACGAGCCTCGAACACGCACGGTGGTCGAGTACGCCTTACAGCGGTGGGCCCGTGGTGAAGAAGAAGCGGCCGAACGCGGCGCGATCGACCAGAGTTTCTACGGAATTGATTTCGGGTCATGGCGCCGGGTACTCGCGGCGGCGATGACCAGTGCTACGACAAGTCCGGCGTAGGTACGAGACGAGGTGTGCTGTATGAAAACGAAGAAGCCTTCGCGTCAGCAGCTCGATGCCCTTGCGGCGGTAGCTGAGGGGCGGGTCGAGTGGGGTCACGAGTATCAGGAGATGGCACGCCGCCGCGGCGGCCGCGGTGCCGTTTATAGCTTCATCATCGACGGGGCGGGGGCGTATGCGGGGCAGCATGCCACCTTCGGCAGACTCTCCGAGCTGGGCTGGATTACAGAGCGGATCGATCTGCTCCCGACAAAGGTTCTCCCGGCCGAGACCCGCACCGTCAGGGGGCTGTCCGGGGACAGCACCGTGGAGCTCCCCGAGCGGGAGGCGCCGGCCGACGACGGCTGGCGTGCCAAGGTCGAGCTGACCGACGAGGGCCGCACGATCCTGGCGGCCGCGGCCGTCCGGGGAAGGTACGACCTACTGGCCGACACCGTCGCCGTTTCCGCGGAGGGGACCTTGGGGCCCGGGGAGGTTCCCTGGGCTTGAACACCGCGCTGGCGACCCATGTGCTCGGGCACGGCGCAGAAACGTCACTGTGACGGCGCGGGGGGCGGGGGCGCGGGGCGCGGTGCGTCAGGAGCTTAGGTTTGGTAGGGCCGCCAGGTCGGTCGGTAGCGGCTGTCGGGAATCCACAGCCCGGAGCCGGGCACGTATTCGGTTGTCCCGTAGGGGCCGAGTTGGCCGGGCGGTTGGATCACTGCGTCTGGGAACGCCGCGAACGGCACCCATACGCCGCTTCCTGGTCCGAGTTCGACGTATCCGGTCCCGGTGTCGTCGCCTGGGGGTCGCTCCCCTGGCGGCAGTGTTTGGTAGCCGGGGATTTCGTCGGCGGGTACGAAGTAGCGCGAGTCGGGGCCAAGGCGCACCCACGGTGGTTCGTGTTCGATGTTGGGTGGGCCAATGCCGTCATCACCGGCGATGAATGGCCGGGTGTGCTTGTCACCCGGATGCCAACCGGTCGTCTTGGCGGCCGGTCCGCGGTGGGGTTCTGCGTCACCGCCGATGGCGTCGTAGCGGGCGGCCAGTTCTTGGGCGGCGGTGACTCTGGCGTGGGCGTCGGCCTGGGCGTCGGCCAGTGTTTCGCGGGTCTCGTCTAGGCGGGTTTCGATCGCGGTGACCAGTTCGCGGTTGCCGTGCGGGGTGTCCAGTTGGGGGGTCAGTCGTTCGACGTCGGCGTGGGTGGCGGCGATCACCGCGTCCATACGTTGCCGATGGGCGGCGGCGGCGCTGTTGGCGTCATCGTGCTGGCGTGCCCGGTCTGCGCTGATGCGGGCGAGCTCTGCGACGGATTGGGAAAGGGCGGCGCTGCGCTGTTGGAGTGCCTCGGGGCCGGCGCCGGAGGCTTCCGGTGCGCTTGGGGCGGCGATCGTTGGAGCGTCGGCCGGTGTTGGATGGTCGCTGCCAACAGATGTGGTTGCGTCGGAACCGAGTGCATCACGTGCGACGCCCATCATCGCCCCGGCGGCACGCAGGAACGGCTCTACGGCTGCCATGAGTAGAAGTATATTTGCACAGTGCAAGGACTGGCGCCAGGTCCTCGCCGTGTACACCGGAAGCTGCGCAGTTCTCCTGCTGAACGCCATGGTGGGCGGCACGGTTGAAGGACCGCCAATGTATGCCCAACGTGTTTTTATGCGTCGGATTGTGTTTTACTGTGTAGTGTGATTTTTTCTGGTGGCGCGCACAGTGTAGCGATGGAATACGAACCTTCGAGTGAGTACCTTGCGTCACCGGGTTTCGCCGGTGTGCTGGTCCTGGTCGCGGCGGTGTTGGCGTGCATCGTGTGGGTGATCACGGCACGCATCGCTGGGCACCGCGCCGTTGCTGAGGGCGACGATCGTCAACGTCGTCACGATGCCCATCATGCTGATGTGGTCCGTGCAGCCGCGATCGAGCGGTGTTGGCTGCGGTTCGCGTGGTTGGTGGAGACCGCCGGGGTGGAGCCGACCGCTGCGGATACCGATACCGCGACCCTTGGTGTGGGTCCGGAGTTGGCGTTGGAGATGCTGCAGGGGCTGCGCGATGACGCCGAGTCCCTCGAAGACAAGACGCTCAGCGGTGCGATTGCGATCTATCTGACGCAGTATGCACTGGTGATGGGCCAGCAGGCCGGCAGGTTGCCCGCTCCCCCACAGCGGGTCCGCGCCCGAACGACTGCATCGCAGTCGGCGAAACCGGCCGAGTCTGTTGCGGACAAGCCTGCGAGTAACGGCAAGCAGACACCGACGTCGCCGGCCAAGGGTGCGGCGTCGTGACGTCGCTGCGCCGGAACATCGACCACCTTGACGTCGACACTTGGGCCGCCCTGACCCGGAGGGCCGCACACGCAGCGGCGGAGGCCACTAAGAAGTCGGGTCTGGCTACACCGCCGGATGTGCAGTCCGCGGCCGCGATGAGTGAGCCGGAGTTGGTGGAGCACCGGCGCAGCACCCCCGGTGCCCGACCGGCCCTGCCGACCGCCCGCCAGCAGATCATCGCCGCCGAACATGCGCAGACCCTGGCCGAACATCGAGTGCGTGAGGCCGGCCACGATAAAGACGACGCACTGGCGGAGGCACAGACGGCGCGGGCACAGGCGGCGGCATCGGCCACCGCCGCCGATGCGGCACGGGATCGTGCTCGCAGCGTTGAGGCCGAGGCAACCCGACTAGGTGAGCAGTACCGCGCTGAGCGGGTGGAGCTGCAGAAGCAGGTGGACCACCTGACCGCTGAGCTTGCGGCGGCGGTTTCCGAGGCCAAGTCGAATGCGGCGATCACGACTGAGCGTGTGGCGTCGGCTCAGAAACGTGCCGAGCAGCGCACTGCCGAACGCGATGCCGATCGAGCTGTTGCTCAACAGCAGCTCGATGCGCTGCGCAGCGAACTGGGGCAGATCCGCTCTGCGGCTGATCGTGAGCGGGTGGCCGCGACAGAGCGTGCTGACGGGGTGGCGTTGAAACATGCCGCTGAGTTGACGGCCGCCCACCGGCAGGTGGAGCAGCTGCGCACCGAGCTTGCGGAGTTGGCTGCGTCTGGCGAAGCGGACCTGGCGGCTGCGGTGCAGCGCGAGCAGGCGGCGGTGGCGCGAGCCGAGCAGCGTGCCGCTGAGCGGGTCACCGACCGGGCTGCCGCTGAGCAGGAGGTGCAGGGTCTGCGGTCGTTACTTGCGCAGGCGCGCACCGATGCGCTCGCTGCCGAGGCGGCGGCGCGCGAGCAGCTCGATGCCGCTGAGGCGCGTGCCGATCAGCGTGCCGATGAGCGGGTAGCGGTGGAGCGCGAGCTGGCGGCCCTGCGTGCCGGGGTTGCCACTGCCGATCCGGGCGAGGGTGCATCGGATGGCGGTCTGTTGTTGATTCCGGTTGCGGCACTGCCGTTTCGCCAGCAGGTACAGGGTATTGAGCAGGTGCTGGCGGCGTTGCATCAGCTCGATCATGTGCTGGGCATTGCCCGTGCCGGTGGGGTCTTGGTGGATTCGACGGCGCTGCGGCCGTGGGTGGGGGTCGTTCAGGCTGCCGCTGCGGCGGCGCGGTCGGAGTTCGGCGGTGATGGGTCCGCGCAGGAGGCGTCTGGCGTGTACGTCGATCGGGCACGGGTCGCGTGTTTGGTGCTGTTGGAGCGGGTTAGTGAGGCAGCGCAGCAGTTGCAGCACGCTGGCGGTGGGATCGGCGTTGTGGTGCAGATGCTGACCGATGCGGAGGTGCAGCGGTTGTACGACGTCGTGCAGGGCGTCGACCAGTAGCTGGGTAGTGATGGCGACGGTCGAGGTGTTCGGTCCGCGGGTCCGCCAGGCCCGTGTGCTGCGTCGGCTGTCGGGCACGGCGGTGATGGATCACCTTGGCTGGCACTCGCCGCGGCAGACCCGGCTGGAACAGGCCGACACCGCGGTATTGGATGCCACCGATTTTGACAGGTTGGCGGCGTTACTGCGGTTCCCCCCAGCATTTTTCACCACCGCCCCGGTGTCACGGGTCACCCCCCGCGACCTGTTGTTTCGGGCACCGAAGTCCACCACGGTCACCGAGAAGGAGTACCTGGCGGTGTTCGCCAACGTCGTGGGTGATCTGGCCGATCAACTCAACCGGCAGACCACACTTCCGGCGGTTCGCCTGGAGCCACTGCCGGCGGGCACCAATGTGGTCACTGCCGCAGCGCAAGCACGCCGGTGGCTGGGGGTGCAACCGCTGGCCCCGATCAAGCGGCTGACGTATGAGTTGGAGGCCGCCGGGGTACCGGTGGTGGTGCGAATGAAGCATTCTCGTTCCAGCGGGCACACCGACTGGGACAGTGTCGAAGAGCAGCCCGTCGGGTTGCTGACCGAAAAGCACCTGGGGTGCTCTGCCCGCACCGGCGATTACCGGCAACGCCCGGTGGTGCTCGTGCGCGGGATGGACTCCTGGGAACGCAGCCGCTGGACCATCGCCCACGAGATCGGGCATTTGGTGCTGCACCGCTACGGCGACGTCACCGACGACGAGGAACGGCAAGCCTCACAGTTCGCCTCGGAGCTGCTGGCACCGGCGGAGGCCATCGCCACGGAGATACCGGCCGTGCCGACCCTCAACGATCTGCTCGCTGTGAAGCTGAAATGGCGTATCTCATTGGGGGCGTTGATCATGCACCTTCGCACCTCGAAACTTATCGATGAAGTGCGTGCTGAGACGTTGCAACGTCAGCTCTACACCCGCATCAATCCCGAGACCGGACACACCTGGGGGAAGACCGAACCGGGTTGGGACGCCTACCAACCTGAAAAGCCCCGTTTGCTGCGGCGGTGGCTGGGAGTCTGCTACGCCGGTGCCGAGTCGGCTGAGGCGCTGACAGCGCACAAGCTGATCTTTCCCACCGACCTGCTCGCCGACATCCTGGCCGGTCAAGGTGATGCGCCCAGCCGGACGCCCATCGATATCGCCACTCCACCGCCGGGCACCGTGGTGCCACTGCACCGATCCCCTCAGCGGGTCGGCTCTTAGAGGCTGAGTCCGTCGTAGCCGTGGATGTCGGTGCGTTCGCGGGTGTGTTCGCTGCGGTGCTGGTTGGCGTGGTGGGCGGTGTCGTGCAGGACGGTGCGGCGGCGTTCGGCGTCGGCGGCCGCGGTCTGGTAGGCGGTGGCGGTGTCGCGGGCTGCTCGGGCGGCGCTGGGGTGTGCCAGTGCGGCGAGTCGGTGGTCTTGTTCCCACCGGCGGCCGTAGAGGGCGTGGGCTGACCACAGGGCGACAGCTGGTGCTGCGGGTCCGTGCAGACGCAGTGGGGCGCTGTGGTTGTCGTGGAAGCTCAGTACGACGCTGCGCTGAGGCAGGTCAGGGTGGAACTCGGCGACGTCGTGGAACCAGAATGAGTTGTAGCCGGCGTCGGCGCGCTGACACAGGAGGCGATCGGTGGTGACCAGCACGGCGGCGGTGCGTTGGTGGCGCCAGGTGGGTTGGGCTGCGCGGTTGGCAGCTTTGTCTCGGTGGTTGTTGACGATGCGTTCGGCGGCGATCGCCCCGAGGACGCCCGTGGCGGTGGTGGCCAGAAACGGTGGGGTGAAGCGGCTGCGGTCGGTGGCACCGGGACCCAGGCGGGCGTAGCCGAGTTCGGCGGTGCAGCGCAGGGTCTCCCCTGGTGTGAGGATCGGCCCGAGGGCGAGTTGCTCACCAGGAGTTACGCCGTGGCGCAGTGCGTCAGCGGCGTCGTGGGCGTAGTCCCACCACGGGTCTTCCGGCGGCTGGTGAGGGTGCATTTACAGGCTCATTCCGTCGTCGAGGTCGCGGTCTTTGTCGGCGGCACGTTGCTGTTCGGCGCGGTGTTCTGCCGCGCGGTGTTCGCACGCTCGCAGGTAGGCGGCCCGGTAGGTGGCAGCATCATGGTGCTTCGATTGGGTGACGGTGTGTTCTGAGGGGTTCAGTTCCAGGCTCCAGCCGGGTTTGCGGCCGGCGGCGGCCATGCGTTCTTCGGCGGCGGCCTGTAGGGCTTGGGCGGCGTCGCTTTCGGCTTCGAGGCGCAGCACGGTGGTCAGCCGGGAAAGTTCGTCGCGTTTGGCGTCGAGTTCGTTCTGACTCTCGAACGGTGCGGCGACGGTGGTGGTCAGGTCGTCGACGGTGGCGGCCAGGCGGGCATGTTCGGTTGTAAGCCACTGGTGGTGGTGTGGGATGTCTTTGAAGACGTTCTCGGCGCGTTGCAGCAGTCCGCGTGCTTTGGCGGAGCTGGTGTCGTCGAGGGTGGCGGTGGTGGCGGCGGCGATGTCGGCTTGTGGGATGCGTAGCCCGGCGGAGGGGATGTCGAAGGCGATCACGAGTTCGCCTTTGAGGTGTTCGCGGCGGGCCATCATGTCGTAGCCGTTGATGCTGACACCCAGGGGTCTGGTTTCCCAGGCGGCGGCGTTGCGTAAGGCGTGGAAGGTGCGTTGGCAGGCGTCGGCGAAGGGGCCGGCAGCGTCTTTGCGTTCGGCGAAGGATTGGCCGCCGATGTCGTAGGCGGTGGGCGCCTCGGCCCGGGCGGTGATCTGGTCGAGCACTGCGGTCAGGGTGTCCAGGGCGGTGCGGGTGTGGGCGAGTTCGGTGGCGGCCCGGGTGCGTTCGCGGTCGCGGCGCTCCCCTGCCTCACTGTGTGCGCGGTGCAGTGCGGTGAGGCGGGCGACGTCGTCTTGGAGTTGCACTTGGGTGACGTAGCGGGGGTCGCCGGTGGCCAGTGCTTTGGTTTCGGCGGCGGCGATGGTCATTTCACCGCCGCCGATGTCGTCGACTTCGCCGGCGGCCATTGCTGCGAGGTCGGCGACTTTGAGTTGCTCGATGTAGGCGGCTTTGGCTTCCACTTTCTGCCACATGACGGTGTCGTAGGTGCCTTCGGTGACGTAGTTGCAGATTTCGACGGTGGCGTTCTGGTTGCCCTGTCGGATGACTCGACCTTCGCGTTGTTCGAGATCTGCTGGACGCCACGGGACGTCGACGTGGTGCAGTGCGGTGGCGCGGGTCTGCACGTTGGTGCCGGTGCCCATTTTTTCGGTGGAGCCCAGCAGCACTGAGACGTTGCCGGTGTTGCAGGCGGCGAACAGGGCTTGACGGTCGGTGGGTCGTATGGCGTCGTGGATGAAGCGGATGGCCTCGGGGGGCATTCCGCGTTGTACGAGTTCGTCGCGGATGGCCCCGTAGATGGTGAAGACGCCGGGGTCTGCGCTGGGGGTGCCGCGGTCGCAGAACACGATCTGCAGCCCGCCGCGGCGTGCCATGGTGGCCCCGGTTTGGGCGTCGGTGTAGGTGTTGTCGGCGGTGGCGTGGTGGATGCGCATGATCTCGTCGGCGACGACGGCGGCGCGTGCGGTGCCGGGTGCGGGGGCGCCCATGTTGGCCAGGCGTGGGTCTAGGGAGACGTTGCGTCCGTCGGTGCTGATCTTGAGGATGTTGTCGATCTTGGCGCCGTCGCCGTGGGTCTTCAGTGCGCCGGCGCGGTGGCCGAGGTCGGCGACGAAGTCTTTGACTTCTTGGCTGGGGGTGACGGTGATGATGCGTCGTTTCCCGCCGGCGATGCTGGGCAGTTGGACCGCACCGCTGGCTTCGACGGCTTGGCGTTGGACGACGTCGGAGAACATTCGGGTCAGCTGCATCAGTTCGGCGACGTTGCCGAATTTGGCGAGCAGGTTGCGGGTGCGCAGCCCGATTCCGCTGGGGGGGACTTCGACGACTTGTTTGTTGGCGGTGAAGGTGCGGGCCCAGTCGTTGATGTGGCCGACACCGGCGTGGTCGAGCAGGTCGGGGCGCAGGTATTTCTGCATGACGTAGAGCTCGCCGAGACTGTTGGCGACGGGGGTGCCGGTGGCGAAGGTTGCGACTCGGGCAACGGTTTCACCGTGCCCGGTGGCTTGTGCTTCGTCTTCGCGGCGTTCGCGCAGCAGTCGCAGTTTCATGGCGAGGCCTTCTGCTTTGCCGACGCCGGTGTGGGCGAGTTCTTCGATGTGGGTGGTGCGTCGCAAATTCTTGTATCGGTGGGCTTCGTCGATGAAAAGGTAGTCGGCGCCGCTTTGCTCGAAGGTGAGGCTCTGGTCCTTGGCGTCTTGTTTGGTCAGTGCGTCGAGCTTGTCTTGGAGTTTCTTGACTTGCTTTTCGATGCGCTTCTGGGTGGGTTTGCTGAATTCGGCGCCGGGCGCGGTCAGGGCGGCCCGCATTTCGGCGATTTCGTCGTCGATGTAGCGGCGGTGGGTGGCTGGGCTGACGCCGATGAGCCCGAATTGGCTTTCGGCCATGATGACCATGTCCCAGTCGTCGGCGGCGGACTGGGCGATGAGCCGGTTGCGGGCTTCGCGGTCGGTGCTGGCGTCGCCGATGAGGACGCGGGCGCCGGGGTACCACCACTTGGCTTCGGCACCGACCTGTTCGATGATGTGGTTGGGTACGACGATCCAGGGCTGCCGTGCCAGGCCCAGGCGCCGCAGTTCCATGGCGGCCATGAACATGGTGCCGGTCTTGCCGGCTCCGACGACGTGGTCGAGGAGCACGGTGGGTTCGGCGAGGATGCGGGCGACTGCGTCGCGTTGGTAGCTGTGGGGGACGAACCGTTCTGATTTGCCGGGGAAGGTCAGGCCAGCCCCGTTGTATCGGGGTGGGACGATGCTGTTGAAGCGGCGGTTGTATTCGCTGACCAGGGTGTCGCGGCGCTGCTCGTTTTCGAACACCCACGCCTTGAATCGTTCGTCGAGGCGGGCGGCCTTGGCTTGGGCGGCGATGGTTGCGTCACCGTCGATCGGTGGTGGCCCGGATGCGTCTTCTTCGGCGGGGGCTCGCACGATGATCGTTTTGCTGTTGCATACCGCGTCGAGCAGTTCGATGGCGTCTTTGGCTGGGGTGCCGAAGGTTTCAGTCATGGCAACGCTCTCGCGTTCCCATCTCGGGCATTCGAAGGTCCAGGTGCCGCCGACGTGGTCAGCGGTGATGCGCTGGGCGCCGAGGACTTCGCGGACGAAGGCGATGTGGTGTTCGACGCCGATCCAGCTTGCTCCGAGGCGGGCGGTGATCTGGGAGGCGGTGCGGTCTTCGGGCAGAACCGCGGCCAGGGCGCTGGCGTAGTCGCGGTAGATCGGGTTGTCGGTAACGGCGTCGGTGGCGCGGGCGAGTTTGTCGCGCACGTTGCCCGACAGGGCGGTCGTGGCCGGGATCAGCTCGCTCGGATCGTTCAGGGAGGGAAAGACCAGGCCGTTGAGTTGATCGCGGGTGGTTTCTTGGTCTTGGTGTAGCAGTTCGGCGATGCGGGTGACGTCGACTTGGTTGCGTTCGCCTAGGCAGACGGCCAGGGCTTCGTCGATGGTGTCGCAGTGCTCGACGACGGCGGCGGGGCCGAGGACGTCGATGGTGAAGATCGGGGCTTTGCGGACCTCACCGGTGTCGTTGTCGATGGCCTCCAGCGATGACAGCTGTCCCCAGCCGGGGTCGGCGCGCAGGGCTGCGATGATGTGGGCGCTGCGTTTGCTGGGGGTTGATTCCGCCCAGGCTTGCTCGTCCCATTCTGCGAGCAGGTCGGCGGGGACTGGCCCGTCGTAATCGCCGGCGGCTTTGCGCCATGCTTCTTCGGCCTTCTCGACTCGCTTGTCGTGTTTTTCGAGGCTGATCGGTTGGGGGGTGGTCCATTTGAACCGGCCGATGGGTCCGTGCTTGGTGACGTAGGTGTCGTAGAGCCGGTTGAGATGGGTGCGTAGGCGTTCACGGTCGCCGACGGCGGCTTGGTCGCGTTGGGAGCCGATGAGTGCTTCGGCGGCGTCGCGGATGGCGAGCAGTTCGCGTGTTTCGGCCAATCGGGTTTTCGGTGCGTTCACGGTTGACCATTGGTGGCCGGTCCAGTTTTGCAGGCTCTGGCTGGTGGTGTCGTAGCGCAGGCTGTGCAGGCGGGGTCGTTGGGCTTCGGTGGCGGCGGTGACCAGCCCGCCGGCGAAGGAGATTTCGCCGGGGTCGATCAGGGTGCCTGGCAGGGCGGTGAAGGACCGGTCGCTGTCTTGTGCGGCGTCGTTGATGATTCTGGTTAGGCGTTGTGTGACGGTGTCGGCGAGGTTGGTGAGGGTGTCGGCTTCTACGCGTAGGGTTTGTGCCCCGAATTGGCCGCTGCCTGCGGTCAGGGTGCCCAGGATGTTGTGGGGGTGCTGGTGGAAGTAGTGGTTGATGGATATGTCGGTGGCGGTGGTGCCGTCGGCGGTGGTGAGGTCGTTGATGGGGCCGCTGGTCAGCCAGTCGGTGTGATTGGGGTTGAGGGTGCGCCCGGGTTCGCGGCGGCGCAGGACGAGAATGTCGGTGATGACGTCGGTGCCGGCGACTCTTGCGAACGCTTTGGTGGGCAGGCGCACGGCCCCGATAAGATCGGCGACCTTCGACAGTGCGGTGCGGGCCTTGGGGTCGATGGCGTCCATGGTGTAGCGGCTGGTTAGCAGCAGTGCGTAGCCGCCTGGTGCGGTCAGGCGCAACGATTTGATGATGAAGTGGTTGTGGATGGAGAAGCCCTGCGGGTTGTAGATGGGGTCGGCGACCCGAAAGTCGCCGAACGGTACGTTGCCGACGACGGCTGCGAAGGTTGATTCGGGCAGGCGTGTGGTTTCGAAGCCTTCGAGGCGGACTTGGGCTGAGGGGTACAGGCGGGCGGCCACGGCGGCGGTGATGGGGTCGCTTTCGACTCCGACCATTTCCGCACCGGCTGGTGCCAGGCCGATGAAGTTGCCTGACCCGCACCCGGGTTCGAGGACACGGTCGCCGGCGAAACCGGCGTCGGTGAGTGCCTGCCACATGGCCGCGGCGATGGCGGGATCGGTGTAGTGAGCATTGAGGGTGCTTGCCGAGGCGGACCGGTACTGGTCGGTGGTGAGGTGTTCTTTGAGGTAGTCGCGTTGGGTTTGGTAGGTGTCGATGCGTTCGTCGAAGACTTCTGGGGTGGCTCCCCACCCCGACCAGCGGGCCAGCACTTCTTGTTCAGTGCCGGTGGCGGGGCGGTTTTCGGTGTCGAGGCGGGCCAAGGTGTCGATGACGGCCAGGTTGGCGTCGATGCGGGCTCTGGTGCCCGAGGGCACCCAGATCTGGGTGCCGGGTTGGAAATCGCGTGCCGGTTGGGGGCTGGGCTCGACGGTCGCGGTGTCGGTGATCGCCGGTGCGGGCGCTACTCCCCCACCGGGTTCCCCCGCCTCTGGGGCCGGTCGGTGCGGTGCTGGCCCTTGGGGGGCTGCGTCGGTGGCGCCGTGGGTTCCGGTGGGGGCTTCGGTGGCGCGTCGTGGGCGCAGTGGGCTGCCACCGGGGTCAATGACCCGAGGGTCGGTGGGCTGGTCGAGGTCGTCGTCGCCGAACAGGGACAGTTGATCGTCGGCGGGTTGTTCGCGGGTTTTGGGCTTGCGCCGGGCCGGCGGTTTTACCTGCCCTCGGGCGGGTAGCCCATCGTGGTCAGGTCGGCGTTGATCTGGTCGATCAAGGTTTCGGCCAGCAGGTGCCGTGGGCTGTCCGGCACCGCCAGGCCCTCTTGCCACCGGTGTGCCACCAGAATCGCCGCCACGACCCGAAACATCGTGCTGAACTGCTCCGGCGGCCACACCTGATCGACCAGGTCGTCCATTTCGTCGGTCGGCTCGATCGTCCGGTATCGCAGGTGTCGCCACCGGTCGGTCCACGGAATGCCGGTCACCACCGGTGGGGTCGCCTCGCTCGGCGTCGGCAACTCCCCCAGTTCGGGTTCGGGAATCGTGTCGTAGAGTTCGCTGCGGATCAGGTCCGAGCGGGCGTTCTGGATCGCCGACTCCCACAATCCCACCGTCTCCAGGTAGTCCGGTAGCTGCCCGTTGTGGTGTGCCGGCCAGTTCTGCACCGCTGTCTCGCGGGTCGCCATGGCGATCTCCCACGCCTGGTCGTCGATATGGGCGGTCTTGAGGTCCAGGAACTGATCCTGCTGCTGCGGGGTCCATTCCGCGGGCATCCCGATGTATTTGCGGTACACCGTTTCGGCTGCTTGCCGCACCATTTCCGACACTGCCATCCTCGGCTTCGTTGTTCCCGAACAGATCTGGCGTCTCGATGTCGCCCATAAGGTTCTCCCACGGCCGCTTGTCATTGGCGTTTCTTTCCTGACTTGCGGCTGCCCCGTGTGGAGGCGCCCGGAACTGACGGTAGGGCCTTGCCCGTACCGTCCTGGTCACCGGCGTGCGGTGACTGCTCTATTGCACCGGGGTCGACGGTGTCTGTCGTGTCGTCGGGTGCTGTGCCGTCTATGACGGTCTCTGGTGCGGTCAGTGCGTCCGCTGCAAGGTCTATTTCGGCGATGAGGGCTTGTTGGTTCTCGATTTCGGCCAGTGCCGCTGTGGTCTGGTCGATGGCCCGCACGACCTCGGCCTGGGCCTGTTCGATGGTGTGGCCCATGCGCGACAGTTTGGCGCTGAGCCCTTTGAGGGCGTCTTGGGCTGTACGCAGCGGTGGCATCGCCGGGTGTGGCCCGCCGCGTAGCCGCTTGACGGGCACCGGGTCGGCACCGTGAACCACTGCCAGTGCTGACCCGGGTGCCCAGTGCAGCACAGCGTCCATGCGCAGCAGCACGTCCTCGGCGGGAATCTCGCCGGCGGTGTCTAGTTTCAGTCCGCGGGTGCCGATCAGCCCAACGGTGCCAACGAAGCGCTGCCGGTCCATCCCCAGTTCGATGAGGCGGGCGGCGATGTGTCGGTTCAACGAGTCAAGGGCGGTTTGCTGCGTGACAGCACCGGACGCGCCTGCGGTTCGGGCGGGCAGCTTGGCGGTAGAGCTCGTTGATGTGGTGTAGTCCTCGCGCACGACTGGTTCCCCACCGTGGAGGGTTTTCTGTGCGGACCCGGGAACCCAGTTGAGCAGGTTGTCGAATCGGGCGAGGGTGACGAAGGTGGGGACCCGCTGACTCTTGCCTAAGGTTACCAGTGTCGATCGGGAGACGATGCCGAGCTTGGCGGCCGCCAGGACACTGAGGTCGAGTTCAGCCATCCGCGCAAACACGTACTTCGCCAGACGTTTGGTGTCCGGGTCGCCTGGCGTGACCTCGTTGGGCGGCGAGTCGTGTGCACCCACCTCGATGATGACCTCCCTGACATCGCGCAGGCACTTGATCGGCCAGCGTGCTACGAACTGTCTGTCGTTGCATACTTTACGACAATTTAACGCAGTATTGCACACCTACCGTGATACTGCGTGTTGCGGTGTTCGTTCGCTCGCGCCGACCGGGGCGCGGCAGTTCAGGCGATGCGTTGGTGGTGCAGTCCGTCCAACACGGTGCAGCGTAGAAGCTCTGCTACGCCGATCCCCCGCCGCTGAGCCTCTTGCTTGACCAGGGCCATGTCCTCTGGATGGAAGCGTACGCCAACCAGCTCGGTCATGTTGCGACTCTCCGCGCGAGTCTGCATCGCTGCTCCTTGGTTCGTTGCCGCCGGGCGCATGCCGGGGGCCGTGTCGCTAGCGTAGCGACATTTAGCGACATCACGCCGCACAGACACGCACGAATGCCAACGATTCCCGGACCCCCAAGGACATTTAGCGTCAACATGTTCCCGCCGAGGAGCATGGGGCAGGTACTCTGGTCGCATGTGGCGGCACAGGCTTGGTTATGTCGCCTCCTGATGCCCCCCCACCCGGCGCCCTCGACGGTGTGCCCGCTGCACAGTTGGTGCCGTTACGTGCGGCTGCGAAGCGATTAGGCCGTGACTGGCGCACTGTGCGGTCGATGATTCTGGCCGGACAACTGCGCGGCGGTGTCCGTAAGCACGGTGCCGCGCACCGGTGGTTCGTCCACAGCGACGAACTGCCGGTGGACACCCGGGTCGCCGAACTCACCGACGCGCCGCGGGTCGCGCAGCAGTTGGCCGCCCAAGTGGAGATCAACCGGCTGCTGTTGGGGGCACAGCAGAACCTACTCGACGCACAGGCCCAGTTACTGGCCGGCGATGCCGCCGCGATGCACTACCGGGACGCTGCACTGGGATACCAGGAAGCAGCGAAGAAATACCGAGATGCCCTCGCGTTGACGTTAGCTCCCGATGACGTCAGCGAAATACTGGACCGAACCTGAGGTGCGTGCGTCGGCCAGAGCGTCACCGGTAGCGCCCGCCGCGACGCCGAACGCGGAGCCGAGACCACCGACACCCTGGGCTGCTGCGAAGAATGCAGCATCATATGCGGCATGGAGACCGCCGAGCGCCCGATACGTCACTGAACGTACTCATCACCGAGGCCGTTGCGAGTGAGTGATCTTTAGTGGTCACGCGACTCGCACCCCGTCTCGGGGTTCTTTCCCGGCCGGGTGGCCGGTTCCCTTCCGCGCTTCACGGCCACCAGCCGGGCGTGGCCCGGTCTTACGGTCGGCTCCACGCTTGACGGCTGCCCCAACTGGGCCGACGACGCTATCGGGTTCCTCGTAGCGTGCGAGGTTGATCGCGGCGCAATCGTCGCGTTGGTGAGTGGCCCCGCAACCGCCGTCATCACGATCACACGTCCAGTTTTCACCCCAGGCGACGTCCTGAACATGCCAGCAGATGTGGCAAGTCTTCGACGAAGGGAACCAACGGTCAGCCACCACCAGTTGTGATCCGTACCAGGCGGTCTTGTAGGACAAGTGCCGCCGCGGTGTACCCAGGGCGGCATCGGACAGGCCGCGCCGGCGGGCACGTGCCCCCGGCAGACCCTTCTGCCGTAGCATCCCCGCAGCGTCCAGACCTTCGACCACGACCTGGGAAAACGGCTCAGATCGGCCGTAGGCGCACGAATGGATGCTTGGTCGATGGAGGGGTGCCGCGAGGGTCTGTTCGCGGCCCTGCGGCGGCGGTGGGCCGGTGTAACGGGTCGACGGTTTCGGCCGCCGCGGCCCGTGGTCCATTCGACCCATATGGGCACTTAGTAGCCAATATATAAGATAACGGTATGTACATGCAGATACTATGGTGGCATATATGCTTCTGATACCTTTCGTACTGTGTCATGATGCTAACTACTGGTATATAGTGTCTGTGTATGACATGTAGTGTGTGCTGATATCAACTGATGTCACGTTATATTCCGTAGGGTAACGACCCCTAACGTAAGGACTCGTATGGCCATCCATGTTTTCGCGAACCTCAAGGGCGGAGTCGGCAAAACCCTCGTTGCGCACGGGTGTGCTCACGCCGCGGCCGCGATGGGGCTGCGCGTGCTCATCGTCGACACTGACCCTCAGGGCAACGCCACATCCCAACTCACCACGTTCAGCGCGGACGAGCCGCCACCCCTGACGCTCGCCGACGTCCTGGATCGCCAGACCCAGGCCTCGGTGGAGGACACCGTCATCCCGACGCGCCGGCCCGGCATTGATCTGCTGCCGTCGGGGTTCGACGGTCTGCAAGCGGTCCAGGATGCGCTGTTCGGCAAGCCCGGTGCGGAGAACTCGCTGGGCCGGGCATTGCGGCCTGTTGCCGACCACTGGGATTGCGTCTTCATCGACACCCGGCCGGCTACCGACCTTGTCACCCGCAACGCCCTGATGGCGGCCGACAGCCTGGTGCTCATCCTCGAACCGGAGGTGCCGGCAATTCGCGGTGGCGATCAGACCATGCGAGCCGTGGAGGAGCTTGAGGAGTACCTGGGGAAGTCCCTTCCCGTCGCGGGCTGGGTTGTCAACAGAGTGATCACCAGCCGGCGCGATCATGAGGAATGGCTGCAGAAGATCCGTGACCTCGCAGTCGACGACCAGGTTGACATCCTCGGTGACCCGATACCCCTGATGGCCGACCTGGCACGCCTCACCGTCGTCGGCATGGGCCTCGACGAACACCCACGTCCTACAGCCCGAAGTCGCGGACTGGCAACGAATTTCGCCGAAATCGTCAAGACCCTCAACCAGGTAAGGGAGCCCGCATGACCACCATCCCCAAGCCGGCCTTCCCGAGCCCGCGCCCCCGGCGCAGCTCGATCGGTCAGGCCGCCGCAGCCAACGAGCCGCCGCCTGCCGACACCCAGCCCGTGCACCCCGTTCCGGCTTCCGAAGCAGCTGTCACCGAAACCCGGGTCGCCCCAGTCGCTGAGCCCGGCCCCTCACCCGAGCCGGAGCCGCCGGCCGTCCAGTCGGCCGAAAACCCCAGCCCGACAATCAGTCGCGGCCGTACCCGGCGGGCACCGCAGAAGCAGGCCGGTCAGGCGACCCCGAGTACGAGCACCACAGCGTCGAAGCGTCCCGTCGCATCGAAGGACATCCTGCTGTCGCTGCCCGAGGATGCCAAAGAGCGCATGGTGAACACCATCACCTGGACGCAGCCTCACACCGGCATCGGCCAACAGCAGAAGTTCATCCGCAAGGCCATCAACGAGTTGTGCGACCGACTGGAGCGCGACTTCAACAACGGGCAGCCGTTCCCGACGCCCGCCATCCCGGACGACGAGTAGCCACCGCTAACACCGGCTTATGTCCCATATGGGGACTAGGGGAGGCGGTGTCCAGGGGCGGGCAGGGAACGAGGGCGAAAGAAGCTCATCCGCGGGAAACGGTCGCCGAGCCGTCTCATTGATCCTCACCCGCCACGACACCCCCTCGCGGCGGGGGCCTATCGGGGACTGGCGGTTTCGTTCCCCAGGAAGCCACCCAGCGCGTCTGCGCAGCGTGCGGGTGGTCTCAGGCGACCTGGTGGTGGACACGGAGAGCACTATGAGACCGATGCGCCGGACAGCGTGTGAAATCGGTGCAATATCTACGCCTGATCATGCGCTGTGGGTAAGTGTATTGTGATGGTGTGGGTAAGCGTGTGAGTTTGATCCTCAAGGACGCCGACGAGGCGGTGATCGCGCCGTACCTCACGCAGGGCTCGACACCGTTCGAGGTACTGCGGCACTGGGCGAACCAGCACGGCAACACTGACATCACGTCGGAGGCCGCCGCTCTGCGAGCGTTGCTTCAGGCGGGAGCCGAAGCGTTGCGCGAGCAAGTTCTCGACCTGGACTACAGCAGCCTGGCTGAGGAGTTCAACAGCGGGCACGCAGCCGCCGAACGCCGGGCCGCCCGCGACCGGTACACGCAGCGCACCGAGCGCAACCGGTGACTCGGGCAATGCGGGGCCAGGTCTTTCGTGTGGACCTCGGCCATGGCCTCAAGCCTTGGGTGGTGCTGAGTAACAACTCCCGAAACAGG